>JBIJDL010000303.1:0-7814 GCA_044344195.1 Candidatus Hydrogenedentales bacterium
TTCGGTGTGCAACCCAATTATAGGACACATTTTTCGTTAGTACCACCCAAAGAGCTGCCTTATATATCTCGTGACCGACCACATCAAATAAACAGGCATCGCCAATCCAAATTAGGGGCAGGCTCTAGATAGTTGCGGCGAGGCCTGTGGAAGTTGCCCTCATCAACAAATTGGAAAGACGGCGGTATGTCGCCTTCCTCTATCGACACTGCTTCTAATGAGTACACGAACTCCCTCCATGGAAAAACCCGCCTAACCGCGTCAGCGGCGTGGCGGGCAAATTGGCGATTTATGTGGAAGCAATCTCGCCGTCCCAGAGATTTGTATAGCGGCCCAATTCGTTATGGACAACTCAACCCAAATGCATACCTTACATCCTTCCATTCTTTTACTGCTCCTGTTCCCCATTCCCAACACTGATTCTTGCTGGGATCGCCGGCGCATTGAACCCAAATATTGACGCTGCATTGCAAGTAGGTAACACACGCCACCGATACTGGATTCGCTCTTCCAGCTTTCCCTTGAGGACTTTCTACAGCGTATGTAACCGATTCACGTCTGGTCGCACCGGTGACTTCTTCACAGGTAGGCGAGGAATATTCATTCCCGCAGAAATTTTCACACGGCCAATCGTCAAATAGGTCTCCACAATTCGTAGTTACATTCTCCCAGCACTGCGCGCTGCCAGATTGGCAAAAAGCCAACGATCCCAAAAGAATCGCGCAGATTAAAATTGAAGTCGTACGCATTTACAGTTCTCCTTTTGTTTGCAGGAATAACACCCGCACACTGACTCATCTACTCTACGATACTACGCCGGACTATGTATACATTCGCTTTCTCAACCTCTGGGACGGCTTAAAAGCAAGGGTCGCCTGTAAGGTTCTTCGCCACCGGCCTCTCCACTTCCGCATAACCCCGTTTACTCCAAAATGGATGCAACTCCGTTCGTTACTTCTATGTGCAAAACGTTAGAAGCACCGGAGACAATTTCTTTTGTCAAGCTTTGAGTCCGACTCAACCCATCGGGGCTCTGTAGTCTAACTTCGACTAGCGCCTCGCCCGCGGGAACTCGCTCTACTTGAAAGTGACCCTCGGCGTCCGTCGCCACCGGCCCCGATCCCCCAATTCGGATCGATACATTCTCCAAAGGAACACCTCCAGAACTTATCCAGCCCTCCAAGTCGCTTCCAGAGGACAAGACGATCCTGACCTCATCCGGCCCCCCACTTTCAATTTCCATCGAGACTCTGGCGAAATCTGGATGCGCTACCTCAATTAGAGATGCCCCTCTTGAAAGTCCCGAAATTTGGAATGTTCCATCCGGCCCCGAAGTGGTCGATATGGCCTGTCCGCCGCCCCCAAATTCCTCCCAACCATTTGCCGTCACCTTCGCGCCCGCAACCGCATTCCCTGCTTCATCAACGATGATGCCCTTTATCGGCGGGCCGGCGTGATCGAGAAGGACTTCAATGGGTCCGGTATTGGCATCGGCCGGAATGGGTCCAATTCCCTGTCGGGTAAATTCGTAGCCCGGCGCCTGCACCGCGATTTCCATATCCAGACCGTCGCTACCTTGAGGCGCATCAATTTCAAAGTGTCCCCCCGAGTCCGAGACTTGACGAAAATGAGCAGGTTGGATATTCTTCACTTGCCAACCGACTATTGCGATGCTAAAGGATGGAACAGGGGAATTGGTTGCCCTGTCAATCACCGTTCCAAAAACTTTCGCCGGACGCATTAGGGAAACTAGAATATCCTTAGTTCCGGCGCTGATGCCTTTCATGACGAATGGGTGAAAGCCCCGCTGTGCCCTGACTTGTATTTCAAAGGTGCTGCCCGAAAGCCCGCCCGCCACAAATTTTCCGTCGGAAGTTGATACGATTGACTTCCCCAAACTCGGCTCCTCCGAAACTACAATGAAGTCGATTCCAGGCAGCGGCACACCATCTCCATCGACGATTTTTCCGCTAATCTCGACATCCCCCTTTGATGGGAGTACCAGCCTGAGATCGGTCCGTGCCTGTCCCGGATCCAGATGCACCTCCGCAACCGGTGGAGACCTGCTATACGTTTTATCAGGTGAGAAGTCGGCAACAACGACTCTAACATCGGAAGGCGTGTCTACGTTCGCCAGGAAATATCCGTCGCTATCCGTATCCAATGCAATATCCCACGCGACTCCCCCACCACGGAGCGCTGTTGCGCCATTTTCGGACTGTGGCAATAGGGCATCCGCATCGGCGAGTCCGCCCATCCCGTCCGGCCTTCCCTCATAGGAAGACAACGTTACGGAAGCCTTTACCGGCTTGCCATGTTGATCCACGACCTGGCCGCCAATCGTTCCCCTGGGCTGGTCCAATACAAGGGTCACAAGAGGAGTCTCTTGGGCATCCATATCAACCGTGAACGGCACACTCGACATCTGTAATTTTGACGCGGTCAATACCACCTCGCCCCGGGCACCCGGCTCGACAAATACGAACCAGCCATCGTCATCCGTAGGCCCGCCGCCAATCTGGCTGTCTTTGGCCACTCTGACAACTGCATTTGCTACAGGAACCCCCAGCCTGTCAACCACCTTTACCCGCAGCGCGCGTACATCGAGCATCCAGTCGGGCACATTCGTAACGACACCCGCCGCGACCTGTATGTACCGAACCTCTCCCGAGGAAGCTGCGAGCGTACTGAGCATGTAATTTCCCGGCAATACGTTCTCGAAGCGATAAACGCCCTCGGCATCGGAGACAACCCATCGACCATCACTCGGACCAGCCAGCCCGATGCGTGTATCCCCAAGACCGATTCCACCCGAATCGAGCAAGCGCCCAACCACCTCCGCCCCCGGCAGCGCTTCCAGCGTGGTGGTGCCATCGTCATCCTTACGGGCCAAGGCGAGCAAGGGAGATTTTACGAGCGCATGCGTGGGGTGAAAGCCGAGCAATCTTACCTCTCCCGCGAGTAATCCCGTAAATTCAAATCCACCGCCCTCTTCCGTTACACAGCGCATGTTCACCAAGACGCCATCTTGGCTGGCCACGAGCAGCATATCGGCCACGCCCTCTCCTCGTTCGGGGTCGATGACTTTTCCCGAAAGACGGGCACCGGGCCGCATCACAAGGCGTATATCGCCCGATCCGACCGGGACACCCTTCTCCCCCGAATTTTGATAACCTGGGTACTCCGCCAAAATATCCCACGACCGAGCGGATAAAAACGGAATGTGAAAGCGCCCCTGCTCGTCCGCCGCCACCGACAGCGCCCGAAAACTGTCTTCGGGAATCAGATACCCATCCTGTGCAACCGGAAAGACGCGAGCACCCGCACACGGTGTCCCGTCCTCGAGGGTTACCTCTCCGGCCAGGTAACCGCCGGGCCCGAGAATGATCTCAATTTCCGCCACTTGGCGCGTCGGCATGAGAAGCGCTTTTTCGGTACCGCCGAGTTCGTTCGAATGCGCAGATACGATGTACGCATCCAACGGGAGCTCGGAAAACGTGCATGCCCCGTTTTCGTCGGTCGGCAGCTCCCGCACGATTGTATCGAACACGCTTGTAACCGCGTTCCTATCCAATCTACCCGCACCGGCCAACCGTACATTGCAGTCCGAGGCCGCGTTGCCGTCTCTTTTGTAGACGTGAACAATGACAGTCCCCGGCCCGACAACGGGAGAGGCATCTTGCCCTGTTGGCGCTTCGATGGGATTGATTGGAGCCCCTGCATCAAAATCGACTTCATCAGTTTGTGCAACCTGTTCGACTGGTTCATCATCGGGCACGAGGTAACCGCGTTCGAAATACCATCCCATGCAAAGCAGCACCAGCGCCACCGAGAGCGCCACGCTCCCATAGAACTGTATCTTATTCCTTCTGCCTCTCATAGCTATTCCCCATCGATAACGATCATGCCTTGAAGTTCCCCGGTACTGAGCTGCTCCGAATCGCCGTACCGAACGACGGTAATTGTGCCGTCCGGGAGGCCAAAAGTTTGAAACGACACGTCGATGGATTCGAGCCCGCCCGGCACCACTTCGATCACTTCGTTACGGGTGATTTCCATTACTCGACCTGAAGTAATCTCGTTGTCGGCAACTCCATAAATTATGTGGTGCCAGGAAGTGGGGAAGGGTCTACCGTCAGGCAGTTTACCCAGAATTGTGCGAACCTCCAAGCGCATACCCCCTTTTTGCGGATGGTATAACTGGGTGCCAGTCACCATCCCCAAGCGCGTACGGTCCAATTCGATAACCTCGAATCTGGCGCCGCCTCGAAAAAAGGTATACTTCAACAGGTTGTCTCCCGAGTCTGATTTCTCGATTCTAACGTCTTCCTTCTCCGACATCGATTTTAGATCGTCGCACAGAACTCGCAAGCTCCTATGGCCATCTCCGAAACCGTGAACGAGAATATCGCGCGGGTTCATCAGGTTCCTCGTTTGAGCAGCTCTTCGAGGTAATTCCCCGCCCTCCTGAAATCGTTCAATCTTGATTCGAGGAACTGGTTCCTGATGTGAGTACTCCGCGATTAAATCCTCCGTTAAGAGGTAGGAAAAAGTGTGTTTGAATGTTTCTACACCATTCGGTGAATACCCTCGGAAGTCCGTACTCCGTGTGATAAATCGGGCTCCGTCAATGATGGTCTTCTCCGACAGGGTTTCCAAACTTACTGTCGATTTTCTCTCATTTGGAATCGGACTGATATTAAAGGTCTCCCGGGCCTGTCGAATTTCCGCAGAGTAGGATCCAATTTCTCGAAGGTATGCCTCCTGCTGCTCGGCATAGCCGTAAAAGTCATCAATAGGCCCTTCAAGTCCAGCCCCTAGCATTGCCGCCAAGGGAAGAATGTAGCTAATGGCAATCGAAGGCATAACCACCCCTTCCGTTAAGTTGATACAAGCGTGACCACACGCAAGAACGGTCGTCGACTGTTTAGAGAGTAGAATTAGCGCGCCATTTGGAGGAAAAGCAATTGAAACAAGCCCACACCGGCGGCGAGAGTTATTGTCGATTACAATGGATGACTGCGTGCCGCTCCCAAGGATGGTGGCTAAGGCCTAACTGCCCAACTGCCCAACTGCCCAACTGCCCAACTGCCCAACTGCCCAACTGCCCAACTGCCCAACTGCCAATTGAACAAGAGATTGTATTTGAAAGATATCATGACCTTAGGGAATCTGTCAACAAGAAACAGGACTTGAAATTTTAACACGCGCAGCGACATCCGGGAGGCATCTCGTGATTCTTGCATCGGGCCCAAGTCTGTTCTACACTGATCCTGAGTTGCAACCCTTGGAAATTCACAATGATTCAGTCCGCTTCAGTTCGATCTTTATCTTGGCCAGTCATGCTTGTCACATTGGTCTTCTCCTCCGTCCACGTCGCAGCCGAGGACACTCCGGCTCCCCTTTCCTTCAATCGCGAAATCCGCCCCATATTCGCGGAGCACTGTTTCAAATGCCACGGGCAGGATGGCGCGGTGCGCAAGGCGGGATTGCGCCTGGACAACTTGGAGGGGGCCACGGCGGTCCTGGAGAGCGGACATCAGGCCTTGGCGCCGGGGAATCCGGATGGGAGCACGATCCTCCAGCGCGTGGCATCGACCGATGCCGACGAGCGCATGCCCCCCGAGGGCGAGGGACTGGATGCAACGGAAGTGGAGGCCCTGCGGACGTGGATTGCGCAGGGGGCACCCTTTGAGGCGCACTGGGCCTATATCGCCCCGGTGAAGCCGGAGGTGCCCGCCGTGAAGGATGGGGCTTGGGCGAAAAACGATATCGATCGCTTTGTGCTGGCGCGGCTGGAGGCGGCGGGGCTCACTCCGGCGCCGCCCGCGAACCGCCATGCCCTGATGCGCCGGCTGAGTTTCGACCTCACGGGCCTGCCCCCCACCGTTGCCGAGGCGGATGCCTTTGCGGCGGACACGCGGCCCGACGCGCTGGAGTGGGTGCTGGATCGGCTCTTTGCCAACCCGCACTATGGCGAGCATCGTGCGCGCTTCTGGCTGGATTTGGCGCGCTTCTCCGACAGTGCGGGCTACCACGTGGACGCGCCCCGGGCGATGTGGCCTTATCGCGAATGGGTGATTCGCGCCTTCAACCAGAACATGCCGTTTGATCAGTTCACCATCGAACAGCTCGCGGGGGATCTACTGTCCGATTCGACGTTTGAGCAGAAGGTGGCCACAGGCTTTCACCGCAACACGATGTTTAACGAAGAGGGCGGCATCGATCAGGAGGAGTTCCGCACGAAGGCGGTGGTGGATCGGGTGAACACGACGATGACGACGTGGATGGGCACGACGATGGGCTGCGCGGAGTGTCACGATCACAAGTACGACCCCTTCACGCAGAAAGAGTTTTACCAGCTCTATTCCTTCTTCAACAACGTGCCCGAACTGGGCGGTGGCACAAACCAGACGCGGGCTCCCTTGATGGAACTGCCCCCGGAACCTTCGCTTCAGGCGGAGCTGGACGGGCTGGCCTCGGTGATTAAGGATCTTGAGGCCAAGTTCCCTCCACCGGCCGAGACTACGCCGGCCAACGAGAACAGCGCGCCGGAGCAGGTCCGCCTGGCGGCCCTGCGCAAAGAGTACGCCGAAAAGAAGAAGAAAATCGTGCAGGTGCTGGTGATGGAGGAAATGACAACACCCCGTGAGGCGAAGGTCCACATTCGCGGCAACTTCCTCCAGCTCGGCGATGCCGTTTCCGCGAACACGCCCGCCGCCTGGCCCGCTCTGGAAGGCATCGAGGGACGCACGCCCAACCGCCTCGATCTGGCGCGCTGGATCGTGGACCCAAAGAATCCGTTGACCGCCCGAGTCACCGTGAACCGGATTTGGCAGCAGCTTTTCGGCAATGGTCTGGTGAATACCTCGGATGATTTTGGCACGCGCGGCAGCCTGCCCTCTCACCCGGAATTGCTGGACTATCTGGCGGCGACCTTCGTGGAAAGCGGCTGGGACGTGAAGGGACTGCTCCGCATGATCATGTCTTCGGCGACGTACCAGCAGACGGTGAACGTGGGTACTGACGCCTATATGACCGATCCAAACAATGTGCTGCTGGCCCGCGGTCCCCGGTTCCGCCTGGCGGCCGAGGCCATTCGCGATAACGCGCTGTTGGTGAGCGGCTTGTTGAATCCGGCGATTGGCGGCCCGAGCGTCCACCCCTATCAGCCGCCGGGCCTCTGGGAGGAGAAGGGGTTGACGGGCTATGGCGCGGGCGTGTGGCCTGAGACGACGGGGCCCGACTTGTATCGACGCGGGCTATACACCTTCCGGCGGCGTTCCGTGCCCTTCCCCACGTTCCAGGCCTTCGACGCGCCGGGCTTCGAATACTGCACCGCGGAACGGCCCCGGACCAACACGCCGCTCCAGGCGCTGACAACGATGAACGACCCGCAATTTGTCGAAGCGGCCCGTGTGTTCGGGCAGCGTATCCTACGGGAGGGCGGCGCCGACCTCGATGCGCGAATGACCTTCGCCCTGCGCCAGTGTCTGACACGTCCGCCGCGCGATGAAGAGCGGGCCTTCTTTACGAGCTTCTATCACGAACAGTATGCGGCCTTCAGCGCGGACTGGGCGGCGGCCCAGGCCCTCATCGCGCAAGGCCGCGCGCCCGTTGCCGCTGACCTGGAACCGGCGGCGCTGGCCGCCTGGACGACGATTGCGAATGTGTTGCTGAATCTGGATGAAACGGTGACGAAGGGATAGGCAAATGGAGGCCAATTGCGATGCCAATGAAAAAAAGACACCCCACCCGGGGCGCATGGAAAAAGTCGGCTGGTCCAGTGCCAACCACTGGTTACGCCTCCAAAC
>JBIJDL010000032.1:0-25155 GCA_044344195.1 Candidatus Hydrogenedentales bacterium
AAAAGCTGCCGTATGATTAAACCACGTACCATTGCTACCTCTCGTCTTGGGCTTGCGGTATACGACCTGTTCGAAGCCGAACTGGGCCTCGGATCCGTTTCCGCCCCGCCGCAACATGTTGTGATACCACAACTAACGCCGGTGCAGGCGCTCGGGTTGACAGGATAGGAGGCACACGGCGCAACCCGATCAACGGGCGCGTTATTCGGCCTCGACACACACCTGCCCCATGTTTATAACGGGCGTCTAGTGTAGCCCATCCCCTCCCGGCAACGCAAAGACGCCAAAGCCCACACAGCCCATTCTCTGAAGGCTGAAGTCTGAAGGGGGAGGCCCAAGACGCACGACCCATAAGACCCATAACGCCACCCTCAAACTAAAAATCACACCCCCAGCAACTGGGGGTGTGACACAATAAACAATCTACGTCGGTAAGCCTCTCAGGACTTCGCCTTCTCCTGCGCTTTGGCTATCGCGCGAAGCTCGGACATGAACTCCGACACTTCCATCTTTTCCGGCACGGTCTCGCCCGGAGCCAGCGTCTTCGCCTTCTTCGCTTTGATGTCCGGGGGCGTTGTCACGAACTTGGTCTGGCTTGCGGCATCCAGGGAAACGAGCTGCTTTCCACCGAGGCCATTGTAGACCAAGTAGCCCTCTCCTTCGACATATTGAAGATAAAGCACCACGTCTTCACCCGCGTTGAAGCTGGGCAATTCACTGACCTGGGTGTCCAGTCCGCCAACTCGACCACCGATCTGGCTGAACGTGACCGTTGACTGCTTGTTCAGGGAGCCCTTGGCCTTGTCCTCTATCTGCACCACAACGTCGGTGTAAATGTAGGATGTGCCACCTTCCCAGCGCGGCTGGGCACTCGTGATGGTGCCGGACACCACATCCGTCGCACCGGCCACGAGCTGCTCGGTGGTCTGAAACTGAAGCAGCGCCTGAGCACCCGGCGAAAGCAGCAGGCCCATGAGCAGGGCACCCGTGACACCCGCCACCGCACGCTTGCGCTTGCGGAGTCCGTAGACAAGGCTGGAAAGTAGAACCGTTATACCCAGGATCATGGCGGCATTCTCCATGCACCAATAGGCCACCTGAACGGCCTTCACCGTAGCACCCAACGCAATGCTGTTCCCGAGAAGGAAGCGGGCCGCCGAAGGTGAAACCTTATAGTAGGTGTCCACGATGAAACTGCCCAGTGCAGTATCCATCAAAACCGTGTCCCGGAGCGAGCGGACGGAGCTCGCGCCCTCGACCGCGTGGCCCAGCGCTTTGGTTCCACCGCCTGCGGCGACGGAACTGACTACATTCAGGATACACACATCGTTCGGATCGCCGAACATGGGATCGCTGCCGACGATTTCTTCGATCGTGCGCTCCGTGTCCGTGCTGACCAGTGTGCCGCGTTCGAAATCCCAGACCATGGCCGTGCCGGCGTCCTTGTTGGACACATCAATGATGTTTTCGACTTCATGAAACACTTCCGAAGGATAGGTATTGAAGACGGCGGTGCGTCCACCAATATTGTCGAATTCCTCCACCGAAAATCCGGGGGGCGACTGGCGATCATAGCCCCCGCCGTTGAAAGGCGTCATGCTGAAGGTGTAGGTCGCGTTGATAAGGCCCGATTCTGTTTCCAGCGTCCGCCACAGATTGTTCAATTCGAACTGGCCGTCCCGCTCGGTATTCGCCGGGTTCTCGAAGTAGGCCGAGAACGCGCTGAAGAGCGGAACTCGCGGGGTCGTCTCATCGTTGTCCACATCCGCCCAGGCCACAACGTGCGCACTGGCCACCTGGATCGAGGGCAGGCCCGTGCCCGCTCGGGTGCGGGTACGCACTTCACCATTGAGGTCGAAAAACAGGTCCTGGTTCCCGCGGGGATAGAGCCACGAGATCGCCGAGATGTCATCCGGCGCAAGATCGGCTCCGCCGCCTTCCAAACCACCCCCTTCGGCCATGACTTCGAAAATGAAGGGGAACATGGTGGGCGTTACGCCGATGCGCCGTTGGACACCGCCGATGCTGTGCGCCATCGCGGTGGTTTCGACCAGACTCGCGTCACTTTCGGTAAGGTTATTCAGCGGGGTATGACCGAGTCCATAGAAGTGGCCCATCTCATGCACGAGCACGCTCTGGAGGTCTCCGATCGGTTCCTCTCCCAGCACCTGCGGGCGCACGGTGTCCGCCACAATAATAACGTCGTTGTCCACGATAGTCCCGGAACTCACCAGATAGGATTCGCTGGGCGTATCGATAATTACTTCGTCGACCGCGTGGATGTATACGTTAACACCCAAGACACCCGCCGGGAGAGCAAAAATCACATCAGCGGGGTCCGGCTCCACATTCTCGTCCGGCAGCCCGTCGCCATCGAGATCCACCGTGCTGGTGACTTGCATCACGATGGTGTTCTGCAAGTCGGCGGTGCCACCGGCGATAACCGGATCCTGGAACAGACCCACCTCGTCCACGGACGCGTAACTCTGGGGGACACGCTCCCATACGGCGAAGGATTCACGGACGATTTCAAGCTCCGCCTCGGTGAACCCGCTGCGTCCATTCTCGATCAGCACGGGCACGCCTTCGGTCTCTTCCACGCGGCCATTGTTATTCGCGTCGAAGTCGTTCACCCGATGCTTCTTGATACGAAGTATGTCGAATGAATCGAAACTACCCAACGGGAAGATAGCCCAGGTATTGGTGGCGAGAAACAGGCCGCAGGCCAGTATCGCCATTCCTAATAGTCGTCTACGCGAAGTCACGTATCCATTTCCTTTCATGCCAGCTACTTCCTTCCCCGGGGGGCTGAAATCTACTGATCGAATCTATTGAAGCGGCCGCACGCCGGAGCGCGCGGCCTCGTAATCCTCTATACCCGGTTTCGGGCACCCTTGCTCCGGAGGCCGAAGGCCAGGCCCCCGACTACCAGTGCCAGCAACAGAAGGTCACCCAGGGGCGACGTGAAGCCGCCGCTGTTCGGTCCGCAACTGAAGGGTCCGACATTCGGCTTGCTCACCGGATCGCTGACGAATTCGAATGCATTCAACTTGATCGCTTCCGTGCCGTTCGTCTCGTTCACGACCGTTACGCTCATCTGGTCCACCTCGGCAAAGCCACCGGTCGGGTAGCCCACGCTGATCTCTGTGCCCTCGCTGTTCACGGCGAGGATCGTCATCAACGTTTCGCCGAAGCGCACGACCATGTCCTCACGAGCACCGAAGTTTTCACCGATGACCTTCACCGGGAAGTCCGACTTCGTGGCCTTGGCGGGCGACACCCGGGTGATAATTGGGGACACGTCGCCCGTGCCATTCACCAGGGTGAACAAGTTGGAACGGCTGGCCTCCTTGCCCGTGTCTGGATTGCGAACAATCAGGATGATGGGCGGCTGCGGCGCATCTTCCGCACGCGAGGTGATGGTCACCGAAATGCTGGTGTCCGTCGCCTGATTCACTGTCACATCATAACCCGTCAGGATGACTTCCGGCTTCGTGCCGAATCCCGAACCGTAGATGACGAAGGTGAAGGGGTTACTCTCCAGGGTCTGGGCCGGCAGTTCGGAGGTGGACGCCGAGTTAATCACGACTGAGGTTGGGCCCGAGGGCTCTTTCCGCGCCGTGAGGATACCGGAGCGCTTCTTCTGGTTCGAGTGCGTGCGCACCCAATTGAAGCCGCTGTTATCCACTTTCGCGCCCGGCTTGTTGCCGTCCATGAAGTACCGCACCTGCTCGTCCTTGAAGACGGAGATGAAGCCTACGCCGCGGTTACCCCACGGGAATTCCTGGAACTTCTTATAGTCTTCGCGTTCCGCGCCGCTCAGGCGGAAGAACACGTAGGGATCCGGCTCCGTGGGGGTATTCGGACCCCAGGATACGATGCCCATGCGGAAGTTGTCATCCACCTGCATGCCTTCGGAGGCCCGGACCACGATGAAGAAGTCGGACTCCGAATTTTCACCCTCCCACGACTCGGGTACCCATTGGCGGTTGCGCGGCAGCTTGCTCACGTCGTCGCCATTGAAGCCGGTACCCGGCAAGGAGAAGGCAAACTTGACCTGAGGCGCGTCGCCGGAAATACCGGACAACTGGGGTGCGCCATCGAGGCTCAGCGGGATGTCAATATTCGGATCGAAGTGGCCGTTGCGGTTCTCGGGATTGAAATCGTTGTCCCGATAGATGGCCACGCCGCTCAGGCGCTGGTCGCGATTCATGGGCAGCAGATCGGTCACCACGTCGAAGTCGGCGCTGTTCGACTCGTTGTAGAACTCGACCACCACCTGTTCCAGGAAGGTCGGGTTCTGCACGATTTTCCAGGCACCGTCGCGCGGCTCTCCGCTCAGCAGAGTCAGTGCGGTCGCCGAGTTCGCGGTGATCTCATAGGCCTCGTAACGCGAGTCAATGAGGTAGTCGCCGGCGAAGGCGTTTGTGGTCCAGCTCGCGCCGGCCACCGTGAAGACACCCTCGGTGCCCAGGCCCGTCGAGCCCTGTGCCCGTACGGCGTCAGGCTCGTTGGTCGAGGCGTCCAGACCCATAGTCGCCACGGCCGCACCACCAATATTCACGGTTGCGGTCAGGCTCGTCAGATCCTTGATCTTCAGCGGGACGTTGGTCGTGACCACATCGTGGCCGATGAAGTCCTGCACCGGTCCTTCTTCCGGACTGCTCTTCGTCAGGGCACCGGCACTCGCCAGGCCCGTGGGCACGAAGCGGATACCCGCATCACGCTGGCCGTCGGCACGGCCCGGCAGGGTTGCCGGGACTATCACGCGGAACTGCTCGTTGGCGCTCGCGCCCTCGGACAGTTTCACCGTCACGAATAGCTCGTCACCCGGCTGCGCAGCTTCCAGATCCAGCGCCTTGCTGGCGACCTGGCTTCCCTTGCCCAGTTCAATGCGGAGCTTGTCCGGCAGGGTGAAGTCAATTTCGGGGAACGCGTCTACCGCGATATCGAGCACGCTGTCCTCGGTATCGGTACCGGCCACGAAGTATGCAGTGGAGGCCACGAGGGCCGCGGAGTTCGGCAGGGTGCTGCCGCTCCGTTCGTACTCTTGCTTGAGGCGGTGGCGCAGCCCGGTACCGGCGCTGGTCGGGCGGGCCAGGAAATCGAACCAGTCGAAGACCACCACGTTGTTCAGGTTCGGGTTGCGGGCCTCATACGCAGGCTGCCACGTATCCACGAGCCAGTCTGCCCATTCGCGCGCCAGATCGGCCTCGGCGTCCGAGGTCTGCCCGGCGGGAAGCGGGGGTGCCGTAACCACGACGAAGAGCATGTCCGGGTTGGCCTCGAAGATGGCTTCGAGGGGTTCATACACTTCGCCGGAACTGTCGGTATAAATACTGCCACTGCCGGCACCATCCGGGTGCTGGAAGACAGCCTTATAATTCTCCAGGGTCATGGTCTCGCTGAAGGGGTTGCCCGGCGCGGTGCCCGCGCCCTCCAACTGATTGGTGAAGGAATCGCTGTTGAACATGACCACCCGGTTGAACCCGTTGGCGGTGTCGCGCTCGCGGATCCCTCTGAAGTAGTCGTTGAACCACAACAACCAGTGACGGATATCGGTGAAGTTGCCCGGCGTCGGTTCCAGCGAATCGGGGCGTCCCGAATCCGCAGGGACATCGGAAAGCTCGCGGATGTCGTTCCGCTCGTCGAGGTACTCCTTCGCGATGAGCGCATCGTTCAGGCCGCCGCTGGTCAGCCACTGGCTGCCGGCACCATGGTGGAGATATACCAAGTCGTCCGTGACGCCGTCGCCACCACCACCTCCGCCGCCACCGCCGCCACCGGAACCGGTGCCGCCGCCGGAGAATCCTTCGCAGACGAAGAGGTAGTCGATGTCGAAGGTCGTGCCTTCTTCATCGTTGTGAGGTACCGGCCACAGGGTGGCTAGATTCATCTTCAATACCCACGCCTTGTCCACATCGTCGATCAACTCGTCGCCGTTCATGTCGTCGGGCGTGCCGTTGCCGTCGAGGTCAACAAACTCGGGCGCGGAGGACCATCGGGCGTTGTTCAGGGGCACGATTTCTTCCGTGCTCAGGAAAGCGCTGTCCGAATAGGACCGGAAGTCGGACTCATTCAGATAGGTGCCACCGGAGAGGATGCTGGACGTACCGGTGTCGCTATCCTGCCAGAGCAGGACGCCAGAGTCGAGATTAACGCCGGCCGGATCCAGGGGATAGAGATCTTTCGGATTGAAGTCCGGACCCCAGAAGGCCAGGTTTATTTCGGAAATGTAGGTCTCCGACGAGGCATTCACGGCCGCATCGGCGGTGCCAACGGCGTTGATCCCGAGCACCGGGGTGTGGTTGTTGTTGATGTCTGTGCGCTGGACCAGAATGCGGGCCTTCGCGTCTTCGTTGTCCCAGTCCGCCAGGTGCGGATACTGTCCGGGAATCAACTCCGCCGGCCAGGTCTCAAAGTCTGGAAGGGCCGGCTGAACCGGAAGCTGCGCGATGGCCGAGGACCGCGGAATCTCCGCCGACTCGCCCGAACCGAAGGGCGCGGTCTCGAAGGGGTACTGGCGATCAATTTCATCGGCCGCCGTATTGATTATTTCGGTTTGGCCTCCGATTTCGAAGGACAGGGTGAAGAAGAAGGTCTCCCGCTGAACGTCGATTCCGTGAAGATTCAGGAAGCGCGTCTGCTGGATGCCAAAGGGATCCATCCAGCGGTCGAAGTAGGTCTGTCCGGTTTCTTCAGAGGAGAAGCCATAGCAAATGGACGACTGGAAGGGGATCGCGAAGAAGATATCCGAGAAACGCGCATACTGCGAATTGGTCCCGTAGGTCATCTGCAGATCGTGCACCTCCAAGCCGACGCGAATCGGCTTCGCGGATTTCGCGTTCATGGTGCGTTCGTTCCACCACGGCTCGTCAAAGCCCCAGCGGGAGTCGTCCTGCCACAGCGTGTAGCCCTGGGTACCGTTCCCGAAGACGGGTCCGAGCGGCGGTATCATGCTGCTGACGTAAATACCACCTTCGAAGGTCTGGTTGGTCGTGTCGTAGCGGCGCGGCTCCACGAAGGCGCGGAAGTCAGCGCCCGGCTGGATGCCCTGGCCGTCGGCCAGACCCTGGGACACGTCCTTGAACCCGCTGTCCGTGCGGATGACCACGAAGTAGTCCGGGCTGATTTCGCTCGTCGGAATATCCGTGTCCGGATCATCCACAGCGAAGGACTCGTCCGGAGAAGCCTCGATGCGACCAATACCATCGGCGCCGTTTCGGCGTTCGAAGCTGTGGTTGAGGCTGATTTTCCACCACGGATCGCCGCCACCGGGCGGGAAGGGGATGTATTCCCATTCCAGATCGCCGATGTTCACCGGCTCCATCGGATAGTCACCGTTATAGGTGACGCCGATGCCGTCCGCAGTTGGCGTCGGTGGATCGAACACGGCGTTGTTGTTCTCGTCGACCCATAGCCAGGCACCGCTAAAGGTGAGATCCGGGGCCACGGCGATTTCATCGTCGCCCGTGTCGGGAATGCTCAGCGATTGGTTGTTCAGGCCCACGCGGGGATCGAATCCACCGTTGCCGGGCGTTCCGAAGGGGTCGGCACCGATATCGGTCAGAATCAGGTTAATTTGCTGGATTACCGGCTGGTCTTGCTCGTCGTCTCCGTCGTCGAAGCGCACGCCGCCCGTCTCCGGATCGAAGAAGTCGAAGTGCTCCGCAGCGGTCGAGTGGATGTTGATATTGAGTACGTTGACCCACTCTTCGACGGCAACCAGACGGCGCATCTCGAGGGTTTCCCCGCCAAGTACGCTGAGAATACGATCGGGCGTATTCCACCGGGGCCGGGTGAACTCGGCCGTTGGCACGTGGAAGAAGATGGGATTCGCCCAGGAGTTGATGTTCGGCGTGTCCAGCGCGCCGTCGTTCGAGCCGCGGGCGTCGTACACACCAAAGCTCGACGAATAGGCGACATCGTCTTCCAGGACTTCGCCATCAAGGAAGTTGGGGGTGTAGTCGTCGATGGGCGCTCCCTCTGCATCCGTGGGAACGCTGCCGGTTTCATCCGGCACCACCATTTCCGCGTCAAGCACGGTGGTCGCCAGGGTGAGCTGGGAACGCCAGGTGGCAGATGTGCGTATCGCGATAATGAAGGAGTTGCCGTCGATGGTGTTGTCACCGGTCGGTCCCGCGGGAACCAGCACTTCCGGGTCTTCAGGCGTGCCCGTGCCCACGAAGTCGAGGGTGTAGGTCAAGTTGCCACCGGTCGTATCGAGGGTGGCGATACCACCGCCCGCAGCGTCCCAGGTGGCCAGCAGGAAGTCATTCTCGACGTTGAGGGTATTGTTGTCCTCATCGTTGTCGGAGAAGTTCTCGTAGAAGATACCGAATTCGAGCAAGTCGGAAGGCTGCGGGCCGCCAGCGTTGATGTAGCCGAGATCGGCCGACGCGGCATCGCTGCCGTGCACCTGATAGACCAGGGTCCGCAGGATGCGCTGGGCCGGTGTTTCCTCGTCCGTGCTCAGCACCACATTCAACATGGGTACCCAGTCCGTCAGAGGAAGCAGACTTTCTCCGTCCCGAATGAGATTGGTAACTTCGAAGCTCGCCGTGGGCTCTTCGCCTTCGCCTTCGCCTTCACCTTCACCTTCGCCCTCTCCTTCGCCTTCACCCTCGCCTTCACCCTCGCCGCCAGTGCAACCGGCACCGGTGCACGGGCGCACGCGAACATAGTTGGTCAACTCGATGCTGCGCGTGATTTCCTCGTCCGTAAGCCGGTCGCGGAAGGTCACCTGCAGGGTGATGGTGTAATCGCCCGGTGCAAGGTAACGGTGCGCGGGATTCTCTTCGTTGGAAGCTGAACCATCGCCAAAATTCCAGGCAAAGGCAATGGCTTCATAGTCGGGACCAGACTCGCTCAGGTTGGTGAACTGGACATCCAATCCATCCGCAAGCACCCCTTCGGCATCCGGCGTGATGAAGCCGTCCAGGGGCGTCCCGATCGCGTCCGCATAGGGGAATGCGACGATTTCGATCACGTTTACACGGGTGACCGTGTCTTCCACGCCATTGGCGTCCGTGACCGTCACGGATACCGTGTACGTACCTTCGTCCGTGTAGATGTGCTCGTACTGGTAGCAGGTCTGGGTCGGATTCGCCGGGTCGACCGCGATCGGGGTCGGATCGGTGTCTTCGAGCGATGTCCCGTCACCAAATTGCCACACCACGCGTGTTACCGTTCCGGTGGTGCACATGGTGAAGATGACTGGCTGCCCGACGGTCTGGCGGTGGCGATCAACGGTGAAGTCGATTTCCGGCGCCTCGCTGGAGGTGATTACGCCTGTCCTGCCCGCCACATTCGGGTTGGTCCGGATCCAGTGACGGACGTTCTTGTCGTCCTGGCTGTGGTCTTCTTCGGTGGTCGGTTCGACCCGGTTGCGGTCCTTATTGTAGGTCCAATACCGGACTTCGGGACGATCCTTGAAGAAGGTAATGAAGCCGAGGCCGCGCGCGCCCCAGGGGAATTCGGAGAAGATATCAAATTCGTCTTCCCGCTGACCGCTGGTGCCGCCCAGATCGGGGCTGAAGTTGTCGGGATCGGGTTCGGACGGAGTATTCGGGCCCCAGGAGACAATTGCCGTCCGGAAGTCATCGCCCAGAGACATGTTTCGCGAACTGCGAACAACCACGAAGAAGTCCGAGCCGAATTCCGGATCGCTACTGGCCAGACCGAAGCTCTGAGGAATGATCTGGCGGAGTCGCGGCTGCGACGCATAGGCCACTGATTCCCGACCGGTCAGGTCATCCGTGCCGGGCGACGAGAAGACGAACTTCACCTGGCGCTCGGGCTCGCCGATCTGGCCGATAAACTTGGGTTCATCGTCCAAGGTCAGGGGAAGGTCGATGTACTCGAGATCGCCGGTGTCGGGGTTGAGGAAGGGCGGGTCGTAAACGCCATTCGTGTTGTTCGGGTGCATGTCGTTGTCACGGTAGAGCGAAACGCCACTGATAAGGTCGTTCAGGGGATCTTCCGTCGTCAGCGGCAGCAGGTCGCGCTGGATATCGAAATCACCGTCGTTTCCGATGTCATAAAATTCTACGATGACTTGTTCGAGGAAGGAGGGATTACGCACGACCATCCACGCGCTGCCGTTCGCCGGCACGCCCGCGCGGAGCGTCAGGGTTGCGCCGTTGACGGCTGTGATCTCATAGGCCTCGACCCGGTTGGGCTCGATGCGGTTGTCGCCGTTGTCATCGTTGTCTTCATACATGGCAACGAGCCAGTCGCCCACATTCTCCTGGGTTCCCGCGAAACCGGTCGCCGTGAAGGTATTGGTTCCGGCGACGCCCGTGGCGCCGCTCGCGATAAGATTCTCGCGGCGGTTTGCAGCGGCGTCGATGCCGAGCACGGCTGCCGGCGGGCTGCCGGGCTCAATCGTTGCCGGGAAGGTGGTCGGCACCGACGGGCCATTCAGGCCCGTGGAGATAATGCGGGCCGGTACGTCGATGGCCAGCATGTCATGGCCAAAGTAGTCGTAGGCACCTTCTTCGGGGTGGACCTTCTCGAAGGAGCCCACGCTGGGATAGGTGCGGGGCGAAATCTCGATACCGGCGATCTGCTCGGCGGCCGGCGTGCGGGCGGGAAGCCGCGCTGGAATGACCGCACGGAATTCTTCGAACGCACTGATCGTGTCGGAGGTGCGAATGACGACATAGAGATCGTCACCCTGATTTCCGCCCGGGGTCAGGGCCTTGGACTGTGGTGCATTCAGATCCAGCAACGTCGGCTGGCTCGCCCAGAAGCTGGGCCAGTTGCTTACGAAGTCTTTACCTGCGGTTTTGCCAGCGACGGTAGCCTTGGCGTCTTCGTCACCGTTGCCGCCAATCCCGGTTCCTGTATCGGTTCCGGTACCTGTACCGGTATCCGTACCCGTATCGGTGCCGCCGACGGAGCCGTTGGGCGACCCACTGCGAATGTCGGACTGGGGCACGTTCCACAGTGCCGCCAACTCAAACTGGAGCACCCAGGCGCGGTCGGTAAGGCCGTCAAATCGGGCCTGATCTGCAGCGGGGAGTGTCGCACGGAAGGCCTCCACTTCGGCTTCATCGTACTGGTCGCCCAGGAAGACGATTCCGTCACCGCTGAGATCATCTGCGGCGTAGTCGCCTGTGTTCGGATCCAGCTTGCCATAAAGGTTGACCGGTTCTGGCTCAACACTCCATTGCAGGCTGCCCGGCTCCACCGGCACGATGCGGTCGATGAAGGACGGGTTGGAGGTCCCCACCGTGATGGCCGGACCATCGAACACGCCGTTGCCGTTGTCTTCGTAAACCAGCACACCTGAGGTGAACAGGCTGCCGTCTTCATCCAGGCCCGCCAAGTCCAGCGAGGTGAATTCCGGACCCCAGAAGGCCACGGTCACGCTGTTGACGGAAAGGTTCGGGAAGCTGTTGACGTTCAGGTCGTCGGCGCCCACGAGGTTGATACCCAGCATGGCCGTGGGCTGCGAACTGAAGCTGGCGTACTGTTTGAGCCAGCGAGCGGCACGGACACCCTGATCGGCGGGCAGTACGTCGCGATCAAGTCCTGCGGTCCAGTTGCTCACGCGAGGATACTCACCGCGCACCAAGGTGTCGTTGACGACCATCCATTTGCCGCGACGGACCCGCTGGTTCACCGTGACACCCGTCGGATGCTCGCGGATGGTCAGTTCCTGACCTGTGGTCCGGAAGCGGTCCAACAGCAGGAGGTGGCCATCTTCAACCGTCAGAGCATTGCCCGCGTTGCTGAGGATGCGGCAGCGCGCGCCGTTCTCGTCGACCAGCCACATGCCAGCCACATTGCCAATGGCGCCGTACTGGGCACCGTTGGCTTCGAAGACATACACGTCGTCGGAGTAGGTAAACTCGGAGTTCGGCGAGGTCGGGTTGCGATAGTTCTCGTTCGCCATCGCGCCTTCCGACTGAAGATACACTTCGCCCGAGTTGCCGGCGTTGACGAAACCATCGGTGAATAGCGGCCAATTCTCGTAGCGCGGCAGCGTGGGCTGCTGCGGGGGATTCGGGAAAAACACCGACCGGGGATCGTTCAACTGCGCGTCTACGGCATCGCCTGTAAGCTTGAAGGGCACCGTTTCAAAAGCATACTGCGAGTCGGTGAGCGTATCGTCCGCCAGCAGCCCCGTGGCTGACAGCACGGAGTGACCAGTCGATTCGATGCCATCGGTGATATCGGGGAAGCCACCGGGATTGTAAAACTCGTAGAAGCGGGATTCGAGAATGCCCAAGGCATTCAGGGAGCTGCCCTCGAAGTCGCCAGTGATCAGGTCCGCACCCGCCAGCGCCGGATCGAGCCAGAGGCTGTCATGGGTACGAATTTGCTGGTTGAAGAAATTCGGGAAGGGCGAAGTGAACCAGTCCGTCTCACCCAGGAAGCCTGCCTGGCCCATCTGGATGAAAGTTTCTTTCGCGTAGAGGTTGGAGGTGCTGTAGGTCAGCACCAGATCGTGCACTTCGAACCCACTGCGCTGGGGCTTGGAGGTGTTGCGATCAGAGTAGCGCTCGGGCCACCAGGGTTCCACATCAAAGGTGTCGTTCAGTGTCGGGCAGGGGTACACGTCCGGCGGGCAGATATAGTCCACGCGCACGTCGTCCTGCACATAGTTCGGGGCATTGCCAAAACTTGTAAGGCCGTTCGGGTCGATCACGTCGCCCGAGGCCGTGTTGAGCACATTTACCTGACTGTCGAACCAGATGCCGCCATCCCAATGTCCATTTTCCGTTGGCGCGGAGGACGTGGAGCCGGGGCGACCCGTCTGCCAGCGTCGGGGCTCGATAAAGGCGCGCATATCGGCACCGATCGCGAGTCCGGTACCATCACCGGGAACACCAGAGATGTCCGTAAAGCCGCTGTCCGCACGCATCGTGACGAAATAGTCCGCACGAGGCCGCTCGGTGACCGGATATGGATCGGGGATGGACTCCACAGCACCGTCATCGGGGTTGCCGAAGGAACCCGGACGATCAATACCGGCCAAGGTCATGCGGAGTTTCCACCAGGGGTCGCCGCCACCGGGAGGGAAGGGCACATATTCCCATTCCAGCAGACCGGGTTCGACAGCTTCGGCGGCACCAAAGTCAAAGGGTGCCATGGGAAAATCGGTGAAGGAAACGCCGACGGATCCCGTGTTCGCGGGCACGTCGAGAAGGCCGTTGCCGTTGGCGTCTTCATAGACCCAGACGCCGTTGAAGGCATAGTCCACGTTTCGCGCGCTGGACGGGCTGGGGCCGCTGGTGGCGGTCATGGTTTCCAGGCCTTCGGTCGGATCAAAGCCGCCGTTTCCGGGAGGACCGAAAGGATCGCCGCCCACGTCCGTCACGACCAGATTGACTTCACGAAGACCGACGCGGTCCTGCGGTTCCAGGAAACCAAACTGGGTCGCATGGGCGTTGATCGCCACGACGGGGACCCAGGTTTCGATGGCAAAAAGCTCGCGCAGGTCCAGCCATTCGCCCGTTACGGCGTTAACGATGCTGTCACCCACGTCCCAGCGGGGGCGCACCTGCTCGCCGTAGGGCGTGTACATATTTATCGAATGGGCCGAGCGGTTATAGGAACGGTCGCCGGGTTCGGCAAAGAAATCATCCCAGCCGGACTGATCCCAAACCTCGAAGCTGGCGGAGTAGCCCGCCTCTTCAGAGATGGGGCCTTCGGTAAAATCGGGAAGTGAGTCAAGTAGGGCCCCATCCGTGCCAATCGGGCGGGATCCGATTTCGATGCCCTGATCGAAGGCCGCGTTGTCGGAGTAGGGCTGCATGCGAGCCCCATACACGATCACGCCAAGCGAGGTACCCGAAGTCCACGCGCTGGAGAGGCGCACCATGACCAGATAGCCATTGTTTGGCGTGGGCCCCGTAATGGGCCACTCGTTGAACGGAAATTTCGGGTTATTTCCAGAGGCTGCGGGAAAATCGAGGAAGGGGCTGTTGGGAATATAGCCCGGATCGTTGGGGTCAAATACGAAGTTCAGGTCATAGTAATTATCGTTGATGCGGTAATTGCGGCCATTGGGACCTACGACCACATCGCCGCCGAAATTGTTCGAGCCAGCCCACACGGGCATTTCGTAGGGAAAGCCGTGCGCGTCCCACGTGATCATGGGAAAGGACGGGTCAAAGCTCGGGTTTAAAAAGTCGATCCCGTCCCACACGCCGTCTGGACCTTCTTCGCCGCTGTCCCGGAAGATAGCGAATTCGAGGAAGTCCGATTCGTCTGGGTTGATGGAGGTGGGATAAGGATCATCAGCCGGGTGCAGTTCCCGGGTCACGCGGAATTGGAGATTGGTCAGGGCGCGCGGCGCAAAGGCGTCTTCGGCATAATTCATGTTGAAGCGGAAGAGCGGTACCCAGTTGTTCAGGGGAAGGAGACCCGCATTGTCGTTGGCGCCAACGACGGATTCGATTTCAAGCGTCGCCGCTGGCGGGGCTTCACCGGCGGTCGTTGCCACGGCCGTCGCTACGAAGTTGAATCCATTGGGCGGGCAGAGCACGTTATTTGAAAAAACGAGCTGAATACCGACGTTATAGATGCCCTCTTCAAGAGGAAGAATTCCCTGGTCGCCGTTGGTGCGCAATTCCCCATTGTTCAGGGCGGCACTTACGGGAACCTGCTGGGCAAAAACGGGCTGGCCCAGATCGTCAACCTCCTGGCTTTCAATCCGCCAGTTAACAGCGACCAGGCCGGTAAGGTCCGTCGAGCCGTTGAGGGTGGAATTGTTGCTGAAGGTGAATTCCGCAGGGGCCGGACGGGACGTGGGCGACACGCCAACGATATGGACCACATCGGCACAGTTCACCTGCTTCTCATCGCCCGTCGCACCGAGGGTGGCAAACTCGGCGAGCGCTAACTCAGCGGCACCGGCAGCCAGCTTGATGGTGGGTGTTCCGGGCTCCTGGGAGGGGGCCTGCTCCACCGTGAGGTTGATCTGCGGTAGATTCGGATCCTTACCCGCAGGCCGGACGGGCTCGATGATGAGCTCCGGCGTTTTTATTGCGGGATCCGGGGAGATTGCCGCACGGATTTCGGGCGACGGATTCTGCGCGGGTTCCAGGACCGGCTGCAATTCGGCGGCGTTGGCCACCGCGGTCGCCGCCGGATCTCCGGCCGCCTCCACGGCACTGGGGCCGCCGTATTGCCACACCGATACCCCGAATACCAAAAGACCCGTTAGGGTTAAGCCTGCCAAGGCGCCGTGCATCTTGCTCACGTTTGAACTCTCCTCCGGCGGAAAATAAGACTTCCCCTCACAGCGCGGTGCCATGGGGGTAAAACATCAATTGTGTACCGTGGGTATCACCCAAGCCCGACAACGCACCCGAAAAACACACTCCCCCGATTCGGGCCATGTCTTCCAGAAAGCCACCAGCCACGAAGAGGCCCGCAAAAGGACCCATCCGCCAGCATGACGGCGTCAAACGTTGCAAAACCATAAATGTCCCCAATTTGTTTCCCGTTGTTTATAGCATAGGCGGCGCAGCGTGTCAATAGTAAAACCCGCTGCAATTCCCGATACGACTATAAGTTATGTCCTGTTGGCTGTTTAAGGCCTCGGTAGTATTCTTGCTATTTGTCAAGCAATTACCTTGCCGGGCTCACCAGCGGGGCCGCGCCCTCCGAAGGGCGAATTCCCGACACCGCAGCCGACACCGCCTCCACAAAGGACTGGTTTATCCGAAACACGCCTGACCGCGTCGCCGTTTGGGCAAAACGCTTCTGGTCGATATTCGGCACCACTGCCCCGATGGTCAGTGGTCCCACCGTCACCGGGGCTCCTCCAGTCTCCTCCGGCGCCAACGTCACCGAGAAGGTGAAGCGCGGCGCCTCAAACCCATAAACCGCCGGATCCGCCTCCAGACCCTCCTCCGCGCCCATGAACCGCAGTTCGGAAACCGCCTTCAACAAGTTATCGGCATCAGACTGGTTTGGCATGAATCGATTCTCCGGCGACACCACCAGCCACCGATTATGCAATTTTTCGAGCTGATAATCCACCCCGTCGAACTGGAAATTCATTTTCTCCGCCCGGGCCACGGGAAAGCGAAGGAGCGCGCGCATCCGGAAGGCCTGCGCATCGGTCAAAAGAAAGCCGATTCGCTCCGCTTCGATCCCGGCAATTTCGCCGCCGCTCGTGAGCGCCAGGTACTGTCCCGGCTCGGCAACGTTCGGGGTGAGGCGAATATTTACGGGGGTTTCGGAGCCGGCCAGGTAAAGTTTCAACTGGACCTCGGGCGTCTCCAAACCGTTTTCGGCGGGCGTCCCGGGGAAGAAGCGGGCCGCCTCCAGCATCTTCAGCGCACTGATATAACTGGAAACGTACTGATCGTCCGTGTCGTCGAGGGCGGGGTCGGACATCGTCCAGATGCCCTTGTCATCCTTCACCAGCGTGTAGGTGTGGCCGAGGCCGCTATACTCCAGCTTTACGATGTCCTTGGCCGCCTGGGTCATCAGGCGCCGCTCCCGGAGGGCGTTGGCCGACTGGGGAAAGAGCGTAAGGATGTGACCGTCCATCATGAAAACACCGGGCTCGCCCACGCGTTGGACGTAGACGCCCCCATCTTCGCCCACCATGCCGGTGCCGCCGAAAAGGAAAGTCTGGGGATTCCCCCCCACGCTGTCCACCAGGGTCACCCGCGCCGATGCCGGGTCGAGCCCGTAGTCGGCCAGGGATTCCGGATTATCGATGAAATTCCGGCCGCGGGCAAACTGAATTTCCCCGACCAACTCGTTAACCTTCTCCTGGTTGGCGGCGGTGGACACGGGAGAGACCTGCACCCAGGGTTGATCGCCCGCGGGCCGCTCCATGACGATAATCGCTTCGGACTCTTCTCCCAGGGGGGGCGGATTCTCGAATTTCTTCTGATCTTCGACCGTCATGATCCGGGCAAATTCGAAGCGGATGATGGGCGCCTCGCGATCATCCACGATAAAGGCATCGCGCAACTGGTCCAGGGGGCGGTCCAGCTCGAACACGGAATTCTTGTCCACCAGGAACACGGGGCCCTCGTCGAGTCGGGCATAGCGATAGGTCTGGGTGGGCTCCAGATAACCGAAGCGCAGGGTGCGCGGCGTGTCTCCAGATTCGAGGGTCACGGTAAGGCGCGGAATGGCCAGGCCGAAGCCCTCCAGATCCAGGGCGTCCGGGGAAAGATAGCGCTCGCTCTTGAGCCCCGCGGCGTTGTTCGCCACCCGGTTCCAGAGCTCATCCAGGGCCTTGATCTGCGGGTTGGGCGCTACAATCGACCACTCCCCCGAGACCGTCTGCTCGCCCGTCGTCGGCTGTTCGTCCAGGCGGTGTACGGTCAATTTCTTGACCGCTTCCGGCCCGAATTCGAAGACCTTCTTGGCTTCCTGGACGGTCTGCTCTTCCTTTTTGCCGGCCCATTGCATGCCAAAATAAAGGGCGATCAGCAGAACCAGCACAAAACCCAGTTGCACGGTATGGCGAAATTTCATCGGTATTTTCTCCGCAGAAGGAAGGCGGCCAGGCCGGCGCCGGCAATGAGCTGGGCCGTGAGCAGCGTGCTCACCCAGACGATGGCCCGCTGTTCACCCTCGCTAAGCACGATAGGGGGATCCGTCTTGCCCGAAGGCCGGATCGCAATCAGATCTTCGCGCTCCGTCAGCCACGCCATGGTGTTCATCAAGAGGTTCAGACTGCCCTGGGTTTCCGTAATCAACTGGCCGTTCGTCGCGAAGTCGGAATCGCCGATCACCACGATCCGGCTCGTCACCGGCTGGCCCGTGTCATCCACCGCGTCTGTCTTGCGCACGGCTGAGACTGCAATCGACAAGGGTCCGCCTTTTTCATCGCTGCCCTTCGTCGCTTCGCCCTTTTCCTCCAGGGTCTCCAGGTTGGTCTCGCCCCAGTAGTCCGGCGTGCTGCGGATGATTTCCTGGACCGCCACGCCTTCGGGCGTCTTGGCGCTGGTCCCTACGGAGCGCGCGGTGTCGATGAGCAGCGTGCGGTCGAAGCCGCCCGTAATGGGGTGTTCCTTGCGGAAGGACCCGTTGTATTCCATGAAGCCGGCGTCCACCGCTTCAAAAGGCTTGTCGTCATTGCGGAGTTCGAGCTGCCAGGGCTTTTCGCGGCCCTGGGCCATAAGCATGTCGCTGCCCACGGCAATGCCGAAGCGGTCTTCCAGCCAGGGGCGCAACTGCTCGCCCTGGCCCAGGCCCTGGGTTACCGATTTCCACGGCTCGAGCATCATCAACAGCCGGCCCCCCTTCTCGAGGTAGGCGTCAATGGCCTTGATCTCCACCGGGTGAAGATCGCCGCGGGGATTGTTGATCACCAGCACGTCGATGTCCCGGGGTATGTCCGGCGCGCTGATCTTGATAGAAACTCGGCCGATATTGTAGGACTCGCCCGCGAGAAGATTGCCCAGTACCGAGCCGCCCTTCTGGGGATCTTCATCGCCGATGTCCCGCTCCTGATGGCCGGTGAGGAAACCCACATGCAGCTCCTTGTTCCGAAGCACGTTGATCAGGGCGTTGGTAAAATCGCGCTCTTCGAGGCGCGGGCTGCCGCCGGACAGGGTGATCACGCGCTGGCGCTGGCCCGCCTTGATCACGATCGTGCCCTGGGGGGAGACATGGGTCAGGCCCATGGACTGCAACCGGGGCATCTCCACCTGGGGGTCGATTTCTTCCACCTTGATCAGGTCGGTGTAGCCCTGGCACTGCTCCAGAAAGCGGAGCGTCTTCTGGCGCGCGATCCACACCAGTTCATCGTCCACGCTGAGGAAGAGGCACATGACCTGCACCTCCTGGTTCATGGTCTGGAGCACCTGCACCGTCTGGGGGGCCAGATCGCGCCGGCCTTCCTGGGTCAGATCCCAGGAGGCATTCCAGCCGGAAATGAACACGTACAGTGTGATGCAGATGCCGAGGAAGAATACCGTCGAGAGGGCGGCATTTACACCACCGGCGGCCCAGCCCTCCCAGCCGGCGCTGCCCGCCAGCCCAAGTACCGACATAACCAGCCAGACGAGGCCGAGCCCCAGCCCCAGCAGGAGCACGACCCAGGCCGCGGCCATGTAGGACGCCTGCTGCCAGACCAGAAGGTTGACGGCCACCGCCAGGCACAGCAGGGCCGCAATCCCGGTAAAGGTTCGTAATGATTTCAAGGGTTCAGCCTCTCCAATTCCGGCTTTCCAGCGCGCGGAAGGTCAAAAACAGAAAGAACGCGCTGAAGAGCACGTAGTAGGCAATGTCCAGGGGCTGCACCACGCCCAACGCCATATCCCGGGCATGGGCATCGATGGGAAGCTCCATCACCAAGCCCCGGAAGACGCGGTAGAAGAAGGCGATAAAGGTGCGTAGTCCCGCGGGCCAGCCCTCGGGAACGGGGCTTTCCGCGGGCATATCCTCGCCGAGGTTGCCCAAAATAAACAGGATGAGCGTGGCCCCAAAGGTGATGGTGCCGGACATGATCTGGGTCTTGGTGACCGACGAGACGAAAAGTCCCAGACTGATGCAGGCAGCGCCCATGAGGAACACGGTCAGGACACCAAAGATCAGCACCGGCGTTTCCACGTTATCCACGAACCAGCCCATGATGCAGAGATTGACGCCCACGACGAGCATCATGACGCCCAGCACGCCCAGGGCGGCCAGGTACTTGCCGAAGATGATCTCCCGGTCGCGCAGGGGCTGGGTGAGGAGAAATTCGATGGTGCCCCGGTGCCGCTCTTCGGCCAGAAGGCGCATGGTGAGCAGGGGTGCCAGGAACATGATGAGCATGCCGCAGAAGACGAGGTAGGGGCTCAGAAAGGTCTCCTCAAAATCCGGCACGGCTGTGTAGGCGTACATGGTCGGATTCTGGGTAATATCGGAGTGGGTGATAAAGGATATCGAGAAAGACATGCCGGCGATCACCGCAAACATGCCCACGACTACATAACCCACGGGGGTCAGAAAAAAGGATTTGAATTCGCGCTTGCAGACAGCCCACGTGTTTCTCATGCGCTCGCTCCCGCCGGCAGGGCCGCGCGATCCGCCGCAACCACCTTGATAAACAGTGCTTCGAGGCGCTTGCCGCCGTCGTCCAGATTGTCCAGCTTCGTCTCGGCCACAACGTGGCCCTGGTTGATGATAATGGCCCGCTCGCAGAGCATGGCGACTTCCGGAAGGATGTGCGTGCTGATCAGCACCGTGTGCTTTTCCCGAAGCCCCTTGATCATCTGGCGTATCTCCACGATCTGGGCCGGGTCCAGGCCCACCGTGGGCTCATCCAGGATCAACACCGGCGGGCTGCCAATCAAGGCCTGGGCCAGGCCCACCCGCTGCTTGTAACCCTTGGAAAGATTGCCAATGATCCGGTTTTCCATGTGGCTCAGGCCGCAGCGGGACAGGGCCTCGCTCACCTCGCCCTTGCGCGCCTTCGCATCCACGCCCTTCAGCTCGGCCACGTAGCGCAAAAAACTGGACACCACCATTTCATCGTAGAGGGGAACACGCTCGGGCAGATAGCCGATCCGCCGTTTCACCTCCAGGGGATTGGCATGAACCTCGAAGCCCGCGATGCGCGCTTCACCCCTGGTGGCGGGCATGAAGGCGGTCAGGATCCGCATGGTCGTGCTCTTGCCCGCCCCATTGGGCCCGAGAAATCCGATGATCTCCCCGGCATCCACGTGGAACGAGACGTCATGCACGGCGGCTAGGGGGCCGTAGTACTTGGTGAGGCCCTGAACGTCAATCATTACGGTTCTCCGTCAAAGTGACAACATTTTGCCAAGTTCCGATACTCGAAAAGTGTGCAATATGCTAACTGCACGCTCAATGCCCAGACTATTATTTACGGTTACCCGGTAAATTCCGCAGGGAGTACCAGGTAAATTATGCCGGACAACATGCTCCATTATGGAGCAAGGCGATATATTCAATGCGCTGCGAGCCACCTAGTGTATGGCTCTAAAGGAATTTAAATCAAA
Organism: Candidatus Hydrogenedentales bacterium; assembly: GCA_044344195.1. Lineage (GTDB taxonomy): Bacteria > Hydrogenedentota > Hydrogenedentia > Hydrogenedentales > JAEUWI01 > JAEUWI01. Next base: position 20,943 of record JBIJDL010000032.1, read on the forward strand.
TCAACAGGGGGATAAGAGCGTTGGCATGGTTGATGCTCCCGTTTAAGAGCAAGAAGTAGTTGCAGAAAGGCAGGCAATCCATGGTAGTTCAATGTTGCGTGTGCAAAAAAATCCGGATCGACGGCGTGTGGCGGAGCTCCGATCTCAGCGCGCCGCGTTTCGAGGAAGTCAGCCACGGCTATTGCCCTTCCTGCGCCGATGATGCCTTCCGGGAGGTCCGGGAGTACCACCGGCACAATTTTCGCAGCTTCACTTCCGCCAAGGCAGCCAATTCGTGATTCCCGGTTTCGACCATAGTAGCACGCTTTCAGGCCAACAGGGCCTGAGGCACTTCCTGGAAGTAACGATGAAAGTCTTCTGGAAGTTGATGGTAGTCAACCTTTTTTATAGCGGCCTCCTGGGACTGGCTGTTGTACGTGTTCCAGAAGAGAACCTGCTCGTTTTCCAGCGCACCTGACGCGGCGTCGGCCAAAAGGCAGGCCAGCGCCTTGCCGGTATACGTCCCCTCCAGCGACACCCCCTCCATTTCCCGAATCTGCCGCACCGCAGCCCCCCCCGTTTCCGTCGGTCGGGCATAACCCTCCCCCAGAAACTCATCACGCAGGGTGAACTGTGTCTCGGGAAAGGGAATTGCCGGAAAGCTGTGATCGGCCCGGCGAAGCAGCCCCTGGGTTCGGGCATACAGTTTCCGCGCCTTATCTGGGGTAGTGTAGGGGGCCGTGGTGACCCGAACGGCGACGACCCGGGTATTCATGCCCGCAGCGGCAAGGCCCAGCAGCAGACCGACGCAAGTGCCCATGGTGCCTGAAGCCACATAAATGCGATCGGGTTCGGGAATGAGCCCCGCCTCCACCTGCGCGCGCAACTCAAAGGCCGCGTTTACGAAGCCCACGACGCCGAGGGGCGCGCTGCCCCCGGCGGGAATGATAAAGGGCCGTCCCAATCCCGACTGGTGCCGCCCGATGACTTCCTGGATCGTGCCGGCGGACACCATCTTGCGACCGCCGAACAGCCGGAGTGTCGCTCCCGCCGCCTGACCCCGCAGCAGGTTCCGTTGGACATTCGGGGCGTTCTGCTGGGGGACCATCATGGAAATGGCCTCCATGCCCAGTTGCCGGGCATAGATGGCCGTGGCGAGGGCATGGTTCGAGCCTGCGGCGCCAAAGGTCAACACCGACCTGGCTCCCCGCGCCCGGGCGCGCGCCAGGAGGAACTCCAGCTTGCGTACCTTGTTGCCGCCGTAGGCCTCGCCGGAGATATCGTCGCGCTTCACATGAAGTCCGCGGATACCCATGTCCGCACCCAGAACAGACCAGAGCTCCACCGGGGTAGACAGCGAGGCCAGGGCCACATGGGGCAGGGACTCCCCCAGTCGGGGATAATATTGAAACAAGGGCAGCACGGGGACACTCCGTGAATTACGAATTACGAATTACGAATTGAAAGCGGTGGTGTAGTGACGCCGCTCGGCGAACCCCTAGCGTAACCCCTGCGCGCCCTTCGCCGCCACTTGACGAGGGGGACAGCCACCGCCTAGCTCGCGACTCGATCCCAAACTCGCCAACATGTGCCAGGCGATGCAGTCCCCATGTGTCTGGATGCAGTCCCCAATTCACTATTCCCTATTCCTCAATCTTCACCCGCGGGTGGGCCTTGAAGAAGGCCCAAATGTACTCCGAAGCGTTAAGTGCATAGCTCGTGGGGCCGACGAGTGATTCATCGTAGTTCCCGGTGCTGCCGGGCCAGGTGTGTCCCCCGCCGGTTACGGTACACAGGGCAATCTCAATTCCGGGTTCGCAACGGGTGTAGGACGTGAGCAAAAGCTCCCCATACTGGCCCTCCACCGGCGGGATAACCGTCGTCTCCGGATCCCCGCTACATCCACCGTACTCCGCCCAGTGTTTCGCATTTTTCTCGGCGGATAGATAGTAGGGACTACGGGGTCCGTCCTGAAGACCCCCCTCGTAGGGCACGATGGGGTCTTCGGTTCCATGGATCAACAAGACCGAGAGCGGCACGCTGGACTCGCACCCATCGGCATTGACTTTTTCCAGGCTCCCCATGACGGGCGCGATGGCGGCAAAGACGTCCCCGTGGCGGCAGCCCATGAGTTGGGTCATCATGCCGCCATTGGAGGCCCCGGTCAAGTAAATGCGATCGGGATCGATGTTGTGGCGCTCCTGAAGGCGCTCGGCCAGTTCGAGAATGAAACGTTCGTCGTCCACGAATTTGACGCCGCCGGTATTGCCGTCGATATCGGAATTCCACGAAACGAGGATGCCGTCCGGGTAGGCAACGATAAAGCCTTCGCGATCGGCGATGGCATCAAAACCCGTGAGGGCCTGCATGCGACGTCCCGTGTCGGAAAACTGGTGGAGCGCGATGACGAGGGGCGCGGGCGTCTCGAGGTCGAGCGTCTCGGGCACATGGAGCACGTATTCCCGGATGCGCGTGCCCACGAGGAGGTATTCGTGCTGCGTGAAATCGACAAAGGCGAGGACGAAGGCCAAGATACCGGCAATCAGGCTGATCAGGCCCTGTAAGGCGGTGGAAAGTGCGGACATGGTACTGCAGAGCCCCTTTTAGTGCGTTGGCTGCTTGAATAACGGCAAAGGCGGCCCGGCGATGCAGCTCCGTTCAGTCCGCGAGTTCGATTTCGTTTTCCGCGCACCATTCCCGGAGGGCGGCCTCGGTTCGCGCTTGTTCATAGGCCCGCCACTCGACCACCTTGTCCCGCAGGTCGATGAGATCCTTGAAGCGCCGGAAAGCGCCCCGGTTGGAAAAGTAGTCGTAGACCCTGTCCAAATCGTCGGGCAGGTACTCGGCGACGAAATCGATGGCCACATGGCGACCCAGCCGGAGGTCATCCTGTTTCGGTACCTCGACCCAATCGGGACCATGGACATCAATGCCCTTCTCTTCGGCCTCTTCGATCTGCGCCAGGTCCATATCGGAATAGTTGCACAGGATCTCACCCGTATGCCTGTTGAGGATGGTGTATACATCGGCATACACCCCCGAATTCTGAAAATAGGCTTCGTCGACGACGCTGAATTTTATCATGGCCGACTCCTCACGCGGGCGGCGGATGCGTCCGCCGCCCGCCCATGAGATTGGTTCTACCCGCGCAGCTTGATCAGGAGCTTGTTGGCGGCGGCGATGCCGTCGATCTCGCTCATGATATTGCCTTCGTATTCAATTCCGATAAAGCCGTTGTAGCCGTGTTTGTCAACGCAAATCTCGATCATCTTTTCGAAATCCACCATCTTATTGTCCTTGTCCGTGTGGAGGCCGGTGACCGGGTCAAAGTCGTAGCACTTGGCGGAAAGGGCTTTCGCGTAGGGCATGAGCTTGTCGATGCCTTCATAGATGTCCTGCTCGGGCGGGAAGTTGCCGAAGTCGGGCAGGGTGCCGAAGCGGGGGTGATCCACCGCAGCCATGAGGAGGTCCATGGCGTGGGGATAGGACGAGGGTCCGCCGTGGTTTTCGATGATGACGTTGATGTTCTTCTTGTCGCCATATTCGCAGAGAGCCTGGAAGCCGGGGATGGAGCGCTTCACGAAGGCATCCAGCTTGGCCTCATCCTTCTCGGTGCCTTTTTCCGAGCCGGCCCAATTCATGCGGATGGAGTGGCAGCCGAACTCCGCGGCGTAGTCGATCCATTCGGAGTGGCGCTTCACGGCGTCGGCGCATTCTTCGGGCGTGGCACCGCCGATGCTGCCCTGACCGTCGATCATGATCAGCTTGATGGCGACCTTGTGGGCGGCGGCATTCTTCGCCAGCTCGTCACGGTAGGCCTTGTCGGTTTTGGCCAGCATGCCGCTGACGAGCTCAATGGCCTCGATATCCCAGGTTTCCCGGGTCATCTTTGGCATGTCGAGCATGGGGATCTTGCCCTCGCCCTCGCCGATGGTGCGGTGGAGCGACCAACCGGCCAGGGAGATGCCATAGGTGCGTTCGCCCTTGGGCCTGGCGTGGGCTCCAGAGGCAACCGCCAGGGCCGCGGCGCTTGCGGCGGTAGTCTTGATGAAGTTTCGGCGTGACGTGGGTGTGCTCATGGGAACAGGCTCCGTGGTTTTGGGCTTGGCGCACCCGAAGGCGCGCGGAATCGTTTGCCAATGAGTCTAGCAAGGCGAGGGGGGCTTGTCCAGTCTGGTGCGGTGGACAGGGTGGACCAAGTGGACGGAGTAATTGTTTGGAGCGCGCATATGGT
>JBIJDL010000304.1:0-7788 GCA_044344195.1 Candidatus Hydrogenedentales bacterium
CTCGCCCTCACCGCCACCCACAATCTGGGGGTTCAGCGGCGTGCGCTCGGGAAAGCCACCGAGGGCGTTGACGAAGTAGTCGTACTGGGTGCGTTGCCAGGCCTGGACGTCTTCGGGTTTTTTCAGGGCCTCATAGCGCTCTGCGCGCTTCGCGAGATTCTCGAAGGAGACCTTATCGAGCGCGGTGGACATCATGGCATCCGGCTTGGTGCCGAGCGCTTTTTCCAGGGCATCGGCGAAGGGCTCGGAATAGACCGTCGTGGTCGCAATCAGTGTGAGCAAAAAGAGCGTAAGATTTCGCATGGCTGTATCCTTCGGAGACTGAAAGCTGCAAGCGTTCAGTTTGCCACGAACGAAGGGGCGCTGTCGAGGGACCATAGAACACGTGTCGGACCATAGAACACGAATGGAACTCACTCCAGGACCATCAAGATCAAGAATTACGGAGTAACTGACGGATAAAGACCAACCAGGTGTCGGCAGCGAAAGTTTTCATTTCCTCCGAATATCGTCCGTCCCTAAAAGACTGGCACCGCAGCATCCACAATCTCCACCTTGCCCTCGGGCAGCGAATTCACCAGATCGGGTAGATCGTAAAACGTCAGCGCATTGTGTACGCCGTTGATGAGCTGGTCCTTAGCGCGGGGCTCGGCCACGACCGCGCTCCAACTGGGGATACCGCTCTTGAGCGTGGCCTTGTCGATCAAATCCGGCGCCAGCGCGGCGGCATGAAGCGCCGGGACGGTGGCTTCCCCCGTGGCGTAGAGATAGAGCGGGGTATCCGGTCCGAGGATTCGGACTTTGCCAACCTTTCCCAGAAAGCCGTACTGCAGCTCTTGCTTCAGCGTCCGCGCGGTTTGAAGAATATCTTCAGCCCGCATGCCCACGTAGGACTGAGCGTTGAGATAGGCGCGGAAGAAATCCTGAAAGTCGGAGCCTGCGAGAGGCCAGGTGCCGCTGTTGTACTTCTGCGATTGGGTTGTGCCCGTCCCGCGCAGTTCCAGCAGAACAAACAGGTGGGTCGGGTTGTCGCGCTCGGGATGGGCCGAAAAGATCGACTGGGCTTCGGCAAGACCATCGCCTGCGACGATGATATGGGCCGCCTCAATGGCCGATCCTGCGCGCTCGGAATAGAGAATCGCGGGAATCGCAATGCCTTCCGCCGGATGAAACAATTCATAGCTGACTTGCCGTCCATCGACCTCTCCGTCACCCACCGGCGTACCCGTTGGAACCGGCAATTCCTCCAGTGCGCGCATCGCCGTCAGCTCGCGCACCTTCGCCAGCGCCGCCTCGCGCGAATTCTCCTTCCAGAATCTCGCACGCCCCTCGGCGAGGCCATTGTTGCGCTCTACGTTCAGATCCGTGACCGTGCGCGCGCCGGGAATCTTCATCACCTGGCCTTCGGGCGAGCAACGAATTTGCTCCAGCGTTAGCAGCGGCGTTTCCACCTCCACCACGGGGCCGTCAACATCCAGCAGCCAGCGCCGCATCCACTGCACCATGCCCACGCGCAGGGGATTGCTGTAGGCGTGGTCATTGTCCGCCTCCACGAGGCTGACGCGCTCGGAAAGACCCAGCCGCGCGTAGATTCGCTTCGCCTCGCGGAAGGTGTCCCAGCTTCCCTCGATGCTGAAGGCGTCGTGGGTGGCCGTCAGCAGCAGCGTGGGCATCGGCGCGCGCATGTGGATGTAGTCCGCATGGTCGATGCCCTGCTTCAATTGACCGAAGGTATTTTGCTCGCCGTCCTGCGGGCCCATTTCGGCCAGGAGTTTCTCGTAGGACGTGATAAAACAGCACGGGGCCGCCGCGAGCACACGGGGGTCCAACGCCATGAGGTAACTCGTGAGGGTGCCGCCGCCGGAATGACCCGTGACGCCGATTTTGTCCGGGATGATGTCCGGTCTGCTCTGGAGGTAGTCGATGCCGCGCATTCCGTCCCAGATGCGATACTGGGCGAAGCTCGTACCCGTCAGCATGGCGCTGGCGGCGAAGAGGGTGTGCTCCACGGTGCAATACATCGCGGGGGTATTGTCCGCGTTCAGGTAAGTCACGCGCTCGCCCTGGCCGATGGGGTCATACATCAGCGCGGCGATGCCATAACGCGCGAGTAGGATGCAGGCGCGCTGGTAGGTGTCCATGCCCCGCGGCGGATCGTCGTGGCCGCAGGGGAAGAGCACCGCCGGGTAAGGCCCGGGGGTCGTGGGGAGGAAGAGTGTCCCGGTGACGTAGAACTGGGGACGGCTCTCGTAGATCAGGTTCTCATAGCGAAATCCTTCGCCCGTGCCGCTGCTCACGACCTTCGCGTTTAACGGCGTGCGTTCCGGAAAGCCGCCCAGCGCCTGGACGAAATAGTCGCGGTTGGCCTCCTGCCACGCCCGGATTTCGTCCGGCGTTTTCAGGGCTTCGTAGCGCTCCTTCCGCGCCGCCAGATTCGCAGTGGAGGTCTTGTCGAGATAGACCGACATCATCTCCTGCGGCGGGGTGCCGCCGAGGGCTTCGGTGATGGCGGCCTGAAAATCAGGGGCCTCCGCGCCCAAAAGGGCGGCGGAGAGAATGAGGAGGGTACTGGTGAGAGTCATGAGATTTTCCTCAAATTAGTGCGGTTGCTTTCCAGTAGCAGAGTGTCGCACGGCGCGCGTGGCTCAGTCGAGTTTACCTTCCGGGGTATTGAAAGGCTCCACCGAGCCCCAAGACGGAGAACAGCGCCAGAGGGCGAAGCTTTGCCGCTACGTTGCCCCAGCTTAATCCAGCGCTGATATTCTTTCGACATCAGAGCGCGGTGAAACGTTTCCACCCCTGCTCAGGCACCCGTCCGTAGCCTTGTGTACCGCAACTTGGGTGGTAAGGCCGCAGTAGCGCTCCCGACAGTGTCCCCGATGTACGCTCACCCCGGCGACTGCCGGACAACTTGGACCGGTGCCCTTACGTGCGCCGGATAAGGAGAAGGAAGATGAAAATCCTGGATAAAAACCCGTTCGTGAAAAGTACGAACCCTGGCCGCAACGAGAGCCCCGTGGAAGCGCGCGGTACAGGGGCTGGCGTGGGTACCAGCGGCGGCGACTATCCAGTCGATGCCTGGACGGATGAGTTGGACCCTGCGGAGGAAGACAGCTACTGGCGGCAACACTATTCCGGGCGACCGTACGTGGCTCCCGGTGAAACCTATGATTCTTTTGAATCGGCTTACCGCACCGGCTATGAGAGCTATGGAAATTATCTGGGCCAGAGTTTTGACGAAGTGGAAGACGACCTCCGCCAGGATTATGCGCGGCGCGCGGGCGGGTCGTCACTGACCTGGGAGAAAGTACGGGAGGCCGCGCGTGACGCCTGGCAGCGAGTCGAAGACTATACCATGGGTGAATCCGATGGCGACTGGCGTTAGAAGCGTTCGCGACAGGTAGACACCATTCCTGTCATGCGAGAGCATGTTTGCGGACGCCTGTGCTATGCTGCTTTCTTCCCGAGTTTCGCTCGGACGAAAGGACCATGGCATGCGCGTCTGCCTCTTGTTTCTGTTGCTCTCCGCCAGCATCGCTGCCGAGCCCTGCAACTACGGCGGCGCCGAAAGCGACTTCCACGGTTATCAGCAGTTCGACTTCGATCTGGAGGGCCGCGCCTGCAAGGTGGCCTGCCCGAAGGAGGCAGCACCGGGCAAGCCCTGGGTCTGGCGGGCCCTTTTCTGGGGACACGAGCCCCAGGCCGATGTCGCCCTGCTGGCCCAAGGTTTCCACGTTGCCTACATCGACGTGTTCGAATTTCACGGCAACGACACCGCCGTGAAGATCTTTGACAGCCTCTACGGCCTCCTCACCGAGAAGCACGGCTTTGGCAAGCGCCCCGCGCTCGAGGGCCTGAGCCGGGGCGGCCTCATCGCGTACAACTGGGCCTCGGAACATCCGTACCAGGTCTCCTGCATCTACGGTGACGCGCCCGTGTGCGACATCCGGAGCTGGCCCGGCGGCCTTGGCAAGGGAAAGGGCAGCCCGGAGGATTGGAAAGTCTGCCTCGCCGCCTGGGGCCTCGACGAAAACACCGTGAAGGATTTCAAGCGCAACCCCATCGACCGTCTCGCGCCGTTGGCGAAGGCAGGAGTTCCGCTCCTCCACGTCGTGGGCGATGCCGATGACGTTGTCCCAGTCAAGGAAAACACCGACATACTCGCCGAGCGATACCGCGTTCTCGGCGGCTCCATCGAGATCATCAACAAGCCCGGCGTCGGCCACCATCCCCACAGCCTCGTGGACCCCGCGCCGATTGTGGAGTTCATTGTGAAGCACGCGGCAACTGCGGAATGATGAATGGAGACGAGGGCAACGCCCACAGGATCTTGGGCATTCATGCCCGAGGTAAGGCACACGTCGGCCTGAAGAGGCCCGAGGGCGCCACGGGGTGACTCGATTCCAAGAGACAAGACTTTGGCGAAGCGGCGTTTCGGCACACGCTCACCGCGCCCTTCGGCACCGGCGTCCGCTCTGCCTCGGGCATGAATGCCCAAGATCCTGTCAGCGGGGAGCTGCGGGCTCGGTTTAAGTATCATCGAAGTCACCACTCCAGCTTCGCAGTTGCTTACGGATTCCCGGTATTTCGTAGTATAAATACCCGCCATCGCTAATATTCGCCTTCTCGGGATTTTCCAGGATGTAGGCGAAACTCTTAAGCAAATGTTGCGGTGATCGTATGGAAGTATCGCGGGATTCCTGTTGCCAGAGTTTTCCGCGCCTGCCGAGAAGCTGGTTCACACGCCGTGCGGAGACGCCCTTCCAAGCCTTCAGGATCGGGCGAATTTTAAATCCATCGCGAAGTTGAAAAAGTGCGTGGACATGGTTGGGCATGATTACGAAAGACGCGATGTCGTAGCGGACGCCATCGAACTCTCGCATCGCTGTCGAAAGTAGTCCGGCGCACTCGGGATAGCGGAGAACACAGTCGCCATACCCCGCATCAAGCCACGCCTCGATTCGGCGTGGAAACGCGCGGCGGTATTCCTCCCTCATATGAGCATCCCAGGGTTTGGGATGTCTCCCGAGCCAAATGCGCTTTTCTTCCGCCCACTGGCGCAGCAGCGCCTGCGGAAGAGAATCCGCCAGCCGCCAGGTGACGAAGTAAAGTCCACCATCAAATTGCCAATGGGGCATATGGCGCCTCACGACTTCAATCGCCGCGGATCGGGGTAGAAAACCGTCGAATGAAGGCAGATCTTCGTTGCTCAATGACGATTCACTGTTCATGCTGACGTGCTCCGACTGACACAATGGTGCGATTAACAAAACATTGCCGATCGTGTACAGTTTACTTGTACTGCAGTGCCTTTCCAATCGTCAGGATCTTGGGCATTCATGCCCGAGGCAAAGGCCGCTTCGGCTTGGACGAGTTCGATAATGTCGTTGGGCGATCTTGCTAGCCAGGGACAAGGCTTTGGCGATACGGCATCACGGCACACAATCTTCGCGCCCTTCGGCTGCGGGGTGCGCTCTGCCTCGGGCATGAATTCCCAAGATCCTGCACCTCGCTGCTTTTTGAGAATACCCTGGATTCTTTACGCATCCCGGATCGCCTCCACAATCAATTCCCCAGCAGCCCAACGCAGCACCACGACCGGCCGGCCCGCGTCGATGAATTCGCCCTGGGTGCGGGCGGTGTGTTGCTCTCCATCAATCAATACACTTCCAACGGGGCGGAGCGGGGTGATGGCTGCACCAGAGAGCCCCGCGTAGCTGTGGTATTCACCACGTTCTCGTCTTCCTTGGGGGGCGGTGGCGGCTCGGGCTTGTATTGGTCCGGGTAGAAATACCGATGCACGAGTTCGATAGCTCCCAACACCAGGCCAAGTAGGTCGATGGCAAACATCTCACACCCTCGTGGGTGAAACGCGGAGAGCTGACCCCGGCATCCGCTGTTTCCACAAACGCAGCAAATACAGCGGGTCGCCCGTTGGATTGTAGTAACGAATCGGCATACCACCCAATTCGACGAGCAGATACTCCTGGAGCAGTACAGGGTCCCATCGCAGGGAGAGTCCGGATGCCTCGTCAAAAGCGGAAGAATCCGGACGTGCAGGAGCGCCGTCCACGCAGAAGCGCGAGAATCCGGGGGTGATTCTCATCAGGGCAAGGACAAGGAAAGCCACGATAAGTGCCGATAGAACGAACTGGAACTGATGAAGGACGGACGGCGGCGATTTGAGGTAAGCCGACACTAGAGACAATACGAATTCCACGGCACTGATACAGAAAACATACTTCAACGTCCTGAAACTCGAGTCTGAGACTCCAGGGTTCGAAAGGCAGGCTTGTTGATGGCCCATTAGTTCGACGAGATCCGGGTTCTCAGCAAGGTGTCGCAGGAGCTTTCTCCAAGTCATCGGGCGCACTGGAATGTAGCCACGATCCGTTTCAGAGAAAAGCCGGTACTGGGCAAGGTGCGCGCGAAGAAAGGAATATCCGTAAATCGTAAAGCATGGGATGACGAAGAATCGGAGTGCCGGGACCCTCACATCCTGCAACGCTGCAACAAGTAGAAACGCACTCGCGACCATCGGGAAGGAAAGCAACAACATGACGATGGAGCGTGGCACGTTCCAGTGCTCTTCGAGCATAAGTCGAGGAGTTGGCGGGGGATCCTGTGGAGCACAATCGACAAATGTATCTTCCTTCCACGCCATTACCCCTCCTCCATCACGGGCACCACGATGATATGCGGCCCCTCGATGCGATCCACGCGCACCGGGGTGCCGGGGTCGATGTAGATCCCCTCGGACTTGACCACATAGGTCCGCCCATCCAATTTCACATTACCCATGGGGCGGAGGGGGGCCTGGACCACGCCCTCGCGGCCGACAAGCACCTGCGCGGTGATGGGATCGAGGTCGTCGTTGAAGAGCAGGGGAGAAGGCTCCAGAGGCTCGTTTCTGGATATGAACCAATAGCGGATGGTCGGGTCGAATCGGATGATGAGCACGAAGGCGACGATTGCGACTACGCCAAGCAGCAGCAAGGCGACCGTCAAGTTGGATACGCCAACCATGTTCGTGAGTATTCTCGATATCCTGTTAATGGAGATTTCGAAAAGCAAGTCGCTGAGTTTGATGGTTTCATTCATGCGAGCAAATCCATTGCCGTTGGAAGTCGCGGCCCTTTGTACTGCCGGTATAGCATTATGCTAGAGGAATTTGCGGCGTGGGTCAAGGGGCTTGGATGAGGCGTGGTCTGGGTGGCCTGCGATGGGTCCGGGGCGCTTCATTTGCGAACCAGACAGGCACGCCGGTCGGGGCGCGCTGTCCTGGTTCGGGGCGCTGGGTTTGTCGGATAGTGGTTTTCACGGTCCTGGGGTGCTGGGCGTCCCTGTCCCCTTAGAGACCGCCTATTTTCAGGAGTCCGGAGAAGGGCAGGTCTTCGGAGTGGCCTTTGTGCTCGGTGGTCTGCCCGGTGTAGAGATCGACCAGCGACTTGAAGGCGCTTTCGAAGTCGCGATTGCTCATGTAGCGCCGGGCCGCGCCGCCCATGCGCTGGCGGAGCGCCGCGTCGGTGCTGAGGGTGCGCATGGCGGCCGCGAAGCCGTCGGCCAGACTGGCCTTGATGACGAATCCGGTCTCGCCGTCGATGAGGTTTTCCTTCGGCCCGCCCTGATCGCTGACGATGATGGGGATGCCGCTGGCCTGGGCTTCGAGCACGACGTTGCCGAAGGTGTCGGTCGTGCTGGGGAAGACCATGAAGTCGGCGGAGGCGTAGATCCGCGCCAGGTCTTCGCCCTCCACGTAGCCGGTGAAGTGGGCCGGGGCGTCCACCA
>JBIJDL010000033.1:0-25060 GCA_044344195.1 Candidatus Hydrogenedentales bacterium
CAATCTCGTCACGACCTACGTGGGCGAGGCGCCGAAAGTAACCCAGGACGATGTAGTGGCCGCCTGCGCCGATGTGGCGGAGGAGACGGTGTGGGCGCTGACGGACGCGATCGCCGCGTCCAACCCAGACAAGGCCCTGAGCACGTTGTTCCAGCTTGAAGATATGGGCAAATCGCCCGACGAGATCATGGGCCTGATCACTTGGCTCCTCGACAGCGCCTACCGCGCCATGCCGGAAACTCAGGCGACGATCAAGAGCAACTTCCAGGCGCAAAAGGTATTGCCTCTGGCCAATAAGCTCGGGCTGGAAAAGTTGAAGCGCGCCTTCGCCCTCTGCACCGAGACCCACCTGGCCATCCGCAGCACCGGCACCGACCAGATGCTCGCCCTGGAGCTGCTGGTGATCAAACTCTCCGCACCCCGGGGCGGCGCAAAGCGGCCTGTCGCGCGGGCGTAGACAATCGCGAGCAAAGCGGACTTCGGGTGCCACCCTCAAGCAGAGGAGCGCAGCGGGGGCGCTTGTGGGTGTCGTGACTTCAGTGTGGGCTACCTCGCCGACACTAACAGATAATTTCACAGTTCCTTCACCCACAAACTCCATCGCTACGCGATTCCGTTTGAGGGTGGCACCCCGAGATCAATTTTGATACCCTTGCTGATCTCGGAAGAATCTGTAATCGCGGGGAGGATCCACACCATGGTAAAGCTCGACAAGCAATTTGAATGCGGCCAGTGCGGTGCCTCGCTGGAGTTTAACCCCGGCGTAAACCAGTTGACCTGTCCCTACTGCGGCCATGAGAACCCCATTGCCGCCCTGGACGTTGCCGTGGAAGAGCAGGACTACCACGCCGCCCTCGAGAATCTCGCCGTCACGGAAGACATGGAAGAGCGCATGGAGGTCAAGTGCGGCTCCTGCGGCGCTTCCTCCACGCTGGGGGCCAATGTGGCCGCCGATGAGTGCCCCTTCTGTGGCACACCCATCGTGCAGGCGGCCGTAGCGAAGCGCGTGTTTAAGCCCGCTGGCCTGCTCTCCTTTAAGATTCGCCGGGAAGACGCCCAGTCGGCCTTCCGCGACTGGATCCACAGCCTGTGGTTTGCCCCTAACGCGCTGAAGCAACGCGCGAAACAGGTGGAGCGCCTTCAGGGCGTGTACATGCCCTACTGGACCTTCGACTGCCACGCCGACACGCAGTACACCGGCCAGCGCGGCGAGCACTATTGGGAAACCGAGACCTACACGGTCAACGTCAACGGACGCAATCAAACCCAGACCCGAATGGTGCAGAAAACCCGCTGGTACCCCGCCAGCGGCCGTGTGCGTAATGGCTTCGACGACGTCCTCGTGCTCGCGAGCGATTCCCTGCCCAAGGAAAAGACCGATGCCCTGGAGCCCTGGGACCTTTCCAATATCTCGCCCTACCAGGACGAATATCTCAGCGGCTTCAAGGCCGAGAGTTATCACGTTACCCTCGACTCCGGCTTCGAGTACGCCAAGTACAGAATGGACCCGGTCATCCGCGACACCATCCGTCACGATATCGGCGGCGACGTGCAGTTGATCCATCAGGTGTCTACCCAATACAGCCGCATCACCTTCAAGCACATCCTCCTGCCCATCTGGATCAGCGCCTACCGCTACCACAACAAGATCTACCGCTTCCTCGTGAACGGGCGCACCGGCGAGGTCCAGGGCGAGCGTCCCTGGAGCTGGATCAAGATCACCATTGCCGTGCTCCTGTCCGCCGCCGCCATCGGCGCGATGTATCTTGCGACACAGCAGTAAAACGCGACGGGACTGTCCTGAACGGCGCTAGTTTAAGAGCATAGCCTGATGGCTTCAAGGTAGATGCCGGGTGCCACCCTCAAGCAGAGGAGCGCAGCGGGGGAGCTTGTGGGTGAGAGGTCTCCGACCTTTCTAGGACAATCATGCCCGACGGTCAAGTCCCAACTCCCACAAACTCCATCGCTACGCGATTACGTTTGAGGGTGGCACCCCAGGTAACCTTTGAAACACCCAGGGAGTCCCCCCTACGCCAAACTCATCAGCACGCCCCCCAGCGCGCAGGCCGCGAGCACTTTCACCATGCCCACTTGAAAGCGGAAGGTCGCAACCAACGCCCCGACCGCAAGCACCGCCGCGGCCCAGTTGATCGTATTCCACTCGGGCACAAAAAGTCGTCCGCCGAAGCCGTGCACTTCGTGGACGGTGGCGAATATGGCAAGGAGCGCGAACCACACGGCGAGATTGAGGATGATGCCGACGACAGCGGCGGTGATCGCTGAGAGAGCCGCGTTGAGGGCTTTGTTGCCGCGCAGGGCCTCGATGTAGGGCGCGCCGAGAAAAATCCAGAGGAAGCACGGCGCGAAGGTGACCCAGGTCGTCAATAGCGCCGCCAGTGTGCCCGCGAACATGGGGCTAAGCGCGCCGGGCTCGCGGAAGGCTGCCATGAAGCCCACAAACTGCACCACCATGATCAGCGGGCCCGCGCATCGTACACGCGCCTTCTATAGCACGCGCCTCTTGCTGTACCAAATTCTTCGCGCTACACGACTTCACTCGGGCGCGGGTCCGTCCCCTCGTCTGCCCTCTCAGTTTCCATATCCTTCTGGGCGTGCTGGACCATGGTGGCGATTCGTGCTATGGCCTTTTCCGCGCTCCGTTTGCGCCCCAGTGAGTAAAGCGGGGCCTCGGCCGCGGCCGTGTACAGGGTGGTGGCGCAGGAAGGCCCGAGTACCAGATTTCCCAGCAGTATCGCCAGCGCCACCGTGGCCAGGATCCATGCAATCGCGAAGGGCACCATGTAGCCGGCATAGGCCGAGAATCCACCCAGCGCGACCAGAAAGACGAGGAGCCAGCCGGCGAGCCAACTGCACATGCGCCAAGTCCGCGTGGGCGTGCAGACGATGGCCTGGATGTCGCGGAAGTAGAAGCGCTTCACGTCCTCGCGATAGCCGAAGATCTCCCGGTAGAGCACGTGGCTCTCGGTGAGCCAAAGTTGATGGCGCTGAAAGCCCAGTCCGAAATGCCGGATAGACCGCCCCGGCAAGCGTCGCATTTGTTCCATCAGAAATCTCCCGCAGTCTGGGAAAAGAACACCGCCGCAACAAATACCGAAATCAGTCCGACGAACACCAGGGATCCGAGCAGTATGGCCAGCACCATAGGCCAACGGCGATAGGGTACGGGTCGAAGGGGCGCATTCCAGTATCGAATTCCGATGAACACGGCCATCGGTGCGAGGAAGATGCCAAGGACCCACAGGGGTACGGACACGAGCACCAGCATCAGCGCGATCAGATCGTAGTGGAAATACTCCGTGCGAAGCGCGCCCTCGGGGTCGGTCGTCTTCCGGTGGCCGATGCAGGACGGGCACAGGTGCTCCCCGTTCCAATCCACGTCGCACAGCGCGCACAGGAACTTCCCGCAGCCATCGCACACCGAAACAGCCCGCTTCTGCGGGTGGTTCATGCAACTGCTGTGGCCTTCCTCCTGAAGGGTCTGGGCCTGTTGTCCGTTCCGGGAGCGGTACAGCGCGGGAAAGAGCCAGACCCCGGCCGCCGTGCCACAGCTCGGACAATTCACCGAACCCGCGCCGGTGGCGGTGGGGGTGCCCAGCGCGCCGCTGCACTGCCCGCAGCGTACTATCGTGTTCCGCATGAACTCTCCCCTACTTGTGCACGACGCGCGTGTCGCAGATGTGATCGTGGAGCGCACGCTTCTGGCCGTCAAAGACCGCCATGACGAAACCGATGAGCAAGGTGAAATAATTGAGCCAGAACGCGAAATAGCGACCGATGGCGCGCTTGTAGCTTACCGGTGATCCGTCGCTTCTGACGACCCGCAGGCCCAGCACCATCTTGCCCGGTGTGGCGGCGAATCGTCCGATGAAGTACGACTCATATACGACCGCGATGACCACGGACAGGGCGGTGAAGGCTGCCACGATAGCGGCATAGCGTCCGTCAAACTCGGGTGTTTCCATGGAGAAAAAGGGTTGACCAAGCATGGACTGCTGCATGATGTTCAGCGGTATGCCCATAATGCCCAGGATAATCCCGTCCAGCAATCGCGCGGCGAATCGAATCCAAAACCCGGCGTAGCGGAACGCGCCACGGTAGCTGTCGCCCTCTCGAATACGCTGAAAGAAAACGGGCTTGCAATCGACACAAATGTGATGTCCCTCGTAGGCCACCATCTCGTCCGCCAGAAAAGTGCGGCCGCACTCGGTACACGGCATGTAGCCAACGAGAACTTGTGTGGGCGCGCCATACGCCGCGCCTTCCGGGAGCACGCCGGCCTCGGCGGGTCGCGGCGCACGGCCCCAGGGCATCCAATCGGCCATGCCCTCTCGCCACACCAGCGTCTGCGCGGTGATCTGCCCGGATGACGCCAGCGCCACAATCTGCGCCTCGTCCACGGGTCCCATGCGTTCGTCACCCCGTGCATAATACCAATTCATCTCTCGTCGCCCTCCTCGCTGGCTGCCGGGCCTGGAACGTCCCAGTCACCCGCGAAATATGACGGCTATTACAGCACAGACCCCGCCGTCGTTCCAACTGTTTAAAACACCCGTGCCGACCGCTATACTGCTCCGGGGCGGGCTTGCGGAGAAACGCGGGCGCGTCCGATGACTGCCGCGAAAGGAACGCACCGTGCCGGAACCCTTTGACCTCAATACGCTCAGTTTACCCGTAGACTCCGAGATCCATGCCCTGCTGGAGGCCTGCCCGGATATCGAGAGCCTCCGATTCGCCAATGACGAGTTCTTGATTCATGGTTCGGATCCGGGCCAGGATATTTTCCTGCTGCTGCGCGGACACTGCCTCGTGGAGCAGCCCGACGCTCCCCGGGAGCGCACTCCCGGCAACGAACTGGCGGTAATCAATGCCGAGCCCCACGCCCCGGTCTTTGTCGGCGAGATGGCCTATCTCGGCGAGGGTCTCCGCTCCGCCTCCGTGCGCAGCGTCATGGCCACCTTCACGTTGAGGCTCAAGCCGGCCCACCTGGACATCATCATGGACAGCTTCCCCGGTTTCACCCGCATCCTCTGCCGCCAGTTTGCCCTGCGCCTGCGCGAGGCCAATGTCTTCATCAAGCGCTACCAGACCAACAACACCATGGCCGTCGAACAGCGCTTCCTGAGCCCCGGTGAAGTGCTCGTGGACGCGGGCGCCCCGGCCGACAAACTCTTCCAACTGGTGGATGGGGTCTTGCTCGAAAAGGGCGATCCCGATACACCCATCCGCGCCTCCGACGATGGCCCAGTCTTCGTTGGGACACGTCCCTTCTTCAAGGGCGGTTGCCATGAAAGGCGGGTTGTGGCCAAGACGCCGGCCATAATTGTCGCCCTGGGAAAATCCCGCGAGGCGGCCATCATTCGCAACTTCCCCGAATTGGCTCTGGAGTTGATCAGGGAGCCATAGGGGACGTACCGCCGCAAGCGTACTGCGAGCAGGAAAAGTGAACCCACAGGCACTCTCGCCGCTTCTACGAGTGCAGCCCACCAAAGCGCGGAGGCATGTCCCAGGGGATGTAATGTCGCGACATGAACGTCGAAGTCGCCGAGCGGGAGGCCACTTTTCTTCCCCAGTCAACCCACCCATCCACTGGGACAGGCCCACGCATCAAAGCGGCTCCTGCCGCATTGAGTTATCGCGCTATCGGACGACACTTGGGCGCGGGTCCGTCCCCTGGGCCATACGCTTGTTCGCTTCCTGCAGTACCTTCAGATAACCGCTACGGGCGTTGGTGGCGGTCACATTCATCGACGATTCCTGCCACGAGAAATCAAAAACCCAGTAGGCCGCGAGCTGAATCGGACTTGCTTCGATGGCCTCGAAGAGCTTGAGCCCCTCGGCCATGGCGGTCTCGGGGGTCCAGGGGGCTTCGTTGTCCGGCGGTGCGCCGAATTCACCCACGAAGAGGCCCTTACCCGCACCGCGCGACGCCTGGAAGGCCGCATCGAGTATCCGGCCGTAAGGCACGCCGACTTCCCCAAAGCGCTTGCCTGTGGGTTCCGGATAGACGTGAATAGAGATGAGGTCGTTCGGATCCGGCGTCATGAAGGCCAAGTTCCCCTGAAGCTCTTCCACGCTGTCCTGGCCCCAGCTCAATTCGGTGTGCTGGTGGTGGGCCGTTGGCCGGGGAAGGCTGTGGCCCGTGGTGATGGGGCGGGTCGTATCAATCTTCCGGATCTCCGCCGCGAAGGCCGTCGTGGCCGCGCGAATGATGTCGGAGGTCAGATCATCGGCCGCGCTTCGCGATGCCGGCGAGCCGAGTGAAGGAACGACAGGCGGGCGGTTGTCGGCTGCATTGGGGAGGTCCGCC
This sequence comes from Candidatus Hydrogenedentales bacterium, assembly GCA_044344195.1. Taxonomy (GTDB): domain Bacteria; phylum Hydrogenedentota; class Hydrogenedentia; order Hydrogenedentales; family JAEUWI01; genus JAEUWI01. The sequence goes on from JBIJDL010000033.1 coordinate 6,329, forward strand.
CCGAGGGAGTACTCGTTGCCGAATTCCCAGGCCCAAATCGCGGGCGAATTCACATAGCGCGAAACCACCTGCTGCACGTAGGTGCGCATGAAGGCCTGGGTCTTGCTCTCGGGATCGCCCCACTTGCTCAAGGGCTCGCCGACAAGGTCGGGCACGCCCGCCGTCCACCAGAACAGCGAGGGAATGAGTCCCACGCCGGTCTCTTCGGCGGCCTTGACCACGCCGTCCATCAGCGCAAAATACTTGCCTGGGTCGGATTGATACAAGGCCCAGTTGATGGCATAGAAGCCACCAAACTGCAAGCGCACGAAGGGTATGTCGTGGGACGCCAGCGTTTCGAAGCCCGCCCGGTAGGAGGTGTCGTTTGGATTCTCCAGACAGCGCGAGAAGGCGTCCATATAGTTCACGCCGAGGGCGCGGATGGGCTGGCCGTCTTTGAGAATCACGCCACCGTCACCAATGCGCAAGCCGGGAGTCTGCGACTCCTGGGCAACAGCGGCGATGGAAATGGCAGCGGCGAGGATCGCCGTGAGGTACTTCAGTTGCATGGCTGATCGGGTGCTTTCGGGTACTATAGGGACATCAGGAACGACAGGGACTACAGATTGAGCTTGCGGCGGGCAACATCTATTTCCTGCCGTCTCTGTAGTCTCTGCCGTCCCTGCAAACTTGAGGTTCGAACTTCGGTGCGCTAGCTCCGCCGATAAAGCGGATCGGCGCCCAGCGTACCTTTCAGGCTCTCGAGATAGTTTGGATGCTCCACGCGGTACAGCTCCGCCTTGGCGTCCGCGAGGCGTCCGACGATATCGAGGCGCTCCGCCTCTTCGACATAGTTGGGCTTTTCCAGGAAGGCCGAGAGATTCTGGATGTGCCGTTTCCACAGGGCGCAGTCGCGCTCCTGCTTGATCCGGAGACGCTCCTGATACCAGTCGCTTTCCATCAGGTATTCGCGGGTGAAAAGCTTGCGAATTTCCGGGTCCTGCACCGTCTTGCCCCCATAGTGGCCGTGCACCATGATGTGGAGGAGGGCCGCCAGGGGCGGGCAGGCCGCCGCGATGCTGCGGTCGTCGAAGAAAGCCTGGGCGCAGCGCTGCTGGGCCTCCGTAATATTTTTGATGCCGTCCACGTAGGCGTCCATGTCCTGGAGTTCGGGCCGGAGCATCTCGTCATTAAACACCGTCGAGGGACTGTCAAACACACGGCCGAAGTAGTGGATCAGGAAGGTGCGGGTCATGCGATAGCCCAGGCGGCTCGCCAGGATGGTCTCGCCCTGATATTCAAAGTCCTCCATCTTTTCGAAGCAGCCTTCGCGGAGCAGGTGCGCGGGGTCACGCTCCTCTTCGGACAGGCGGCACCACACTTCGGGAATCAACAGGCTCACATCGTGATCCACGCGGTATTTCGGGCCGATGTAGCCTGCGGCGGTGGTGAAGCTCTTGTACTCCGTCAGGATGTGCGACACCAGTGCGTTATTCAGATCGCTCGTGGGCGTGAGGCAGTTGAAAGGCCCCTTGGTCAGGGCGCCTTCCGAACCCGCGCCCGTGGTCGAGGGCGACTTGCCGGTCAAGCTTGCAATGAAGTCCATGAAGAGCTCCGGGAGCTCCTGGTAGTGAATCGGGTTGTAGACCGCCAGCGGGCGGATGCCGGCCTTCACGTCCGGTGGATTGTTGCGCCGGCCCGGCAGCACGGCATTCACCGGGTGCAGCACGGGCTTGTCCATGGGCACGCGGCGGTGAAGGCGGGTGGCCACTTCGCCAATGTATTTGGCCCGGGGATTGGCCAAATCGGGGCGCAACTGCAGATAGCGCGGGTTCTTCGTGGGCTTACCGTCCACCATACGCGGGTGGGCCGAGGAAACGAAGTACTCGATGTCGTCGCTGTCGGCCACGCGGTTGATCAAATCCTGCATGGGCGGGCTGTAGGCCTGGAAGGTAATCGTGTGCTGCTGCTGCTTTCGGGCGTCTTCCCGGGTCAGGGGCTCGAAGTTGGAGATGAAGTTTTCATTCTCCGAGAAGTCCCGCTCCGTCTGTTTGTCGTGCCCGCGGTGGATCGCGTCGTCGGGCCGTTGGAAAAGACGCATCTCGCAGTTGTCCAAGATCTTGACACTCGGGTTCTTGTATTCCGGGCAGAGGTGCGAGAGGCTGCTGGCTGGCACCACCACCGACGCGGAAATATCGTCTTCTTTCTGGATCTTCGCCGCGGGCAGGAAATCCTGGCGCAGTTTGTAGGTGCGCCACGACCCGTCGCTTACCAGGCCCACGCGCAGATAGCTCGCCACCAGCTTGCGGCCGTTGAACTTCAGCTCATGGCCCGGCTTGCCATTGATTACGTCGGCGCTGAAATGGCTGCGCCAGTCCTCGCCCCACTCCGGGCGGTAGAAGCGCTTGATGATGAAGATCATCGCCTTCACATAGTCCGGGATCATGTTGAGCCAGGCGTTGTACTCGGGCGTGTAATCCTCTTCCGAGGGCGTAAGCAGGCGGATTACCGAACCCAGCGAACGGTCGACCGCCAGCAGGGGTCGGCCCTTGGATACGATGCGCTTATCCCGGAAGCGATCGCTGAAGTGATGGGCCATCACCGACTGAATGCGATTGAGATCTTCCTTGTAATCGGCCACGAAGAAAGGACCATAGTGAACGGCATCCAGCAGGGATTTCGATATCTCGGACTTGCCGCCGCCCGATACGGTGCAGGGTTTGTGGCAGAAGGTGCCTTCCACGCCCGTGCCCACCAGCCGCCAGCTCGGCGCGCCGGGGTGCTTTTCCATGTGGACGTTGTAGCCATCCGGGTTGATGTACACGTAGCCGGGACGCAGGGGGATCTCCTGCTCGACCCCGCCCCGCTCCCAGTAGACTCGCTGGGTATTGAGATCGATATGAACGTTCTCCGGCACATAGACGACATCCGGGTAAGCCTTGTCGATGGCATAGCCCTCGGGCTGTACCTCCATCAGTTCGCCATACTTGGCAGCCATCTCGTCAAAGCTATGCCCCTCTTTGGTATAGCGGAAGTCCATGAAAAATTTGTCGCCCAGGTTGAAACGGGCATAGGCCAGCGCGCCGCCGGCGTGTTCCTCTTCGCAGTTGCCATAGAGGTTTGCCGCGTAGCTGAGTTGGGTTTTCACTTCCTTCTTGCAGTAACCGAAATAGTTGTCCGCAATCAGCGTGACCATCACGCCCCGGTCGTCGCGGCAGGTAATCTTGAAGGCGTTGCCGTCGTTGTACAGCTCGCTCTCGTCCTTCCAGCACATGGCCTCCTTGCGCTGGCGCTCCGTGGCATCGTCAAAATGAGGAAGCCCCAGTTCCTTCTTGCGCAGGTGGGTCAGATGGGGCGCCAGCACCACGCAGCCCGTGTGGCCCGTCCAGTGCTCCGAATCCAGGGCGGCGTCGTTTTCCGTCAGCGTCGGATCGCCCGCATTGCCGAAAATGGTTTCCACAAAGTCGAGATTGCTCACCAGGCTGCCGGGCACGAAGAAACGGGTCTCCATCGTCTTCGCGGGGAGCAGGCCCGGAATCTCGGGCGCGACCAGTGGCCGCATCATGATCGACACCATCGTGTAAGCCTGATCGTCCTCTTCCGCCAGGAAGGGCAATTGGAGCAGGTCGCGCGGCGGGTTCAGCGCCGCCACCATCAGATTCCCGAATACCCGCTTCGGCACTTCCTTCTTGTCCAGCGGCACGGGCAGGCCCCCGTCAGCCACGTGGAAGACGCCCTTCGTCGTGCGGCGGTCGCTGCTCGGGTTGTGCAGCACGCCCTGGGCAATCCGGTAGGAGGACACACACCCATTCTTGAAGCAGTGCCCGTCCACCGGGAGAGAGAGTTCCCGTGCGAGGCCTGCCCGGTCCAGCACGAACGTGGTGCTCGGCAGGCGCAGCGGCGCGTGGAGCGTCTCTCCGGCCAGGTACTTCTCCAGAAATGCCTGGATGCGCTGGTCGACGGGGCACAGGTGGCCGCGTAGAAGTCGGCTCTTTTCCTTGTAGCTTTGGATGAGCCCGTCCGTTAGCCCCAGGAATTCCGTGCTGGCCTTGGTATAGGTCGGCAGATCCAGGGCGGCCAGTTTCAAGCTGATATAACGGATCAAATGCCGACGTTCGTAGGGCTGGGTATGCCCTTCCTGTAGAAAGGACAATCGGGCGGTCTGGTTACCTTGCGTCACGGTGAGTATATTCCCCTGTCGTGTTGAGGGCTTGTGCGGTGGTATGCGCGTTGGCGCTGGGGCCCCGGTTGCCGGCTGTTGGGCGACCGGCTGGGGTTGAAACAGCGGAATGCCCCGTCTGCCTGTGCCCGACCACAGGGATGGAAATATCCCGGCAATCCTGTATCCTGAGGATAAGGAAGCCCCTCTATGCTAACGGATCGCGAGGGTCATAATCGAACCCGCGATACCCGATTCAATGAAAACGCGGACGCACCCGGCTTGGCGCGCCCGCGCAAAAAACTTAACTTCGTCGATCAGCGGCCCGGAGGCAGGAGGTGACCGTAGCTCATTGTGGTCGGAAAGCGCGCATCGCCGCTCGCCGGAATGAAGGTCTGATAGTACACGAAGGTGCCCTGCACGTCCGTCGGGTCGCCCGTCCAGGAAATGGTGAGGGAGCCGTTAAACTTGCCGTCATTCGACTGTCCCCCGAGGGCGCGGACGCTGTTCACGCCCGTGCGCGGACGATCCGGAACGAGCGTCGCGGTGGCGCTTTCCTGGCCGCCGGGCGTGGCATCGGGATCGCGGCGCGCCGGTCGGAAGGCGACCGACGAGTAAGGAGGAATCACGAAGGAATTGTTCTGATCCGCCAGAGTGCTGTTGTTGGCGGGTCCGAGGGGCACACCGGTCTGGCTGAAGTACTCGATCGAGCAGTTGAGGTTATAACCTACGTTGCTTTTTAGGTAAACAATACCCGTCACCCCGCTGATAACGCCGGGAATGTCATTGGCCACGGGCGCATTGTCGACAAACCAGGGGACGCTCAGGGAACTTGCGAAAGCTACCGTGGTGCCGGCCAGGGCGGCAACCAGAACACCTATCTTTTTCATCGTCTGCCTTCTCCTCGTTGGGCTGAATCCCTGCGTACCATGACCGCAGAATTCACCCGCGCTGGTTGTTGGAATGCGATGCACCATGCATCATCGACTGCGCAGTCTCCCGAAAGCCTTTGCCAGCGCTCACTACGAGTGCTGGCCCAACTCACACCGACTCCACTTCATCTCAGTATACCGGATATCTCCCAAACTTCCAAGCAGTTTTCCTGCGTATTATCCGGCGATATTCTCACTTTTCACAAGACCTCCCGCATAGCGGTCGGAGCCCCACTCGGTTGTAAAGGCCCAGCGTCCTTTCGCATAATGCCTCCCATGCAGCCCATCCAACGACGCGAATGGTGTTTTCCTCTGGCCCTGGCCATCGGTTTTGCGGTGCTCGGCTCCCTGCCCTACCTCCACGCCTTGCGCTCCGAAGCTCCCGGCGAGACGTTTATGGGCTTCGTGGGCCGGGGCACCCCCGGAGCCAACAGCTACTTCGCCTTTTCGCGTCAGGTGGCCGAGGGCAGTGCTCTCACGACCAACTTGTACACGCCCCACGCCCCTTCCCGGACCTACTTCAATCCCGAATGGTGGATCATCGGCGCAGCCGCGCGGGCCACCGGCCTCTCCTTGACCGCGCTCTTCCATGTGGAGCGCGTGATCGCGGTTTTTGCGTTTCTCTTTGCCGCCTACTACCTCTGTGCAGTTACGCTGGCCACGACACGACACCGGCGGCTTGCGCTGGGGTTGATCGCCTTTGGCGGCGGCTTCGGCTGGCTGGTGGAGGCCCTGGACGCCGCCCTTCACGGGAGCATCGCCGTACCTGCAGATACCCAGGGGGTCACGCTCTTCGCCTATCTCGTGAACAAGCCCCACTTCATTCGCGCGGCGGCGTGCGCGGCGCTGCAATATGCCTGGTTCATCCGGGGGGCGGAATCTGGACGGTGGGGTTTCTTCTGTGCCGCCGGCCTGGCAGCCTCGGCCCACAGCCTCATCCGGCCCTACCAGATCCCCGAGGCCTGCCTTGTGCTGCTCCTTTATGGCGTCGCACGTACACTCGAAAATCCAAGCACACTCCGACAAGCGATTGGGCAGGCGGGATGGGCACTCCTCGGGCATCTCCCGGTGATCGCCTGGCACGCTTGGATCCTGCTGAACAATCCCCTGGGCCTCGGTCCCATGCAGGCCTGGCAACCCATGTTCCTCCTGCCGCAGATCCTCTGGCTGGGGCTGCCCTTCAGCGCGATTGTCACCTATGCGAGCATCCGGGCGATTCGGGGGTGGAAGCCCAGCCTGTCCATCCCCGTGCTCTGGCTGGCCGCCGCCATGTTGCTGCTGCAGGCCCACCCCTACTTTCCCTGGGGCGTCGAGAGCTATTTCCCCTGGGTACTCGCACCGCCCCTGCTCTTCGTGAAGCACATCGTTCCCCCTGCGGCGGACTGGCTCAATGCGCGCCATGGGACTCGCGTTCTTCGCCCACTGGCCCTGGCGTTGGTGGGCGTCCTCGTGTTGCCCGGCAACGCTCTCAACTGCGCCCGCTTCTTCACCACATTGCACGAGCCCGTGGCCCCATGGCGCTATTATTTGTCCGACGAGCTACTGCGGGGAATTAGCTGGCTGGAGGAAAACGCCGCGCCGGAGTCGGTGGTCCTGGCGAGCCACGACACGAGCCAGTTTGTCCCGCGTCTGGCGGACCTGCGGGTCGTCTCCGGTCAGGACGTGCTCACGGATCGCTACCGCGAGGCGAATGCGTCCGTCCAGCGCTTTTTGCTTACACCCGGTGATGACACTTTCAAGCAGGGATTCTGCCGGGAACAGTCGGTGGCGTGGATGGTCCTCGGTCCTTTCGAGAAAGCCTTCGCGGTCTTTGATCCCGCCCACCACCCTTGGATGCGCCCGGTGTTCACCGATGGCGAGGTGTCGATTTATCGCGTGGACCTGCCCCCTCAAAACGGCGGTAAATGAGAAAGGCGCTGTCGCCTGGAGAGGCAACAGCGCCTTGAAACCTTCGTGATGGGCTATCCTACCAGCGGATGATCGCCGAAGCCCAGGTCAGGCCGCCACCAAAGGCCGCCAGCAGCACCGTGTCGCCTTCTTTGATTCGGCCTTCTTTGCGGGCTTCGTCAATCGCGATCGGGATGGACGCCGCGCTCGTGTTGGCCACCTTCATGACATTTAGATAGATTTTGTCGTCCGTCAGGCCCACGCGCTTCGCTGCGGAATCGATGATCCGCTTGTTCGCCTGGTGCGGGATGAAGAGGTCGATATCGTCCACCGTGAGACCGGTCTGATCGAGCGCCACTTCAATCGCATCGCCGAAGGCACCGATGGCGCGCTTGTACAGCTCGCGGCCGTTCATGCTCACGCCCCGCTCGATCGTGTTCACGTTCTCGGGCGTGATCGGCGTGCGGGTGCCGCCGGAGGGCACGAAAAGGATATCGGCCGCGCTGCCGTCGGAGCGGGTGTAGGTCGAAAGTATGCCGTGTTCGCCTTCGCTGGCGCGCAGCACTGCGGCCCCGGCACCGTCGCCGAAGAGTACCGCCGTGTCCCGCTTCTCCCAGTACAGGTGGTCCGAAAGCTTTTCCGCGCCAATCACCAGGATGGTCTTGTGAACCCCGGCCCGGATTAGGGCGTCGGCATGCTGCAGCGCGTAGACAAAGCCCGAGCAGGCCGCATTGAGATCGCTCGCACCGGCGCGGGTGGCGCCCAGGTTGCTCTGGATAATGCAGGCGGAGGAGGGCATATTATGATCGGGCGTCAGGGTGGCGCAGATGATATAGTCCAAGTCTTCCGGCGCAACGCCACCGTCCTCAAGAGCCTTGCGACCGGCCTCGGTTCCCAGATCGGACACGGCCTGTTCCGCCGAAGCAAAATACCGCTGTTCGATGCCGCTGCGCTGGCGGATCCACTCATCGGAAGTGTCCACGAACTTGGACAGATCGTCATTGGTTACCAGCTTCTCCGGCAAGTAGTGCCCCGTGCCTACGATACGGGCATGTATCATTGTAAAGCGTCTCCACGAACCTGATTGTTACCCCCGCATGGTGATCCGGATACAGGAAAAGCGCCTGAGGCGAGGAAACCGCTGCGGAAGGATGGGTAGGTCGTGGCTATTGTGTCATACCTGAGGCCCAAAAAGAAACTTTACGGCATTTTCGGACACAAAAAATCGCTTAAATCTTACCGTCCGGTAGGTAAGAGTCGGCCCCTTCGTCGCGCCGCGTTGATACCACCGCCTTCCGTCCATTATCGTAGACGCCACGACGCGATTTACGGCAATTGCGTCGCCGCAGGAAAGGGACTGTCCAACGTGGAACAATTACAATACCCCATCGGGCGCTTTGAACCATCCTCACCTATAACCCTGGCCCAGGTCGCCCACTGGATTGAAGAAATCCGGACGCTGCCCGCGCGCCTCGAGGCCGCGGGGATCGGTTTGCAGGATCAGGACCTCGACACGCCCTACCGCCCCGGTGGCTGGACGATTCGCCAGGTGGTACACCATCTGGCCGACAGCCACATGAATTCCTACATCCGCTTCAAACTTGCGCTCACGGAAGACAATCCCACGATCAAGCCGTACTTCGAAGATCGTTGGGCCGAGTTGCCCGACAGCGGCGGACCGATTGTCCACTCCCTCTCGCTAATCCACGCCCTGCACCGCAAGTGGGTGCGCCTGATGTGGAGCCTTTCGGAAGATCAGCTCGCCCGTACCTTCCACCACCCCGAAGCGAACAAGGATTACCGGCTGGACTATGCTATCGGGCTTTATGCGTGGCACGGAAATCACCACCTCGCCCATATTCTCTCGTTGCGGGAGCGCATGGGCTGGTAAGGGGGACTGCCGACACTATCAAGCCATCGCCGACAGCAGTTCATAGTGCCGTTTTCGGTAGCGCGCCAGGGTTTCGGCGTGCTCCGAGGCACCCGCGAGATTTTTTCTTTCCCAGGGATCCTGCTGCAGGTCGTACAATTCTTCCGCGCCGGGGTCACCGTCTATCCAGCGGATATATTTCCAGTCGCGCGAAATGACGCCCTCGCTCCGGGGAATCTGGGGGTGCTTGAAGTGGTGGTGGTAGAGACAATCGTCCCGCCACTCCACGGGCTGATCCTCCATCAAAGGCCGCAGGTTCCTGCCCTGCACGCGCTCGGGAATCGCGATACCGGCGTAGTCCAGGATCGTCGGTGAGACGTCCAGTTCATTCACCAGGTGATCCACGGTAATACCTCGGCGCGTGGCGTCGGCCTGGGGGTTGAAAATGATCATGGGCACGCGAATGGAAAGTTCGTAGGCGTACCACTTGCCCTCCAGGCCCCGTTCGCCGAGGAAGTAGCCGTTGTCACCCAGATAGACGATAACGGTGTTGTCGGCGGCACCGCAGCGGGACAGGGTCTCGCGCAGGCGACCGATATAAGCGTCGATGCCGGTGATCGTGCGGTAGTAATTCTTCACCGACTCCTGGAAGCGCGCCGCGCCGCCGAAGTTGTGCTTGAAGCGCCGGACGCCCTCGCTGTCCTGCAGGAAGGGCGGAAGCACTTCGAAACCACCCGCCTCCGAGGCCGCGGGATCGGGCATCGTCTGATCGGCGTAGAGCGATTGAAACTCGGGCGCGGGCTGGTAGGGCTTCTCCGCGTAGTCCAGGGCGTGGGGCGATTGAAAGCCAAGGCAGACGCAGAAAGGGCGGCCCGCCGCGACTTCGGCCTCGATGAATCGCTCCGCCGCTTCGGTGTGGAGATCGTCCGCGTGGCGCGCACCCGGATTGTCCTTCGGAAAATACAGGCCGCCATGGGCCGGGGCCTCAACGACGTCAAACGCGCCTTCGGGCGCGCCGTAGCCGTTCACGCCATGCTTTCCGAAGCACCCCGTGCGCCAGCCCCCCGCCCGAAACTGATCGGGATAGCTCGCCTTCTGATCTTCATCGCGGATGGCCGTGGCAAAATCGATCACACGGTGCCGCGCGGGGTGCATGCCCGTGAAGATACTCGCCCGGCTCGTGCAACAGATCGCGGTGGTGACGCAGGCGTTGGTGAAGCGTACGCCCTCCGACGCGAGTCGATCCAGATTGGGCGTCTGGAGAAAGGGATGGCCCGCGCACCCCAACGCATCCGCGCGATGATCGTCGCCCACGATCACCACCACATTCATGGGCTTTGGCTGGGCCGCGACGGGCAATGCCGCCAGGGCGGCGGCACCGCCGCATGCGGTCAAGAATTGTCTTCTGGAAGACTGCACGGTCATCTCCGTGGCGGCGCGGTCGCCGCCGGTTTTTCACTCGTTCCAAAGCTCCGCTTGGGAATGCAGTCTCCGAAGCTCCGCTTCGAAAGAGCGATCACAATTAGCTCGACACACGCGCGTGACGCTGCTTAAATCAACATCATCCCCGCCCGAGTTCGGAGCAGAGCTCCGGAGACTGCATTCCCAGGCGGAGCCTGGGAACGAGGTGCTACGACCGATAAAAATCCGTCCTATCGGTCCTAGCCGACTTACGTTCTTTATTCCCCCGGCACCACGCCGTCGCGTTCGCCGGCAAAATACGCCGCCGCCGCCGCCATGGCTCCGCGACCGCATTCGCGCCCGATGGGACGGCTGGCCGCGGTATCCACGCGGGGGTGAACGCCGCACATCAACCGCCCGAGCCCGCCGTCGTCCGCGATATCCTGATAGGTCGCCCACTGGAGTTTCACAGGTTCCGAAGGGGCCTCATCGAAAGGCAAATCCGTCACCACCCACTCCATCAGGCCGCCGGGTACAAAAGCGTCTTCGGTGTAGGTCTCCATCACCTCCTTGAAGCTCCAGCCGAAGGCCGCATGTCCGGAAGTGTAACCCGGGAAGGGTGGTGTTACAAAAGCCGGGTGTTGATAGGGTATCCAGTCTTCCGGCTGAATCCACCCCACCCCCGCGTAAGGGCCGCGCCAGGCCTTGATTTTCACCCGGCCCACCTGCTCGCCCTCGGGGCCCGCCAGAGCGTCGTCCTCGCCTATGAACTCCACCACGCCGTCGCGCAGGGGCAGTTGGTTGTATTGGCCAAGCCAGCGGATCGCCGTGATGGGGCGCACCCAGTCGTAGTGGCGTTTCACGTCCCACACCGCGATCGCCGTGTCGTGCATGGCGCCACCCAGCGCGAAGTAGAGCTTCACATCGTATTCGAGATCGTGACGCGCGGGCTTGTTGGCTGGTTGTGCGTTGACGAGGCCCCTGCCCGCCAGCACGTCGGTCGCGATCTCGAACCACCAGGGCCCCGGCATGTTGAAACGATTCCCATCGAGAAAGGCCGCCTGCGCGCGGTAGTAGTCGCCGCGCCGGGCGAAGTTGTCGGCATAGGCCTCGCCCGTGCGTGGGTTCACGGCGTGACCCGTGCCGTCGTCGGTGAGATAGGGGTTGTTCCCGCGGGCACCGGGCGAAATATTGATGGTCTCGCTGCCCAGTCCCTCGGCGGGATCGAGGGATGCGCTGTAAACCAGCACTCCCATAAAGTTGTCGACAAATTCGCCCATCGTGGCGCCGCCGAATTGAGGCGGCGCGCCGGGATCGATACGCAGGCCCGACTGGTCATAGGGCGCGAGGGCAAAGGGCGTCACAAAGCACCATTGGGGCGTGAGAAAAGATTGCACCGCGCCATTCGGCATTCGGATAGGCTGCCAGGCATTGATATCAAGGATATCGGGCGTCAGGTAGTCCAGTTCCAGCGGAGGATTCAACGGCGCGTAGCCGCTGGTATCCGTATAGCCGCCCGGCTCGTTGGCTCCGTCGTCCTCACAGAAGTCCAGAACGATCCGGGCGATTTTCGCACCCAGCGCCTGGGCGGGGGAAGGCCTGGGGTTGCCCAGCTCATCCAGATAGCCCAGTGCCCGCATGTGAACCCGAAAGGCGGCATAGGCCGCATAGCCCGCTGTCCCCGGCGGGTCGTCCGCCAGCACCTTGAAACCCTCGCGCAAAACGGGATACACCGCGTGACTCAGGGTCTCCGCTACATTCTCCAGCGTTTTCGGCCCGGCCTCGGCTTTGAGTCGCTTGCCGGTGAAATAGCCAGACGCCGTATCGTCGTACGCGGCCCAGGCCTCGTACATCGCCGCGCTCACGTGCCAGAGTTTGCGCGCCTCCACTGTAGGCCCCAAGGCCTTTTCCCGCGTTCCTTCGAGGGCCAGGCGCATCCACGACTGAGCGATGTCGTTGAGCTTCGCTTCGCGCTCGGGAATGGGGCAGCCGCTCAGGCCCGCCAGCAGTCCCAGGCCGATGCAGAGGATTCCGAATCTGCGGGTAAGCGGGTTTTGCATGTGTGGTCTCCTGGCCTTCGAAGCACCCGGCTTCAAACGGGACTACAATGTCGCGGAGGGGACCATTGAGTCAAGAAGGAGACCGTGGACGTCACGCTTAGGCGAGGCTGCACACCTGGTTGCGGCCGTGTCGTTTCGCGTCGTACATGGCCTTGTCCGTGAGGCTGATCAGGGCGGCGCTGTCCTGCTCTCCCGGCTTGTACTGGGAAAGACCGATGCTGCACGTCACTACGAGCGAGCGGGCGTTGGGAAAACGAAATTCCTGTTCGCCGATTTTCTCCCGCAGGCGGTTGCTGAAAAGCGCCGCCTTGTGGAGGTCGGTATTGATCAGCAGGATCATGAACTCCTCGCCGCCATAGCGCCCGGCGATATCGGGGCTGCGCACGGTCTGCTGGAGCGTGCGGGCCACGGAACGCAGCACGGTATCGCCCGCCTCGTGGCCGTGGCAGTCGTTCAACTGCTTGAAGTGATCCAGGTCGAACATGCACAGCGTCAGGGGCTGATGATAGCGCCGCGCGCGGTTCAGTTCAGTCTCCAGAGACTGCATGAGGTAGCGGCGATTGAAGAGGCCGGTGAGCTCGTCCCGCGTGGCCATCTCGGCGAGGTGGCGGTGGGCGGACTGCAATTCCTGGCGGAGCCGCACCCGCTCCAACGCCGCGAGGATACTCTGGATCAGGCGATCCTGATTGAGGCCCGTCTTGGGCAGGTAGTCGCAGGCGCCCCGGCGCACGGCCTGGGCCACGAGGTCTTCGCTGCCCTGACCGGAAATGAGAATAAAAGGCGGCAACTCGATCTGGAGCGCCAGCCGGGTGAAGAGATCGAGGGAGGTACCGTCGGGCAATTGATAGTCCGAAAGTATCAAGTCGAAGCGATTCGCCAGCAGCGCCTTCTCGGCGCTCGCGCAGTCCGTCGCGCGCCCCAATTCCAGCGTGGCGGACCAGGGCTCAAGCAGGTCGCAAACGCTCGAAGCGAAGACGTCCTCGCCCTCCACGATCAGCACGCGGTAGCGGCCCTCCGGCACATCCATCGAGGTGGCGGAATTCACGGGAAGGAGCAGGTCCGCCTGCACGTGCTGGATCCGATCAATGATCTGCTGCACCTGCCGGGCGTGGGCTTTCAGATCTGCGATTCTGGCGCTCAGGGTGGGGGTACACGAGGCGTCCGTTTCGAGCTCCGCACTTACGCGAAGCAACTCCACCAGGGGTTGATCGAGCTCGGCGGTTGTGGCCCCAGCCATCTGCAGCACGACTTTGAGCCGCTCTTCTTCGATGCGTCGCTCCGTGGCCTCGGACATCTGACCGCGAATCAGGGCCAGTTGGTTGGAACGGAGGGCCAGTTCGTGGGTCACGGCGGCAAGTCGCTGCTCCGTGCTTCGAAGTTTGCGCTCGTACACTTCCGTGCTTTCCCAGGTATCCCGGGCATCTATCCCACGGTGTTCTCGCATGTGCCGCCTGACCGCACCCCGTAATTGAGTGCGTGTGCCCGCCGGACCCCTGCCAGCCCGACGAGTTCTTGCCGTTCACTGAAGAGATTATACACGTATTTCCGGAAATAGGGGATGCATCTGAATATCTCACAGCGAAAGAGTAATGGTATTTACCGTTTGATTTCTAACTGTTTTGTGGTACACTTGAGTCGTGCAAGCGTGGTACCCTGTGAATTGAGGAGGCCCTTACCATGAACAATCGCGATGAGATCAGCCAGATTCGGGCGGAGCTGGAGCGCGTGCAGCGAAACGTCGCGCGCCTGGCCCAACGCCTGGATGAAGTGGAAGCACGGGAGAATGCGGGCGCGGAAAAGCCTCTGGCCGCTATCAAGTCGGTCACGCCGGAAGTACGGATGCCACCTCCGCTGCCCGCCTCGGCTTTTGCACCCGCGCCCGCCGCAGTGAAGAGCGAGGCAGCGCCTTCGTTCCCGCCCGAGGCTAAGGTTGCACCGACCGCTCCCGCTCCCCCGGTGCTTCCCCGACGTCCCCTCGTGCCGCCACCGCCCCCCAAAACGCCCCGCCGCTTCGGACCGCCGGAAGGTATGGGCTGGGAAATGGCCCTCACGACGTGGTGGCTTCCCCGCATCGGTGTCTTCATGATGGCGCTGGGTCTCGTCTGGGGACTCACCTTTGTGTCGGACAAATTCCGCGAATCGCCTTGGATGCCTTTTGCCCGGGTGGCCCTGGGCTATGCCCTCGCGCTGGGCCTCGGCGGCATCGGCTGGAAGCTGGAAAAAAAATACGCGGGCTATGCCCGGGTGCTCATGGGCGGCGGGTTCGGCCTCCTGTACTTCGTCACCTTCGCCACCTGGTATATCCCGCCGACGCGCATCGCACCGAGTCAGGAGTTCACCCTGCTGCTCCTGGCCCTGCTGGTCGTCGCATGGGGCGCCATGGCCCAATGGCGCAAATCCCAACTCATCGCGCTATCCATGACCCTCCTCGGCCACTTCACCGTGGCCCTGTCCACCTTGTCCCTCGACACGCCCAGCCGCGCGGCCGTGGGCGGATTGCTGGTACTCGGTATCGGCAGCGCCTTCTTTCTCATTCGCAATGGCTGGTACAGCGTGGCCCTGAGCGCCATGATCGGCAGCTACATCAACCAGTTCTTCTGGCTGGCTAAGGCACCGCCGAGCGGCGCGCCCATGGATTTCGCCTTGGGCATGGCGGTGCTCGCGACCTACCTCGTGCTCTATGCCCTGGCCGACCGCTTCACACCGCATGAGCACGCTTCGACCCGGACGCGAACCCGCAACATCTACTGCGGACTGAACACGGGCGGTTTCCTGCTCCTCGGCCTGGCCCTGATGCAGGGCTTTGAATTCGCTCAGGGGAAAGAATACCTCCTCTATTTCGCCACGGCCGCCTTCGCGGGGGGCATGGGCTGGAGCTACGTGCTGCGCCCGGCGCCCGAAAGCAGGCACACACCGGACTCCCTCGCAAACATCTATTTCACCAAAGCTTCCATGCTGGCGACGGCGGGCATTGCGGCATGGCTCGACGGTCCCTCCGTGACCCTCGCCATCGCATTGCAATCGCTCGCCCTCCTCGCGGCGGCCCGGCACTCGCAACGCCCCGTGGGCCGGATCCTGTCCCTCGGCACGGCGCTGGTGGCCTTCGTCCATGGCTGGTACACCCTCGACCAGGGCGGGTTTCCGCTCCCCGGTATGCCGGGCCACACGGGCCAGGTGCTCGTGGCGCTGCTTACGATGTCCGTGTTCTGGGCCATCGCGGAGTTGTATCGCGTGACGCCCTGGCACACCTACCCTGAAGGTCCCTGGCGAGGTCCGGAATTTTTCCGCGATCTCTGCGCGAGCCTGGAGATGGCGGAGTACAAGGAAGGCGCCCCCATCCTGCCGAGCCGCATGATCTTCTCCCACGTGCTCGTGGCCTTTGGCGCCCTGCTCGTCGCGGGCCAGGTCCGGGCCCTCTTTCCGCTGTACTACGGCGCGCCGGCACTCTGCCTGCTCGGCCTGGCGGCCGCGGGTCTGGGCCTTGCCCTCCGTTCGGCTCCCGTACTCGCGGGCAGTGCCTTCTACCTGATACTCGGTCTGGCGTGGTGGCTCGTACGAATCCTGGGCGGCCATGCCCAGGAACCCAACGGCCTCCTCGTCGCGCTCGCCTGCGTGGCCGCCTTTTTCGCGACTTCGGAACTCTTCCGCCGCTTCCTCCCGTCACGCTTTGAAACGCACGCGCTGGATGGCGGCATCCAGGGAGCCTGGAAGCACAATCCCCTGCTGCTGGCCCACCTCACGGCCGCTGGTGCGGCACTAATCATCGCCACGGGCCTTCAGGAACGCACCGAGTCCGCGACGGCGCTCCTCGCTTCCGGAGCCATCGCGCTGCTGGCCACGGGCTACGCCGCCGCCACGGGCGCGGCAAATCTGGGCCTCCTCGCGGTACTGCTGACGGCCTTCACCATCGTCGTGTCGCCCCAGGTGGCGCTCGAGACGACCGAAGGCTTCCGGGCCCTTCGTGGCGCGATTCTGGCCGCCGCGGCCGCCACGGCAGTGGAACATCGCGGATGGGGCCTGCGTCGGCCTGGACTGGCCTTTCACCGCCTCCTGCCCATGCCCTATCTGCTCTATGGCTGTGCGGCGTGGAACACTATCTGGATGATCGATGCGTACTGTCCCGAATATCTCCATGCCGTTATCCTCGCTGGTGCCGCAGCCGCCTTCGCCGTTGCGCTGCTGGTACTTCACGCCCGCGCCATGGCCAGTATGGGCGCGGTCCTCATGGCGGTGGCGCTGGTGGCGTGGCTGTCGAATCAGAGTCTCGCGGAAACCCGCTGGTGGCACATCGGAGCCCTCGCCATCGTCGCGCTGTCCATCGCCGGTGATCGCTTCCTCACCGCGCGAAACCCCTTCAACAGACCGTGGCCCGCGCGGGCGCTGCTCTGCTGCGCCTGGGTGGTCTGCCTGGCGTGGAACGGTGAAATGGGAGAGCAGGGCTGGCACTACACCGGCATGGCCCTCATCGCGGGAGCCTTCCTCGCCTGGGCCGCCCTCTTCCGAAGCCGCACCGCCGGCGCCCTGTCGATCCTGACGGGCGTTTTCGCCACCTTTCCGCTTATTGTCGCGACGGAGCACGGCATGACCCTCGGCGCCTTGTGGGCCGGCTACAGCGCCCTCATCGTGTACTGGCTCGCCGCCGAACGTGGCGTTACGATGGTACTGAACCGGATTCGCGTTGCCATCGAACCAGCACAGGTCACCACAATCACGGTGCTGCTCGCGGGCACACCCACGCTGCTCGGCGTGCTCTGTCTTTCCCGCGTGGACACCATCCAGAATTTCTACCTCACCATGGCTTGGACGGCCTGGGGACTCGCGATCTTCTGCTGGGCGCTCTTCACCCGCCAGCCCTGGTTCCGCTACATGGGTCTCGGCGTCTTTGCCCTGGCCCTGGCCCGCACCTTCTTTGTGGACGTGTGGCGCCTGGAGGTGATCTACCGTGTGGGTGCTGTGCTCTTCCTCGGTGCCGCCCTCCTCACCGTGGCCTATGGCTACACCCGCTGGCGCACCAGCCAGACCGAAAAGACCGAAGGGGACAACACACCGGAGGAGGATCGGCCTTGACGGGTCGCGGCCTCAGATGGCCCTCAGCCATATATCTTGCAACCGCACCGCAGTTCGGGTGCTATACTGATCGCGTTGATCCTGTTGCCCGGCGCTTGGGCTGCGGAACCCGGCGCAAGAGAAGGAAGTCATGGCCGACGGACACGAAAGCGCCGCGAAAGACGAGACGCCAGGCCCGTCGCGATGGGTTGCCGTTTTTTTTCGTCTCAACTTGACGGGGAGGGTGCAATGCGGCGTTTCACGTAATCGGCAGAAACAACTTTCAGATGAGGAGGCAACCAACCATGTTCAACATAACTCGTCCACGCTCGATGATGGCAGGACTTTGCCTCCTTTTGTTCAGTTGCGGTGGCACGCTGTCCAGCGAGCCGGGGGAATTCGACCTGGCCTTAAGGAAAATGCCCCTACCGCCCGGGCCACAGGAAGTCCGCGTCACCGGAAAAGACCGAAACGACTTCTTCGTTCAGGCACGGTTCCCGGACAAGGCTGTTGGTACGATTAGGAACTTCTACGTAGAGTTCTTCGAGGAGAACGGATGGAAAATCAACGCACCACCCGAGGGCGTGGATGTCAGCACAACCCTGTATTACAAAAAGGACAAGGCGGAGACCTTTGTCCAGATATCCAATGCCAAGCCCGG
The DNA here is from genome assembly GCA_044344195.1 of Candidatus Hydrogenedentales bacterium. Lineage (GTDB taxonomy): Bacteria > Hydrogenedentota > Hydrogenedentia > Hydrogenedentales > JAEUWI01 > JAEUWI01. The sequence continues at coordinate 24,324 of JBIJDL010000033.1, forward strand.
AGCTCAAGTCTTCATAAGTTATGTTGAACGTGAATTTTCACTCGAAGAATTTGATCAAGTCGTCCGTGACACCGCGTCACCGGAAGCGAGGGCGCTGGTGAATCAGATCAAACAAGCTTATGGCAATTTGGTGTCCTATGCAGACACGGGAACCTTTGAGTTCAACTCTGGCGGCAATATTACGGATCACACGACTTTCAAAACCGCTTACCGTGACCCGGGAGACCTCCTCTTCGAGCAATGGGACACGCAGGTCGATACGTACTTCACGGCCAGCGCAGTTGGAAAAATGGGAGATGTGGTCCAGCTCATGTCGGACACGGACAAAGAAGCCACGGTTGAGCCTGATGTTGTGAAGGCCGTGGGTACGATTTACAGCGTCACCACGTGCAATGTTCCCGCGCTGCTGCTGGACAGTGATCCTGACTGGAACTTTAAACTCTCCGGGTTAAGCATCCTTGAAGAGGCAAGTATCGACGACGGAACTCCGTGTCTGCGGCTTCAGGGCAAGGACTTCCGTGGTCGGGAGACCACAATCTGGATTGGGAAAGAAGACCTCCTTCTCCGCAAGTACGAGCACATCGACTATATGGGCAACCGTGGAGCGACGACCTACAGTCCCCGGGCGAATATCGAGATAGCCGAAGAGGACCTGACTTTCAAGAAACCAGTAGCCCAGAGATGAGTGCGCGGCGGATCGTAATGCATGGTGTCGGAAGTATCTGTTTTCCGTGCTT
>JBIJDL010000344.1:0-7041 GCA_044344195.1 Candidatus Hydrogenedentales bacterium
CGCCACGGTTTCGGGGCGCTATGACCGCGCGGAGGACCTCGCGGGACTCTGGCTCGGGATCGTGCTCATGGTCGTGCTCTGGCTCGCCTGGCCCGTCACACCCGCCGAGCCCGGTGACTGGGGTGCAACGTTCCCCCTGAACTATGCCGGCTGGATTGCCGCGCTCATCGGCGGCTTCGTCCTCGGCGCAATGATCTGCGCCCGCATCCCCGTGCTGCGCAGGCTCATGACCAGCCGAAAGGAACTGGCTGCGGAAGTCGAGCGGCGTGCAAGGGAAGTATTCTTCGATCAGCGCATCCACCACACCGGCGGCGGCACGGGCGTGTTGATTTACGTTTCGCTCTTCGAGCGGACCGTCTGCATTCTGGCGGATGAAACCGCAACCAAAGCTCTGCCCGAGGGCGAGGTCGCGCGCCTTTGCGCCGCCCTCACCAAGCAACTGGGCAGCACCCCGGCGCGGGGCCTCACGGAATGCATCGGAGCACTCGGCGACAAACTCGCCGCGCCGCTCCCGCGCGACAACCAGGATCGCGATGAACTGGCCAATGCCGTGGTGCTGATTGACTAGGGCAGTGATGGACTGCAAGGCAAACAAGACATTCTAGCCAACGCTGGACCCGAATGCGCACACCGGCATCGGGCAATCCCGCGCCGGCCGCGGCATTCTGACTAGTCGGACCGATCAGGCTCATCTGATCGGTCCGATTCGTCCATTCCGTCTGATTGTCTTCGGCCTCAGGGCCCCGCCGCAAACTCCACGAACACCGTCTCGCCCGGCGGCACGATCACTTCCTGCGCTGGATCGATCGCCACGGACTCGCCCGCAGTCCACTGCTGCGCCTTCGTAAATGCGAACTTCGGCTGGAGTCGCACCCGGGCCACCTTCTCCGGCACCACAATAGCGGGTTGGTCCTTGGTCTTGATCACGCCATCGTTGTTGACCAGTTCGACGACCCAACCAGCGCCGTTGCGATTGATCTGGTACTGGATCGGGTCGCCGTTTATTGTGATCGGGCTGTGATCCGCCACCAGCGCTGCGAGCCGTTCATTGGCGATCGCGGCGGACTTGCCTGTATCGGGGTTGGTCCATGGCTCGAGGATCTCCACCGTTCCGGTTCCTTGAAGCCGGGCCAGATCCTCGCCCAGGGCCGCAGCGTGACGGGGGTGAATCAGCAGTGTGCTGCCCGCACGCACCGCGTCAAAGAGCGACTTCACGAAGAGTCCGTCGAACTCGTGGTCGCCCGCGAGGAGGATGACCGGATAGGTTGCCAGCGCTTGAGCGTCGGCCGTGGACATGAGCACATCGAAGATTTCCCCGAACGGTGTCGGACGGAGGAAAGACGCCTCCGGGTTCGCCTTATCCGTGGGAAAGTGCCAATGGTTGGAACCGGGAAAGAGCTGGTGCTCCAGCAGGTCGCGAATCTCGCCATCGCCCTCGGTCGGCTCGAGGATACCCCAGGGCTTGCCCATGAAGCCGTTGTAGCCCGCGAGTTCATCCAGCACAATGGCGATGGGGGTGAAGGGCGTGCCCCGATCATGAGTGCGCATAAACGCGAAGGTCTCCCGAGCCCGCACGCCGTGGCTCGTCAAGCGCCACCGGGGCTCACCGGGCTCAAAAAAGATGGCCAGACTGTTTTCTGGCGTGACCATGGCCGCGCCAGCAAACCATCCATGGAGCCACATGCGCGTGTAGAAGCTTAGCGAGTGACCCGCGTCGAGACCACGCGCATCCTTGCCCTCCAGGCGCAGCGGCCCCGCCATGGTTACCGCACCGCTCAGCCAGGGGCTCACCTGGGCCGACCAGGGAATACCGGACTGGCGGGATGCGCCCCGTGCAAAGGCGAACTTGGATTGGGCGAAGGCGATGTTTTCTCCCACCTCCAGGCCGATGAGCTGCGTGCCCCAGTCGGCCACGTAGGCCTCATAGTGCGAGTGGCCGGTGACGCTCACATTGCGCCCGCGCATCGCGCGGTTTCGCGTGAGAAAATAGTCCCGGATAATGTCGTGGGCCTCACGCTTGCTGGCGGGTATCGCGTCGTATCCGAAGAGCCCCTGAGGCTTCATGCGGTGTTTGTGCTCATCGAAATTGGCACCGTAGAGACCTCGCCAGTAAATTTCGTTCATCGAAAGATTATGAAAGTAATAGCCCCACTCGCCCAACTGGATCCCCATGAATTTGCCACTGGAGTCAAAGCGCTGGAACACGGCCTCGTCCTCATCCTTGAGCACGTTGAGTCCGTCGATCACCTGCATGTCCGGCGCGGCGGGATAGGCGATGACGGGCCAGCCCAGGGCGGCGATATAGTCGAAGGCCTCAGCGGCGGCGGCATCGGCTGGCGGACCGGGATCGAAACCATTGCCCAGCCCCTCGGCCTTCATTACTTCCACCAGTTCGCGGAGTCCCTCCAGATCCCCCGGACAACTGTACATGGGGAATACGAAGCCGTCCTGGCCCGGAAGGAGGATAGGGGTCCATTGGGAGGGCAATTCCGGCGGCGCGGATTCGGCGAAGGCACTGAAAGGGTTGAGCAGAAGAATGGCAATGGGTACTGCAAGTCTGAGCATGGTACTTCCCGCGGCGGAGCTGCGGTGATTCCGCCCGTTGAATCAGGTGGTGGGCCACGCGCGATACTTCATGCGCGTCGGACCTCATGGCAACGTGAAACCGCAACCCACATCATCCCCTCTGGAGAGGACGAATCGCAACCAGAAAGTTCGCCCGCCGCCACTCCGGGGCGACGCGATCAGGCCGGCACGGGCAACCAGAGAAGCACCCGCGCGCCGCCGCCCTCGCCCTCGTGAAACTCGAGGCCGCCCCAGTGCTCCTCCATGATGACATTGGCCAGGGGCAGGCCGAGGCCGATCCCCATGGTCTTGGTGCTGTAGAGTGGCTCCAGGATCTGTGTGCGCGCCTCTGGCGCGATGCCGGGGCCGGTATCGGAGATATGGATCTCGGCGCGAGCGTTTGATAAGCACGTCTGCACAGTGACCGTCCCATACTCACGTTGGCTTTCTTGAATGGCCTGCACCGCATTGAGCAGGATGCACTCGATCGCCTGGCGCATACGCTCGCGATCAACAAGCACCATCTGTCCGGATTCCAACGCCGTAGCCACCCGGACCGAAGCCGGGAACTCGAACTTCTCGAGGAGTGTCCCCATCCACGAATCCAGCGGGGTCCGTTGTAGCACGGGGGGCTGGCGGTCGGAGAACGTGAAGAGTTCGCTGACAATCCGGTCGCATCGTTTGATACTGCGGTCCGCCCGGGTCAGAACGCCCTCGATACGTTCATCGGCCTTGCCCAGCAGTGAAGTTCGAAGCACATAAAGCGACGCCGCGACCGTGCCCAGTGGACTCCTGATCTCCTGGGCAATCTTCTCCGTGAGCTGACCCAGCGTGGACAGCTTCTCCCGCCGCATCAATTCGGCCTGGGCCTCCTCCAACGCGCGCGTGCGTTCATCAATGCGCTCCTCCAACTGGTCGCGGTAGTGCCGCAGCTCCTGCTCCGCCCGGATCCGGTCCCTCACCTCGCGGGTGAGGGAGGCGTTCGATTCGCTCAGTTCTTTGGAGCGTGCCTCCACCGAGGCGATGAGTTTCTGAATCCGATCGGCCATTGTGGCGAAGCTTTCCGTAAGGTGGCAGATTTCCCCGCCATAGGCCTGCGGCAGCGGGGTATCGAGGTGCCCCTGTCCCATCGCCTCGGCGGCCGCGCTCAGGCGCTTCAGCGGCGTGGTGACCAAGCGCGCCGCGACAAATGCGATGAGTACCGAGGCTACCACGGCAATGCACAGGGCGGTGCGGCCCGAGGCCGCGATTGCCCTGACGGTGGAAAGCGCCTCCTCCCGTTCCTGCCGCACGATGGTGACCAGGCCGAGGCCGGTAACCGCATCGGCAACCGCGTCATCCACGGCGCTCATAGCGCCAAAGTCGAAATTCTCGCGCACAAGGCGGGCATGAGCTATGATCGCCTCAGAATCTACATTCACGCCCGATGAGGCCGCGAGTCCGGTGTTGAGTATATCGCTGACCCCCGACTCCGACTCGCTGCTGACGCCGGGGCCGCCGAAAATGTCGCCAGTATCGTCGGTGAGGTAGGCATAGCCCGTGGAACCGATCTTCACGCTTGATATGACGCTCAGCACGTCGGCCACGTTCAACGTGGAGCGTACCACACCGATGGGTTCTTCCCCTCCGTTGAACACGGGGACGGCGATGAGCATGGCCGTGATACCCGCGCTTTCATCGAAGCGGGGGGGCGAGATATAGATGTGGCCCTTGCCTCCTTCCCAAGCCGACTTCCACCAGTCTTCATCCGCCTGGTAGTAGTCACTGAGCCGCCCGGTGGCGGCGATGGTCGCACCCCGGCGATCGGTCAGGAGCAACTCGGTATGCTCGTCGAACCCCCTCAGAAAACGGGCCAACTGGAAGGCGGCCAGATTGGCCTCCCGGTCAGCCGTGATCGTCTTCTCGATCAGGGGCGTAATTCCCGGTGCCTCAACCCACGCACGATCCAGCGCGTCGATCTCCGCCTGAATCGCTTCTTCCGTCCCGGTGTAGGATTCGTTCCTCGTCATCGCCGGCACGATGATGTCGTCCGAGGTGGCAAGCACCCGCAGATCGCTGATCTTGTCCAGCAGGAAAAACGCCGACAGATTGTTCAGGCTTTGGGCCTGTGCCTCAAGCTGGCGACCGATCTGGCCGGTCAGCTCGCGCTGCGCCTGCCGCATGCTTGCAACCGTAACGAGGGTCAGGCTGACCGACGCGAGCGCCACCATCGTCAGCGCCAGATAGACCGCAAACGACCAACTCCGGGGCCGAAGATAGGAGAACTCCGCTGGCGTGCTCCCCGACGCTGCCTGATTTAACACCACAATACTCGCTCCGATTGTCTTAGTCCGCTCTCTCCATCACCCAGAGTATACACCAATCTAAGAAAAAGCATAGACATTACAGCAATACAAACAACCACACTTCGAAGTCGCCCCCCCGCCTGCGCTATGATAGCCCGCAAAAGCTCAGCCCCCCTCGGAATGTCCCATTCATGGCAACTGGAAACGTGTATCTGGTCGGTGCCGGCCCCGGCGATCCCGGCCTGCTCACCCTGCGCGGACTGCGATGCCTGCAGGCCGCCAACGTGGTGGTCTATGATGCTCTGGTCAACCCCGCGCTCCTGCGCCATGCGCCCCGGGCCGAACACATCTTCGTGGGGAAGCAGGCCGACCGCCACAGCCTACCCCAGGAGGAAATCCAGCGCCTTCTGATCGACCATGCCCTCCGGGGCCACCAGATAGTGCGGCTCAAGGGCGGCGACCCCTTTGTATTCGGTCGCGGCGGCGAAGAGGCCCTCGCGCTGGCGGAAGCGGGAATTCCCTTCGAAATAGTGCCGGGCGTCACCGCGGGCATCGCGGCCCCGGCCTATGCCGGCATCCCCGTCACCCAGCGCGGCATGGCCACCAGCGTCACCTTCATCACCGGGCACTTCGCCGGCGACGCGAAGACCCTCGACATCGACTTTAAGCACCTTAGCCCCCAGGGGACCCTCGTGTTCTACATGGGCGTCGCGGCCTTGCCCGAGATCTGCCGCGCCCTCGTGGAGCACGGCTGGCCGGGTAAGACCCCGTGTGCGGTGATCGAGTGGGCGACCTATGCCCGACAGCGCACCGTCGCCGGCACCTTGAACGATCTACCCGATGCCGTAAACGCGGCGGGCATTGGCGCACCATCCATCATTGTGGTAGGCCCCGTGGCCGCGTTGCGCGATCAGCTCGCCTGGTTTGAAAACAGGCCCCTCTTCGGGCTGCGCATCGCCGTGACCCACACGGAGCACCGGAAAGGGCCCCTGGAAGAACAACTCACCGCCCTTGGCGCGGGCGTTTTCTCCTTCCCCACACTCGAAGTGGAACCGGAAATAACGCCGGGCGTCCTGCTCGACGCCGGGAGGCACGACTGGATCGTATTGACCAGCGCCAACGCCGCCGACATGCTCTTCGCCAGTCTGGACCATGAAGGGAAAGACGCGCGCGCCCTGGCGGGGGTCCGCCTCTGCGCCGTGGGCGCATCCACGCTGGACGCCCTCGCCGTGCGCTATCTGCGGGCGGACGTCGTCCCCGATAACTACACGAGTGAGGCCATCGTTGCCGCCATGATGCGCGCAGGGAACCTGAAGGGCGCGTCCGTGCTCGTTCCCCGAGCCGATGTCGGACGCGCTTCTCTGGCCCAGGCCCTCACTGGCGCTGGCGCAAGCGTGGAGGAGGCCGTCGCCTATCACACGCGACTTCCCACAGCATCCAGCGCGTTGAAGGACGATCTTCTGGCGTACCAGCCCCACCTGCTCGTTTTTACCAACGCGGCTGCGGTGCGCAACCTCTGCGAGATTCTCACACCAGAGGACGTAGTGGCATTGCGCGAGCGTGCGACGGCTGCCTCGATTGGCCCCGTCACGAGCCGGGCCGTCGAAAGCGCGGGCTTCGATGTGTCGGTAGAGCCCGCACGGCACGATGTCGCCCATTTGGTGGAAGCGATTTGCGCGTGGTGGCGGGAGCGGAAGGAATAACCCCACCGCCTCCCTTTACCGTAGGGCCAAACGGCTTGGCGAAAGGCCTAAAACCCCAACTGACGTTCAGTATCGCCGCTCGTGATTTCCTCGATCTTGTTCGGGTCCCAGATCGTCGCGCCGATATAGCGCTCCGGACCGGTCTCCGCCTCGTCGATGTAATAGGTCGTCACCACCTTGCCATCGGGACGCACGATGCTGCGCACGTAGCCGATATCCCGGTCGGTGCCGTCACTGCGAAGTAAAATGGTCGGCCCCCAGGTCTTGCCCTTGTCATCGCTCAGTTTCGCCCGTATGCTGTAGGGGTAGGCCCGAAAGCCATAGGTCAGGCAGAGGCGTCCGTCGGGCAGTTGGTTGAGCATGGGCGGGTTGCCCTCGCCGAGGTAGTCAACCGGGTTCGCTTCCTGCACCCACGTCTTCGCGCCATCGGTGCTGCGCCACTGCTGCGTCCAGCGGAAGGTGCCCTCGCGGCAGCGGAGTGTCGTCAG
>JBIJDL010000305.1:0-7754 GCA_044344195.1 Candidatus Hydrogenedentales bacterium
GCAGGGGCGTGAAGTCCTCGGCCTTGAGTTGTCCTGCAGATTGATCGATGAGGCCGAGAATCACATCGGCGGTGTTGAGGCGCTGGGTGCGGCCCCGGTCCTCCCCCGCTGTGACCGACTGACGGCCTGAGAAGGTCATGGGCTGAAAGGCGACGCCACGGATGTGGGGATACTGTAGGCCGAAGGCCACGGCCTCCCACAGGTGGTCCAGATTGCCGGGGGTGACCGTCATCGCCAGGGTGATGGGCAGACCGCCGCCCGCCATGGCACCCGCCACTTCGATGGCGCGTTGGCGGGTCTTGCGGAGGTCCGCACCGCGCAGGGCTTTCTGCTCCGCTTCTTGCGGACCGTCGAACTGGAGGTAAAGCTGGAGGCCGCCGCGCCGATACATCGCGTCGAGTTCGCGGGCGAAGTCGGCGTCGTTGGCGAGGCGTACGCCGTTGGTGTTCAGGAGCACGTAGTCAATGCGCGGGTGGACCTGCGCCCAGGCCAGGAGGCGAAAGAACTCGGGATGGAGCGTGGGTTCGCCACCGGAAAGCTGAAGGATCTCGATCTTGCCCTTGCGCGCGATGACGCCGTCGACGCGCTGTTGGAAGTCCTCGAAGGTGATGGCATCGACTTCTTTCGACTGGGGTGAATTCGCGTAACAGGCGGGACAGGCCAGGTTGCAGCTATCCACGATCTCGATGAGGGCGAGGCAGGTGGAGAGGGTCTCGAAGGGGTCGTCGTCGCAGCAGGCTCCGCCGTTGCAGCAGGAGGACGCGCCGCTGGAGACGTGGTAGAAGCGCTCGTCGCTGCTGATGCAGATGCTGTGATCGCCGTGGGCCGGGCAGGTGCGTTCGAGGTAGACTTTGCCCTCGGCGGCAATGACCTTGCCGGGAACGGGATCGAGGCAGACGGGGCAACGGGTGGTGGTTGATTTCAGACTCACGATCTCAGAATGCATAGTACCCTGACCCCTTCAAGCCGTCAATCACGACAGAATAAGCGAACACCCGCCGAAGGCGATCAATAGATTTACAAAGGCTATGACGAAGGTCAGCGGAATGGCCGCTGCGGCATTCTCCGAATTTATTCCGCCGTTCTGAAGGATCAGTCGAATGCACCAGAAATACAGCGACAATACGCCGGCAATCAACGTGGCGGCAAATCCGACCAGTCGAAGGTTACTGCTCATAAAATCACCGCCCGTGATGATGCCAAAGACGATCAACAGTATCGCCGGACTCAGGGCCCAGAAGATGAGCATGACACCGTCCGTTCGTGAAGGAGCCTCTTTCGGGTCGTTTTCGTTCACCTCAAAAATCCCTGTATTGAACCGGATCATTCCGGAAATGAAAAGGGCGGATCAATGAAGGCGCATGCACCTATCGCGATCACGATATTGGCGCAGTGTGCGATGAAAGCAATCAGAACGGCCAGTGGCCACTTTTCCATCCAATCAAGATCGGTGCGATTCAACAGCCACAAGCCCCACGCCAGGAGTAAGAAGAGTCCGCCGAAGAGCCCGAAGGCGTAGAATACATTGGAGACTATATTCTCTTTCCCGTTCGCCCTAATGCAAAGCCCCGACAAGACGAGGCAAATTGCAGGGGCGAGTCCCCAAAACAAAACTACTGCCAGTGAACGGGGCTTCGTCTCACGCGCCGCATCCGCGTCCTCGCGTTGGTCTACCTCCAACATTTCAATTGCCTCCCTACGCCGTCGTCCATCAATGGGACATGAATGTCGCGTGACCGCAGTGCGAACGGCACCATTTTGCAGCTCCAGTAGACTACTGAAAGGTTGTCTGCAGGGTCAATGTGATGACATGCAGTCGTACATGAACCTTTTCCTCAGCCCGAGTCGGCTTTCCTCACCGTGTGCCGCGGAAGCGGCACGGTATGCATTACCACGGAGGACCGTGGTAACGAGTGTGCGGGGTATTCTAGGCCTTCGTTCGATCTGCCTGGCCCGGGACGGGTTCGAGACAGATGGGGCAGCGGGTGGTGGTGGTTTTCAGTACTGTGGCCATCGAACTCTCCCCATGCTGCTCCAGTCCAAATCTTTTTACTCTAAAGGTAATAGCCCGTTCCCGACACAGCATTGCGCGCCAACGTGGCTTAGGCTTCCAGCCTGAGATTCAGCTCACTTAAATTTTCACGCGGCTCTATGCTCCGTTTTCCGACCACAGTCTGCCGAGGATCCGTAGTGCCCGCCCGCGACTATAGTGGGCCTTGTCTCAGCCTGGAAGGCTAAGCCCCGTTGGCGCGCCTCTCATTTGGCAGTCGCGTTTCGTGAATGTTGGTTTCTACTGAATGTGAAAGGGCGGGTCGATCACGTCGCAGGCGCCGAACGCGAGGAAGAGGTTTACGGCGCACATGCCCCCGAAGATGGGCAGCACCGCGATGACTTTGGCGGGGGTGGTCCAGTTGGCCGGGTAGACCATCCAGATGCTCCAGGTGAAGAGTGCGGGGATGCCGCCCATGACGCCCGTGAAGAGCAGGAGGCTGGGAAAGGCGTCGTCCATTTTAAGCTCCATGCAGACGCCAGCGAGAATCATCAGCACGGCGGGCGCGAGGGCCCAAGTGATCACCAGGAGGAGGGGGCGACGGCTCGGGGTGGGTTCCACCGGTGTTTCAACCGCTTCGGGCGATTCGGGGAATTCGGGTGCCTGCGTTTCGTTCACTTCGGGCTCTTGATCGCTCATCGAGTCACTCCTCGGGAAAGAGGGCCATCAGGGCATTGGCGAAGATGACCTGGCCGCGCACGTCGGGGTGGTTGATGGACTTGGCCAGCAGGGTTGTATAAGGGATGCCCTTGCGCCAGAGGCCGCACCAGGTGCGGGAGGCATCGGCGACGGCGACTCCGTTGGCTTCGGCGAATGTGTAGAGGCCCTGGACGTAGGGGCGCGGATCGTCGTCGAACTTGACCGACGTCATCTTCATCCAGTCGAGGCGAACGAGATGAGGCGTGATGATGACGGGCTCCGCGCCCGCGCCGCGTAGTTTGTCCATGATGAGCGCGTAGTGGATGTTGAGCGCCTCGCCTTCGAGATAGGCGTCATTCACCCACTCCATGGTGACGAGGTCGGGTTTGCGATCGAGCACGTCGCGCTGGAAATCGTGCTCGCTGCCCGCGGGCGACTCCAGATAGTTCTTGCTGCCGTAACCGGGCCAGGCCGCCGTGTGGAGCGTGATCTCGGATTTGGGATACAGCTTGCGCAGGCGCTCCGCGAACTGGTTCTGGTACCACAGGGTCGTGTCCCCCCCGACGCCACCGCCGGCGGTGCAGCTATCGCCCCAGGCGATGATGGTGACGGGCTCGCCCGCTTCGAGCTTCGCCAGGGTCTTGGGCAGGAACTGCTCCGCCGGGTAATACTCGGGGGGCGTGGTTTCCGTGGCGATCTGCTCCACAGGGAGAAGGTTGTCCGAAGTGAGTGCGGCGAGGTTGCCCGGATTCCACACGGAGCCAATGTGGTGCTCCCCCTTCGACAACGCGGGCGGGAGATCGACGCCGAGCCCGGCAACACCCTCCACGAGCCGCACCTGGCCCGCCTCGTTCATGGCGATGCTATCGAGGCGCGCGGGGCCGTAGGTGTAATCGATCAGGACCTTCTCATCCGCAGCAATGGCGCCGAGTTCCAGACGGCCGATGGAGCCCCAGAGGGGATCGAGGGCGTAGTCCTTGCCTAGTGCGCAGACGGTGCCGTCGATTTTTCGGACCACGACCGTTTCGGGGCGGAGCAGCCCGGTGGCCGTGCACTCCTGGGTGACCAGAGCCCTGAGGTTTACGCCTTTGGTCCAGCCGCTGGCCTTTTCATTGAAGAGGGGCAGGGTGTATTCCTCCCCTTTCACGGTGATGGGTTCCGGTTCGGGCACAACCAGGCGGACGGGATCGGCCAGCGCGATCTCCGCGCCGTCGATGGTAACGGAACCGGGCCCAACGTCCACGTGCCAAGCTTCGGCAGCGTTGAGGGGCATGGCGTTGAGGAGGTCGGGGTCTGCTGTCAAAAGAGAGGACACAAGTAAGAGCACGGAGAGCATGGAGCAATTCCTATGGGTTCGAGGGGCGTAGTATAAAGGACGGCGGCGGCCATTTCGCAATGTTATGGGACGGGCGTGGTGGCTGATCGGACCGATCGGACGGATCGGACCGATCTGAGTGAAGAGAAGTTGCAGCGGGTTGGGCGGATGTCCCATGATCGCGGTTGTTCAATCACCAACGAGGAGAAAGATTTCATGCGAATTCCTGGACATTCTATTGCCCTTCTGGCGCAGATCATGATCGCTTTTGCGGCCTTCGCCGAGGCCCCCTTTCACCTCACGGTAGTTCCTTCGGGACCGGAGAATTCGCGCAACAGCGAGGCGGCCATTATTCCGCTGAAGGATGGCTCTCTGCTTCTGGGTTGGTCGGAGTTTTACGGATCCGATGGCGCGGATCATGCGCCCGCGCGGCTTTCGGGAAAGATCTCGAAGGATGGCGGCAAGACCTGGGGCGAGAAATACACGCTGGTGGAGAATGATGGCGGCTGCAATGTGATGGAGGTGAACTTCCTTCGCAGCAAGACCGGCGGGATCCACTTGTTCTATTGCCAGAAAAACAGCGAGAGCACGGATTGCCGGGTGATGCTGCGCACGTCGGAAGACGAAGGCAAGACGTGGCTCAACCCGGTGCAGATCAGCCCGGACGGCAAGTACACGGGCCTGACGAATGGGCGTTCCTTTCGCCTGGCCTCGGGGCGCATCGTGCTGGAGGCGTGGGAAGGGAATGATGGCTACTGTTATCTTTCCGACGACGACGGCAAGACCTGGCGCGAGTCGCAGCGCGTGCGCCCCGGCGATGGCTGCTGGGAGCCGGCGGCCATCGAGTTGAAGGACGGGCGGGTGCTCATGATGATGCGCACGGGCTTGGGCGGCCAGTATCAGAGCTTCTCCAGCGACGGCGGGGAGACGTGGACCACGCCGGAGCCGTCGGCATTGAAGGGATCAGCCGCGCCGGTGTCTTTGAGTCGAATTCCCGGATCGGGCGAGATTCTGGCGATTTGGAATCACAATCCGGGGCGCGACCTGCGGAATCCCTTCACGGCCGCGATCTCGAAGGACGAAGGGGCTACGTGGGAGAACTTCAAGAACATCGAAGAGAACGACACGGGCGCCTGGGCCTACCCGGCGGTGACGTGGGTGGGCGATGATGCGCTGCTGACGTATTTCAGCTATGGGAGCGGGTTGTCGCTGGAGTTGAAGATACTGCCTGCGGGCTGGTTTACCGGGTGAGAATTGAGAACACGACGAAGAACTGAAGCCTGAAGGGATTTGCCATAAATCGAGTTGGTGAAGCCTTGGGCTGCAATCGAGGGTGTGTTGACCACGGAGTTCACGGAGGCACGGAGAAAACAACGGAGGAGAAAGAACTGAGGGGTCTTCTCGCGAATAAGCGTGGTTTGACTGGGCGTCGGCACCTTTGAAACTCTTTTTTTCTCCGCGCCTCCGTGTCTCCGTGGTTCGAGTTACTTTTGATTCCCTACCGCCGAAGCAGTGCACCGATTAAACTATGAAAGGATAGTCTTGGATGGAATCCATCGCGAAAATGGGACTCGTCGGCAGCGGCCAGGGCGAGGCTTACTGGGTCATGGGCGCGAAGTACACCTTTAAGGTCAACGGCGCGGACAATGGCGGGGCCTACATGATGTTTGAGGCCGAGGTTCCGCCCGCGCCGGCTCCCCCTCCCCACCTCCATGCGCGGGAAGACGAGATGTTTTATGTGCTGGAGGGCGAACTGACGGTCATGCTCGACGGCCAGGTGTCGAAGGCCACGGCGGGCACGACGATCATTTTGCCGCGCAATATCAAGCACACGTTCTGGAACGAATCGGATGGCGTGGCGCGTGCGCTCGTGCTTGCGTCGCCCGGGCCGATTGAGGAATTCTTCAAGGAAATTGGGCAGCGGATAGTGAGCGATGACGAGACGGCGCCACCCGTGACGGCAGAGATGATCGCCCATGTCTACGAGACTGCGGAGCGCTACGGGATGGTGCTGGATCGTCCGTGATCGGTGAGGGACCGGGGAGCACTGCGCCGCATTGCAGGGATGGCAGCGACAACAGGGATAGCAGGCTGAAGGGCCCGCTTGGCAGGGCGAATAGGACAGATAGGACGAATAGGACGGATGAGCAATCCATTGGTCCGCCGCCATCTACTCCTTCTTTGCCGCCTCGACCACCGGCGCGGTTTGCTCCGGGGTGGTCACTCCTGGCGGCAACTCCATGATCTGGATCTTGCGGAAGTGAATTTCCGCGCCTTCGGATTCCAGGCAGAGGTAGCCCTTCTTCACGGAGGCCTTACTAACGCCGTTAACGAACTTGCCGTTGACGGAGAGTTTCACGGTGCCGTCGACGGCGACCACGTCGTAGTAGTTCCATTCACCCTTGGGCAGGCAGCGATTTTCGATGGACTTGCTGCGATCGCCGCGCGGGTTGTCGGGGACGGTGGTCATGCCGTTGGCCCCGAAGAGTTCGCCGTGGACGTAGGCGATGGGCCGGGGCTCGCCGTTTTCTTCGCGGTTCAGGAAGGGCCATTCGAGTTCGAGCATCTGTACTTCCATGCCCTTGGGGAGTTGGCGTCCTTCGGGGACGGCGCCCTCACTCCAGAGAAAGACGCCAGAGTTGCCGCCGGGCTCCATGTGTCGCCACTCAACGTGGAGGATGAAGTTCTCGTATTGCTTCTCACTGCGCATGACGCCGATCGGCAGGCCGGTGCAGATGAGGAGGCCGTCTTCCACGCGCCAGGTCTCGGGGCTGGTGTTGATGTCGACCCAGCCGCTGAGATCCTTGCCATTGAAGAGATCTACGAAGGCACCGGCCTGGGTGGGCTCGGCGTGGGTGGACACAGCGGCGAGAAGACAAGCGGTCAAAAAGAGACAGCGTTTGGGGGTCATAGCACTTCTCCAATTGCTTCGAGATTTCGATGAATGATACGCGCCGGAGGTGAGCTTAATCCACCTTCGGTCGTCGAATACATTTCAGGTTCTATATTTTTGCTCAAGGCAATCGTACTCACCCGGAACTCACGATCGCCCACTGACTGACGCGTTGGTGTGAGCTGGGATATTCCTCTTCGGGCCTATAGTAAAGGTAGTAAAACATGTCGATACCATGACCGATCTTAAGCTTGTGCAGCGACACACTCAGGTCGTAGGTCACAACTTCTCGGTTTGGTGAGTTCATCCAGCGATAAGGTTGATCTGAACTGCGCCCACCAACCTCTCTTCGGTTCAAATAGATGAACTCAGGACACACGCGAATGCCCGCCAGCGGAACCTCCGCCAAATAGTCTGGCAAGAGTTCCTCCAGCGCATTGGGATGGGCCCCGCGCTCCTTATGGTATGCCTCAAGCGCATCAATGATTGGCTCGGCCCGTTCTGTGAGGCGAATGTATTCTTTCGTGTAGAAATCCTCTATATACGGACCGGGCCAGATCCGCACCACAGAGATATTATTGCGGGCAATAGCGCGCAGGCGAACAAGATCCCGGCGGCCATCCATTGCTTGTGAACCCTTCTCCGTATTTCACCCAGCCCAAAGTAGACCAGCATCCAGATCGCCAAGGGTATGGAGAAAAACACCACCATTAAAACGATGGACGGACGACTTGTTGGTATGGCGAAAACACTCAACAATATCGTCAACGGTTGCCCAAACGCATTAAAAAATCAGAGACCTCGGGGGTATGGAGCGGGGGCTTTCCAGCCCCCGACCCGTGCAACGCAGTTGCACG
>JBIJDL010000034.1:0-24915 GCA_044344195.1 Candidatus Hydrogenedentales bacterium
GGAATCAGGGCTCCTTTGGTCGTGGGCGCGGATGGCGATTATGCGCTCGATCTGGTCGTTGGATTCCTGCCAGGCGCGGTGGGCGCGCGGTGGCAGCTTGGCGGTGTCAAGTTCTCTCTTGCTGCGCTCGAGAAACTCGGGCGTATAAACCGGGGGAAACAGATTGTCGAACCACACGCCAATTCGATGCTGCTCGGCATGCCAGTCGATCGCGCGAATGGTTTCAAACCACTTGTCCACGTAGGGCTCGGAGAGCTCGGGGTACAGCGCACTGTGGAAGGAGCCCGAACCCGCACGCTGAAGGCTGAGGGAAAGATCGGGGTCGGCCAGGCGTTCCCACTGGTCCACTTTGGCTTCAGTCGTGGGGATCGCGCCACGAATCGCGAAAGCGGAGCGCTTGCCCTGATCGGTGGGATCGCGCTGGAGCTCGACTTCCACCAGCGCCTCCATGTCCTTCACCCCCAGCACGGCCAGCTTGCCCACGATGTTCCACCGGCGGGGCTGGTCCAGCGTATCCCCATCCAGCAGGGGGCGGAGAATACCAATCGTATCGGGGGTAGAGGACAGACTCACCATGGCGTCGTGCCAGAGCAGCCAGGTATCGGTGCCGCCCGCCGCCTTGCCGCGCCCATCGATAAGGACACCCAGGAGACGCTCGGCAAATTCTTCGCGCCGTTCGGGGGCCACGAGTTGAAACAGGCTCTCGCTGATCATTCGCCCGCCGAGGAGGTACTCCAGCACGCCCTGATCCGTTTCGGCGGGCAGGTTGGCCAGAATCAGTTCCATGAACTCCGACGCGCGGAGTCGTTCGTGGCGAACCATGGTGTGCAGGGTGCCCCAGACCATGCGGCGCAGGAAAGGGTCCTCCAGCGCGGGAAGCTGCTTCACGATGGTGGCGTAGGAGTGGGGATCGAGGAAGAAAAGGCCGTAATCCATGTCACCGTAGTTGGGGTACACGAAATCCGGACAGGGTAGGCCCACGAGGTCGAGCACTTCCGTTTGAGCATCGGAATAGACAAGGGGAACCACCTTGCTCCGTTCGAGCTTGCCCCCGGGATTCATATGGAAGAGCGCGGCTTGCGTCTTGTGGGGCGAGAGCCGCGGGGCGTTCACCGGCGTATGGTCGACGGAGAACGAAGTGATTTTTCCATCCCCGCAGTCGAGGTCCACCGCCATCTGCGCGAGCCCCTCGGTCTTGATCCAAGCCTCGGTCCATGCGTCGAGATCCACGCCGGATGACCGGGCAATGGCGTCCATGAACTGTGACCGTGTTGCGTTCTGCCAGGCGAATTTCTTGAAATAATCGGCCACCCCCGCTGCATAGGCCTCCGGGCCCACCTGGAACCAGAGCTGCTTCAGGGCGGCGGCTCCCTTGGCGTAAGTAATACCGTCGAAATTGTCCATGGCGAGACGCGCCGAGGGAACGTCCGTCTCGATGGGATGGGTGGTGCTGAGTTGGTCCTGATAGTAGGCCCAGCCCTTCATGCCATAGAAGTCCTGCCAAATCGCCGGGTCCTTCGTCATCGTGTCCTGGGCGAGGAAAGCCGAGAAGGTGGCGAAGCTCTCGTTGAGCCACAGGTCGTTCCACCACGCCATGGTGACGAGATCGCCGAACCACATGTGGGCCATTTCGTGGAGGAGGGTGTTGTTGCGATCACGGTAGTTCTCAGCGGTCACCGCGCCGCGGAAGATCATGTATTCGTTCATGGTTACGGCGCCGGGATTCTCCATGGCGCCGGGATTCAGTTCGGGCGCAAAAACGTGGTCGTACTTGTCGAAGGGATAAGGGAACTTGAAGTACTCGTTGAAGTAATCCAAGCCGGCTTTGGTTTCGGCGAAGAGCCGCTCCGGGTCGAAATGCTTCGCCAGCGAGGCCCGCGCATACAGCGCCATAGGCAGTCCATTGTGTTCATCGTGCCACGCCTGGTAGGCGCCCGCCCCCAGGAAGAAAAGATAGGTACTCAGCGGCGGCGTGGGCTTGAAGTTCACCCGCTGAAATTCCCCGACAATCGATTGCGAGGCCACGGGCATATTGCCGATTACCACCCAGTTTTCCGGGGCTTCGACGGTCATGGTGAAGGTGGCCTTGATGTCCGGCTGATCAAAGCAGGGGACTACCAGATGAGCGCCGTAGGGCTCAAGATTGGTGTAGAGATACTCCTTGTCGTCGACGGGATCGATGAAATAGCACAAGCCCTCGCCGGACTTGGAATAGTCCCCCGTGTAGGTGACGACAACATCCAGCGGCTCCAAGGACAGATACTCCGCGGGAATGTCGAAGCTGCCGTCACGCTTCACAAGCTGCTGAACGGCCTTTCCGTCCACCGTCACGGAATGAAGCTCCCGAACCTTCAAATCGATGCTGAGGGGCGCGCTGGCGTCATTGAGCTTTACCTCCAGACGGGCGGTGCAGTCAAAAGTCTCCTCCTTCTCCCGCAGCGCAAAGTCAAACGCATAGGCAACCGAACTGATCTGCGCGCGGCGAAACTCGGCCATCTCGCGAGTCAGATCATCCAGATCCTGGCGGACGGGTGCGCACGGCGCGTGGACGACCATAAAAAGATTGCATGCGACGTGCAACAGCAGGCTTCCGAAAAGGCCAACGCTTCTACTCATGAAATTCAGTCCTTGTCTTTCACATGCCAGGCGAGCCAGTAGCAGGCGGAATTCGGCAGCCCGTCATGCCCACCTTCGAAGATCGTGATCCGGGCCTTCCCGGCCTCCTCGCGGAGATGGATCGCCCGCTCGTAATTGGGGTCCACCACGGGCGGTGTTGCCGGGGTCCACTCCTGGGACAGGGCATTGACACGGGATTGAGACACACCGGGCAGGCCGAGGGTTTCGGCGATGGCGTTGAAGGCATCGAGGCTGTGGTGGATGGGCACTGACCCGGTATGGCCGTCGTGGACCCCCGTGTTGATGTCGAGGGGCAGATCCTTCGCCGCCGCGAGGAAGTAAAGCGGCGAGCGGAGTCGTAGCTGCTCATCGACCGCCGCGCTGCTGCCGGGTGCGCCGCCCACGGAAGCCACCACATCTTCCCAGTAATTGCGGCCCGCAGCCTTCGTCTCGTCGTGCCAGGCGGCCAGATCGCTGATGCCAACCCAGGCGGAGACGGCCGTCCACGTTTCGGGACTGTGGGCGGCCATCACCAGGGCCATGTGGCCTCCGCCCGATACGCCGCAGAGGTATGTGCGACGGGTATCGATCTCCGCACGGGACTTGGTCGCCACCACCGCATCCAGAATATCCTGTCGGGCCGCAGGTGACGCGCAGGCATCCGGATTCTTGTTCGCGCCGCGAAAGTGGGGGACCACCACGTGCCAATTGCGTTCCCGGGCCGCAGTCACCCAGTCGTCGGGGTTGAAGGAGTCGATATCCGAGCTCCACGTGTGCAGTTGCACCAGCAGGGGCTGCGGACCTTCCGCCGGCGAAGCATAGAAGCGCGCGGGCTGTTCGGTCTGGTCATGGGAACTGACAAAGGTGAGCGTCTCGTAGGGGATGTCTCCCACAGGTGTCGCGCCGAGCATGAGCAGCGAGGCGATGAACTGGAGCATGGGCATGTCGTCCTTCCTGGTAAGCGAATGCGCCATGGTAGACTGCGACTCCGGGGAAGATCCAGCGAGGGGGGCCTCGGTGGGTCTTATGGGTAGTATGGGTAATGCTGGGTCCACTCCATTGGTCCCACAAGACTCATGCCTTCAAAATTGATTCCTGACAGTGGCCCACCCTACACTGCTTTGGCATAACCCGCACGCAGGAGACTATGATGCTCGTAGTTCGTTTCCCGTTCGCAGCAACGCTCGCTGCGTTGATTGTTGTTACATCGGCTGTTTTCGCCGTCGACCCGAAGGAAGTGGAGAAGCTGGATCCCAATTTCGCGGTGAAAGACCCCGCGGCGGACATCCAGTGGTTTGATGCGCTGCAACTGGGCCTCGAAGGCCAGGGCTGGACCGAGAACGCCCACGCCTATGATCGCCTTCCCGCGAAGGCCGAAAAGTTGGCGCCGCCCGCCGTTTGGTCCCTGTCCCACCACTCCGCCGGACTCGCGGTGCGCTTTGTAAGCGACTCGCCCGAGATCTCCGCGCGCTGGTCGGTGCGGAGCGAAAATCTGGCCATGCCCCACATGCCCGCCACCGGCGTCAGTGGTCTCGATCTTTACGCAAAGGATGGCGCGCGCTGGCGCTGGCTGGCCCAGGGGCGTCCGAGCCAGCAAATCGACAACGTGGCGAAGCTCGTGGGCGGTGCGCCCGCGGGCATGCACGAATACATGATATTTTTGCCTCTGTACAACGGCACGGAAAAGCTGGAAATCGGTGTCAAGCCTGGCACGACGCTCGCCAAGGGACCCGCGCGGACCGATGAACGTCCCATCCTGTTTTACGGCACCTCGATTACCCATGGCGGCTGCGCTTCCCGTCCCGGCATGTCCTATCCGGCGATCGTGGGCCAGCGTCTTGATCGAAAGCACATCAATCTTGGCTTCTCCGGCAACGGCAAGATGGAGCCCGAAATGGCCTCGCTCATCGCCGAGCTCGACGCGAGCGCCTTTGTCCTCGATTGCCTTCCCAACATGACCCCCGAGCAGGTGGCGGAGCGCGTCGCACCGACGGTGAAGACCCTTCGCGCCGCCCACCCCAACACACCCATCGTGCTGGTGGAAAACATCATCTACCAGAGCAGTTGGTTCTTTGAAGGAGACGCGGGACATGTGGCGAAGAACGCGGAATTGAAGAAGGTCTATGAGCAGCTCGTGGCCGAGGGCATCGCGGGCCTGGCCTACGTGCCCTGCGATAACCTGCTCGGCACCGACGGCCTCGCCACGGTGGACGGAGTCCATCCGACGGATCTCGGATTCCTCCGCCAGGCCGACGTGCTGGCGCCGGTGATCGCACGGTTGTTAACGGACTAACAGACCATATGACCCATACGAACCATCCCACAGGGAACACGCAATGACCGATCACATCCTCATCACCACAGCCGATGCCGTCACGACACTCCAGCTCAACCGGCCGGAGAAGAAGAACGCGCTCACCGCCGCCATGTACCAGGCGCTGGCGGATGGCCTCAGTGCTGCCGAGGCGGATCCGGCGGTGCGCGTCGCGGTGATTCGCGGCACCGACGGCTGTTTCACCGGCGGCAATGATCTGATGGACTTCATGCAACATCCACCCACGGGTGAAGACTCCTCCGTGGGCCAGTTCCTCCGGGCGATATCCACCTTTGGCAAGCCGCTTGTTGCCATCGCGGACGGCGTGGCCATCGGCATCGGTACCACGCTGCTGCTCCATTGCGATCTCGTCTACCTCGGTTCCAACGCCCGACTCAAGCTTCCTTTCGTGAACCTCGGCCTATGCCCGGAGGCTGCGTCGAGCCTGCTGCTGCCCCGCCTCGTAGGTACCGCGAAGGCCTCGGAGCTCCTGTTGCTCGGGCGCGAATTTACGGCCTCAGAGGCGGTGAGCATGGGGCTCGCCAATGCGAGATTTGAATCCGCAGATCTTGTGGAAGGCGCCATGGCGATTGTGCGCCAACTGGCCGCTCAGCCACCTGAAGCCGTGCGCGTATCCAAAGCCCTGATTCGCGGACGCGACCGCGCCGCCGTCGCCGAGGTGATGCGCGTGGAGTTTGAGCAGTTCACTGCCCGCCTCATGTCGCCCGAGGCCGCGGAAGCGTTCCAGGCCTTCGCCGAGAAGCGCGCCCCCGACTATTCCAAGTTCAATTAATCCACAACCAGAAAGACAGTCCAGAAGGAAGTTCTTCTAACCGTGAAAAGAGGATTCACCCTGATCGAGTTGCTGGTGGTGATCGCCATCATCGGCATTCTCGCCGCCATCCTGTTGCCGGCCCTGTCCCGCGCCCGGGAAGCCGCCCGCCGGACGGCCTGCGCCAACAACCTGAAGCAGATGGGCCTTTCCCTCGCCATGTACGCATCGGAGGAGCGCGGCATGTACCCCCCGCGCCAGATCCTGACGATCACGGGCACCCTCGGCGTCGAGATGATGTTCAATGGCCCGGAGATGATCCCGGAATACATCAACGACTACAACGCAATCTGGTGTCCCTCCTGGGGCGCGACGAATGGCCCGCTCGAACGCTACGACGTGGGGAAGGGTGATGGCGATGGCGTGATCGAACCGGAGGAGATCGGCCAGGAGCCCTATCACTACACCGGCTGGCTGATCATGGAAGACCGAAATATTATCGGGCCGCTGGTGGGAACGCTGGGAGTGGGACCCAATGGGCGGCACGAGGAACCGGCCTACGCGGGCACGCCCTGGGGCGAGCTGGCCGCGCGTAACGTGGCCACGAATGGTGAAGCGAGCCGGGCCGACTTCACCGTCTCCGCGACCTACGCGGGCACGCAGGTATCCGGGGGAAACACGCTATTCCGCCTGCGCGACGGCATCGAGCGCTTCATGATCACCGATATCAACAATCCGGGCGCGAGTGCGAAGGCGAGCAGCACGATTCCCCTCATTTGGGATCACGCGAGCACGAAGACCATCGATTTCTCCCACGTGCCCGGTGGGGGGAATGTCCTGTACCTCGACGGCCATGTGGAGTACCTGAAGTATCCCAACGCGCGATTCCCCTTCACGGAAGACAGCGCCCGCACCCTCGGTCGCTACGGCAAACCCTTTGACGGGTTCTGACCCCGGTGCGCTACAGGTATTTGCGCGCGGTGGCCCGGGCCAGGCCAATCTGGCGGGGACTGACCGAGACCGAGCGAATACCAAGCTCGATCAGCTTGGGAAGGTAGCGAGGCTGGCCGCCGATCTCGCCGCAAACGGACAGGGGCTTGCCATGTTTGCGGGCGGCCTCGGCAATCTCCCGCAGCAGTTTCCAGAACACGGGCTTGTCGGGGTCGTAGTCGCCCGCGACCTGCTCATTGTTTCGATCGATCGCAAATAGGTACTGGATTAGATCGTTGGTGCCGATGGATCCGAACGCGGCGACTTCCATCAACTCGTCCGCCAGCAGGCATGCCGAGGGCACCTCAAACATGACCCCGTGGATCAGATTGTGTCCTTCAATGTCCGCGATAGCGTGGCGGATGCGCTCTCGCAACACGAGGAACTGGTCTACGTCCACGATCATGGGATAGGTTACGTGGATGGGGCCGTGATAGGAGGCCCGGGCCAGGGCCCGAACATGGGGCACGAGCAGGTCCGGCCGACCGAGGAGCAGCCGCGCACCGCGAAACCCGAGGCAGGGGTTCTCTTCCCGCGTGAGCGACAGGAATGGGGCATCCTTGTCTCCGCCAAGATCGAGCAGCCGCATGTAGACCGGCTTTCCCGCCATGGCCTCCACCACCGTGGCATAGCGGATGTACTGTGTCTCTTCATCCAGCAGCCGTCCCGACGCCAGAATCTCGAATTCCGTTCGATAAAGTCCGATGCCCTCGGCGCCCACCTGCGCCAGCACGTCCAGGTCGTCCGTAAGCCCGATATTCGCCAGCACCGGAAAGCCCGGTACCGGCTCGACCTTGCGGACCCGTTGCGCGGCCACCCGGCGGGCTGTGGGGTACAGGGACAAGGTTTCAGGCGTCGGGTTCAGGAAAATGTCCCCCGTGTCGCCGTCCAGAAGCACGTAGTCGCCCGTCTTGATCAGGCTGTGGATGTGCTGGATGCCGCTGATCGACGGGATACCCATGGCGCGGGCGAGGATCGCGGCATGGGAGGCCGCGCCGCCGTGGGCGGTGATGAACCCCAGCGTCTTCTCCGTGTTGAGGTTGACGGTCTCGCCCGGCGTCAGGTCGGCCGCCACGATGATGTGAAAATCATTCGAAAGACTTCGCTTCTCCGAGCGGGCGGGCAGGCCGTTTTCCGCGATCATGATATCGAGCAGACGTCGGCGCAACTCGCCAATATCCGAGGCGCGCTCGCTCATGTACTCGTTGTCCACCTCCTGGAGCAGTTTCTCATACCGGTCGAGGCACTTGGCAATGGCCGCCTCGGCGTTGAGGTGCTCCCCCTCGATGGCCTGCATAATTTCCACGTGGAGCGTGGGGTCTTCCAGCATCATGCGCTGTGCCACGAAGATGTTGGCCTGAGCCCGCCCCACGCGCAACTCGACCGTTTCGATCAAATCGACGAGCTGCCGGGCGGCTTCCGCCATGGCAACGATCACCCGCTCTTTCTCTCGGGCCGTTCCGCTTTTCGAAATGCGGAACCAGGGTACCGCCTGATGGGTGATGGGGTGGAGGACAACCGCCCGGGCGTAAACCACGCCTTCGCTGATGGCGAGGCCGGAAAATTGCAATTCCGGAGCCTCGGTCGTTGCTGCCATAGGATTCTCGCTGCCTTAAATACGGTCACACGCCCTGCCGGTTTGCCGGAAGACGGGCTTCAGCATAGCATGGAAGCAGCAGTCGTGCAACGCGATTTTCGCGGATTAAACAAGGGCCTCGCGACGGGGTGTCCGGGTCCGCTATACTACGGCGCGAGCAGGCCGGACGGTCGCGGTATCCCCTCGGGGATATGGAGGAAAGTCCGGGCTCCAAAGGGCGAGGTGCTTCGTAACGCGAAGGCGGGGCAACCCGACGGAAAGTGGAACAGAAAACACACCGCCTACGTCTTCCTCGGAAGGCCGGTAAGGTTGAAATGGTGCGGTAAGAGCGCACCAGCGTCGTGGCAACACGGCGGCTTGTCAAACCCCACCTGGAGCAATTCCAAATAGGGGAGCAATGGCGTGGCCCGCGCTGCTCCCGGGTAGGAAGCTAGAGGCGCACGGCGACGTGCGTCCCAGATGAATGGCCGTCTCGGGGGCTTCGGCTCCTAGACAGAACCCGGCTTACAGGCCTGCTCGCGCATTTTTAAGGCTGCACATTAGGGGGCGCTTCGTGGACTAGGTGGACCGAGTGGACCAAGTGGACACCAATGTTGGAAGACCAGATTATGGGTCCATTCACCGCGGCGAATCCACTACGTCCACGCTGTCCACATCGTCCACTTGAGTCAATAATCAGCGCAGAATTCACGGGCAACTCACCGCGCTACAGCCCGCTTGATGAACGAGATCGCCTGTGGAGCCTGAGAGCCAAAAGCATCAAAACAACCAAAATCGGCGCAACGAAAGCAAGCAGCGTAGGTGGGAGGGGGAACTTCTCCACGTTCGCGGCTTCGCGAGCGACTGCAAGGGCGCTCGCTTTCTGCTCCCGCTCCAGTTTGGCCAGATACAGCAGCGCGTCTTGCTCGTCTGCCCAGCGATCCGGTTCGTCGGGCGTGCTTGCCGCCTGCCGATCCCGTTCCGATATGTAATGGTGGATCAGGGCCTGTAACCCTTCCAGCGAAAGATTCGGCGTAGTATCGAGTGGATACTCAATGAAGCTCAGGGCCCAGCGCACTTCGTGATCTTCCGATCCACCGAGAGCGGCAAGGGCGGCGGCCAGCGCAGGCAGTCCCTCGGCCCCGATCGCTCCCAATGCTCGAGCCGCGCGTTCCCGGGTGTCCTCATTTTCACTACTGAGGGCTGTCTCCAATGGCGGAACGACGGATGCCATATCGGCCCCGATGGCGCGCAGAGCCGCGACGATATCGGGTTCGATGATATGGCTTTCGTTCCGGCGATCATCGGCCAGGATCGCCTGCGAGAGAGCAGTGATGGCATCGCGGGCCTCACTCCCGAGCGAGCCCAATGCGCGGGCTGAGTACCACTTCACGATTGGGTCCTGATCGGCAAGTACACCGACAAGTGCGGGGATAACCTCGGGCGTTACCGGGCCGACCTTTCCCAGCGCGGCGGCGGCCTCTCCGCGCACCCAATCGTGCTCGTCGCGCAATGCGAAGATTAGCCCAGGCACGACCCCTTTCGGCTCGGGGCCGATTGTTGCCAATGCCATGACTGCGGATTGGCGGATCGTCGCCGATGCGTCTTCCAGTGCCTGTCGGAGCGCTGCGACGATTGCATCTGATTTGCTCTCATGTTGCCCCAAAGCGTGGGTTGCCCAGTCGCGGACGCTTTCGTCTTCATCTTGCAGCCCTCGAATCAGGACAGGGATCACCTCCGGCAGGGCGATGCCAATGTCGCCAAGGGCTGAAACAGATGCCGCCCGAACTCGCGATTCGCTATCGCGGATTGATGCCAAAAGCGTAGGCAGGGCCTGTACTGCGCCGGGGCCAATTTCTCCGAGTGCGAAGGCAGCGTTACTCCGAATCTCCATTTCCTCCGAACTGTCCTCTAGCAGACCAACGAGCACAGGCAAAAGGGTCGCTGTATCGGGTCTGGCCACCTTCTCCGGCGCGCTAGAGAGCATTTGATCAGTTTTGTTATTCATGATGGTGTACGTCAATGCACGAGCGACGGAGTTTCTCAATTTGGGCGCTTGCGCACGGTCTTCAAGTATTTCGACAAAAGTCGGGATGGCGCGAATAACACCGGGTTGCCCATACCCTAAGACTTGAGCGGCCCTCGCCCGCTTCTCCGATTGCGAGTTCGAGTTCGCCAGAACCTCTAACAGTTCAGGAATGGCTTGGGACTTAATTCGGAGAAGATTCTGAAACGCGTTGGAGTCAATTTCTTTGTCCTTCGACCCCAGTTGTTCGATGAGTTGCGTTATTTCCGCGTCGGCGACGGGAATTTCGTTCGCTTCGTCCGGCGCTGGTGCGACCTGCGCCCCTGCCAATGGCCCAGGCGATACCATCATCAGGACGACACTAATCACCCTGAGCACCGCCTTTATCCCTTCCATCGAATTCTCGATTCCATGCCGCATACTTTGCCCTCGCTCGGTTTATCCGGTTTGACTTGCCCGTCGGCAACCGCTAGCATGATGCCACAACCCGCAGCATCGGCCCAAGGCCGCCGGAGTCCCCAAATTCCATGAACGCCCTCACTTCCCAAGCCGTCTACGACCAGCTCCTCAAAAAAGTCACCACGGGGGAGTACCCGCCCGGCATGCGCCTCAGTGATCAGGCCCTGGCGGATGAGATGGAAGTGGGCGCGCCCGCGATCCACGACGCGGTGCGCCGCCTCATCGAAGACGGCCTCGTGGAGCAGATCGCGGGGGAGGGGGCCTTCGTGCGCGAGTTCAGCGGTAAGGATCTCATCAAGCTCTATGCCTTCCGCGAGCAGATGGAAGTGCTGGCGGCGCGAGAGGCGGCGGACAATATTCAGGCGCACCAAAAGCGCAATCTGCTGTCCCTCTGCGACACCCTGGCCGACCTTTCCGCCGCGCTGGAGAAGCTGGACCCCGCCGCGCCGGATCGCAAGCTGATCCACGAGTGGCACGCTCAGGACACGGCCTTCCACGAGGCCATCATCGAAGCGGCGGACAACGAATGGCTGCGCCACGCCGCCAGCAGCACGCGCATGCTGGCCCATATCACCCGCTGCAAGCCCCGGGACAAAATGCCCCAGGATCCGGCCCTCACCGTGGAGGAGCACCGCGAGATTGCGAAGGCCATCGCCGACGGCAACGCCTACACGGCGGGCGAGGTTATGGCCACCCACGTGCAGCGTGCCATGAATTCCCAATTGTCCTTCCTGGAAGGGCGCGTCTAGGCGCCCATCCGTAAACTCTGCTCCTGGTGCGCCCGCACTCTTTAGAAAGTCGAACCATGAAGTCCATCTCCGGTCTAGTCGCCGCCACCTTCACGCCCATGCATGCCGATGGCACCTTGAACCTCGATACCGTCCCCGCGATTGTGGATCGTATGGTCCGCTACAAACTTGGCGGACTCTACGTCAACGGCAGCACGGGCGAGGGCCCCCTCCTGACCACCGACGAACGCAAGGCCGCCGCCGAGGCGTACGTCAGCGCCGCCGACGGACGCATCCCCGTTATTGTGCAGGTGGGGCATGCGAGTAACTGGGAAGCTCGGGGCCTCGCCGCCCATGCCGCGTCCATCGGCGCCGACGCCGTGAGCGCGCTTCCGCCCATCTATTTCAAGCCCGACAGCGTGAATACCCTCGTGGCATGCCTCAAGGAAATCGCCTCCGGCGCGCCGGATCTGCCCTTCTACTACTACCACATCCCCACGGTGACCAACGTGAGCCTGGACATGCGGGCCCTTCTTCGTGCCGTGCCGGATCACGTGCCCACCTTCGCAGGTGTGAAGTTCAGCAGCCACCTGCTGGACGAATTCCAGGCCTGTATCGACCTGGCCGACGGACGCTATCAGATGCTATTGGGCGTAGACGATCTCTGCGTCACCGGTCACGCTCTGGGCGCCTCCGGCGCGGTCGGCACAACCTACAGCTTTATGGCGCCCATCTTTCAGCAGGGCATGGCGGCTTACGATGCCGGCAACACGAAGGAAGCTTTCGCGCTGCAAATAGCCGCCGGCAGAATCTTGAAGCCGATCCTGGAGCACAAAGGCATGGCCGGCCTGAAAGCCATGATGAAATTGCTCGGCCTCGACTGCGGCCCCAGCCGCCTTCCTCTGCACACCCTGAGTGATGCGGAGTGCGCTTCGCTGCGGGTCGCGCTGGAGAAAGTCGACTATTTCGAAAAATGGGCGATGGTATAGAAAGCGACCTCGGGGTGCCACTCTCAAGCGGCGAAGCGCAGCGGGCGGCTTGTGGGTGATGAGACTACACACTTTACTAGTTCCCACGGTCCGCCGTGGGAATGCATAACGTTCCGCTCTGCGGAACAGACCTCGCGAGATCAACCGGAAGAGACCAAGCGTCGTTGGTAAGAGTATTGTTCTACTACATCGCCACGGAGAACAAACGTGTTCATCAAACAAATAAGTTTCGCGTTAGCGCTGCTCATAGTCGCCCCATCCATCGCCCTCGCCGCCCCACCAGTCCCCGACGCCGTCACGGTCTTCACCCGTGAGTCCGCCGACGCCTACGAGGCCATCCGCATCCCCGCCATCGTCCAGTCCAAGGGCGGCACCCTCCTGGCTTTCGCCGAGGGCCGTGTGCTGGACAGCGATCACGGCGAGAATGACATCATTCTCCGCCGAAGCAACGACGACGGCACTACCTGGAGCGATACCCAGATCGTGGCGGCGTCCGGTAAGGACTCCCTCAACGATCCCTGCGCCCTGGCGCTCCATGATCCGGATCGCGTCCTCCTGGTCTACCATCGCTATCCCCAGGGCTATCACGGCCGCGCCATGGAGCACGCAAAGCGCGTCGAGCCGGGCTACGACGGCCCCGCGAACAGCCAATCCTTTATCACCACCTCCGACGATGCCGGGGAAACCTGGTCCGCGCCTCGGGAGATCACCCGCGAACTTCGCCAGCCCGATGTCATCGCCGTGGGCAGCCCCGGCAACTTCGTCCAGCTCCAGCAGGGCCCCAACGCGGGCCGCATCGTACTCCCGCTCTACGAAAACATGCCCCTGGGTGAAGGGGACAAGCTCCATAATCTCCGCGCTGCGTACAGTGACGATCTCGGGGTTACCTGGCAGCTCGGCGAACGCATTTCCTACGAAAGCATCACCGGTTGGGGCACCGAGGCCCAGATCGCCGAATGCGCCGAAGGCGGCCTGCTCCTTTCCGCGCGCCTGCAGGACGGCGGTGCCGAGCGCATCCTCTCCGAAAGCCGCGACGCTGGCCAGACTTGGTCACCCGCGCGGCTCGAGTCAGCGTTGCAGACCCCGCCCTGCATGAGCAGCATCGTATCGCGCGTCGAAAGCGGGGGAGCGGGGGCAACCCTGTTCCACACCCTGCCCAACACAACCGACGAACGTAAGAACGGAACCCTCTTCCGCAGCACGGACTGCGGGAAGACCTGGAAGCACGATCAAGTCATCTACCCCGGCGGTTTCGCCTACAGCGCCCTCGTCGTGCTCAACGATAGCCGCCTGGGTTGTCTTTACGAGCGCGACGACTACAAGACGATCAGCTACATTGTATTGAATGTGGAGTAGAAGAGTTTAACCGCAAAGAACGCAAAGAGCACAAAGAAGAAATCTTTTGGCTCATCCAGCTTGAGCGTACATGTGTACGGCATGAACACCTTGCAGGATACGATTCTTTCGAGAATTGAACCTTTCGACAATGGCCCGTGACGCCGATTCGTAGGTTCTTCCGGCCCGAAGGGCCAGTGCAGCTTTCAGCCCCAGGCAACGCCTGGGGACAGGAGGCCATCCCATTTATTCGCCCTGAAAGGGCAGCGCAGTTGGAGTTCGGAGCGACGTGCCGACCAAGCACTGCGCTGCCCTTTCAGGGCGGGATCGAAACTTCGCCGTTTACCCTGGGCGTTGCCCAGGGCTGAGAGCTGCGCTGGCCCTTCGGGCCGAAAAAGCTCGTCAATATGCCACGCTATGGACCGGCGAGTGGTGAACCGACATCCCGTTCTCGCAAACTCTCCTGTTCTCCGGCAGCTACAGCCAAACCAAAGGTAGGATTGCCGATGTATCCTCAAACCGGATGAACCAAACTTTTTGTAATCTTTGCGTTCATTGTGGTTAAAATTCCCTTACCTTGGCTCGCGAAGGGCCACCTGCTCATTCATCCACCCTGCTGAAAGCCACCCAGATGTCCATCACCCTCGCCCACACCTTCAAGGCCGCCTTCGAGGCCGTCTCGGGCCATGCCCATATCGTTCAGAACGACGCCGAGGCCGCCACGAAGATAGCGGAGATCGTCGCCGCTTCCGGTGCGGGCCGCATCGCCTTCGCGGAGCTGCCGGAGGCCTTTATCGACGCCGCCGCTGCCCACTGCGGCAACATCGAAGTCCTCCGTCCGCCCTATGCCACCGCCACGGCCATCGCCGAGATCGATCAGGTCCACGTGGGCATCACCGGCGCCAACTTCGGCATCGCGGAGACCGGTACCCTCGCGGAAGTCGTCTTCGACGATGCCAGCCGCCTTTGCTCCTCGCTTCCCCGCACCCACATCGGCGTGGTGCGCGCACGCGACCTGGTACCCACCCTGCGCGGCTCCGCCGAGCGCATGAACCAGCTCTACGCGGCCCACCCGGAGAACATCATGATCAGCTACATCTCCGGACCCAGCCGCACGGGCGATATTGAAATGATTCTCACCCTCGGCGTCCACGGCCCGGAATACGCCCACGCCATCCTGATTCTCGGAGACGACGCATGACCACCACGCGCCAGCAAAACCTGAACGACGCCATCCTCAAGGCCATCGCGGAACCGAAGCAGTCCAACGCCCTCTACAACTGCATGAAACGCGGCCGGGACAAACGCACCGAGCGCCTCCTCACGCTGCCCGGCGGCACGGCCTTCCGCGACGAAGTGCGCGCCATCAAGGATCGCTGCATCGACAAGCAGGAGGAACTGCTGGAACGCTTCGTGGCCGCCGCCAGCGCACGCGGCTGCCACGTCTTCGTCGCGGATGACGCCAAAGCCGCCAACGACTATTGCGTCCAGGTCGCGCTGAAACACGAAGCGAAAACGGTCTCAAAGTCGAAATCCCTCACCACCGAAGAAACCGAGGTCAACCACGACCTCCAGGCCGCTGGCCTCACCGTCGTGGAGACCGATCTCGGCGAATTGATCATCCAGTTGGTCGATGAGCGCCCCTTCCACCTCGTCTTCCCCTCGGTCCACAAGATGCGCGACGACGTGGCGAAGATCTTCGCGAAAGCCACCGGCAAGCCCGTAGAGGCCACCATCGAATCCATCATGCCCGTGGTCCGCGCCTACCTGCGCCCCATCTTCCTCAACACCGACATCGGCATGACCGGGGCCAACGTGGGCGTGGCGGAGAACGGCGCCATCTGCATCGAGACCAACGAAGGCAACGGTCGCCTCGTCTCCGCCATCGGCAAGGTCCACATCGCCGTCATGGGCATGGAGAAGATCGTGGAGACCATGGACGACGCCCTCGGCATGGTCCTGGCCCACCCCGTCAGCGCCTCGGGCCAGTTGCCCACGACCTACGTCACCTGGATGGCCGGCCGCAACCCCATCGGGGCCGACGGACAGCCCCGCGAGTCCCACATCGTCATTCTGGACAATGGCCGACGGCGCATGGCCAAAGATCCCCTCATGCGCGAGAACCTCCGCTGCATCCGCTGCGGCGCGTGTATGAACGTCTGCCCGACCTACGGCGTCGTCGGCGGACACGCTTTCGGCCACATCTACCCCGGCCCCATGGGCATCCCCTGGACCGCCGAGGTCCACGGCCTGGAGATTGCGGCCGACTTCGCTGATCTCTGCATCTCCTGCGGGCTCTGCAAGGAAATCTGCCCCACCCAGATCGATATGCCCCTCGCCATCGCCAAGGTGAAGCACGAAGATCACAAGAAAAACCCGCAGTCGATCACCAATGAACTCCTCATGGCCGCCGAGACCGCCGCGAAGCTCGGCTGCGCCTTCGCGCCCCTGTCCAACTGGAGCCTGCGCAATCCCGTCTTCCGCTGGGCCATGGAAAAGGCTGTGGGCATCGACCGCCGCCGCGAATTGCCGCCCTTCGCGCGCAAGACCCTGCGCAAGCGCTGGACCAGCAGGCTGAACCCCGCGACGGCCAGGCGCAAGGTCGCCTTCTTCCACGACATCTACGCGAACTACAACGCGCCCGAACTCGGTATGAAGGCCCTGCGCCGCCTCGAAGCACTCGGTTGCTACGTCGCCCTCCCCGAGCAGCAGGCCAGCGGCTACCCCTACATCGGCTATGGCGATCTCGACCGCGCACAGGACGCCGCGATCTACAACGTCACCCGCCTCGCGGAATACGTCGCCCAGGGCTACGACATCGTCGCCACCGAGCCCACCGCCGCCTACTGCCTCCGCGTGTCCTATCCGAAACTGTTGCCCATGAATCCCAAGGCCAAGTTGGTCGCCAAAGCCAGCCACGAATACTTCGCCTACCTCATGATGATCGAAGGCGATACCGTGACCGACGAATTGGAAGGCCGCAACCTCGGCTTCCACTGCTCCTGCCACCAGCGCCCCCTCGGCATGGGCAGCGAGGCCATGGCCTGGGTCAAAAAGCACGGCGGCGCCATCGAACTGATCGAAACCGGCACCTGCTGCGGCATGGGCGGCACCTTCGGCCTGAAGCACGGCCCCCTCGGCTACGAACTCGCCAACGCCGTAGGAAAACCCCTCTTCGCCGCCTTCAAAGAAAAAGGCGTCGAAGCCATCGTCACCGAATCCTCCGTCTGCTCCATCCACCTCAAAGAAGGCACCGGCCTCCCCACCTGGCATCCGTTGGAGTTGCTATAGCGAAAAATAGCCACGGGTGCCACCCTCAAGCGGCGGAGCGAAGCGGGGGAGCTTGTGGGTGATGCGACTTTGGTCTTCAAACCTGGCCCGAAACAAAGGGACGGACCCGCGCAACGATACCCTGCAAAAGCGAAAGGCTCGTTCATTCCCATCGCCCACGCCACCAAACAACGTCAGCCCCAGAGCGCGGGCCTGTCCCAGGGGAGCTAACGGCAGGCACGTGGACCACCCCAAACGGCATCCATTATTCGGTGCGTGCCCCACCAGACGAAAGCGTCCCAGGAATGTGGCACAGCCGTCCCGGCTGTGTTTTTGGAGCCAGAGTGCGATTCCAACCTGCAAACTTCCCAACACGTTCTTCGTCTGAAGTGATTGTTTTTTGCGACGTGATTCCGATCCCGCATAGCAATCGTATGTGCTGGGAGCGCAGGCGTCCCCGCCTGCATCATGCGCCATCGGCGCATGGAGTGATTGCGGGTCTCAATTGAGTTCAAGCTGATCGCAAACGCCCAATAAGCACCTTGGGCGCACCTTCGGTGCGTTGCAGGCGGGGACGCCTGCGCTCCCAGCCTTGCTGGTCCTCTTCGCGGTATCAGATCATAGCGATAAAATGATGGCGCTACTTCAGACAGCCAAAGTGCTGCCAAACGTACAAGGCGAACCCGAATCCTACAGCCACTTCCCGCTCAACACGGATTCCACCAACCCCACCACCGCTGCCCACAACCCGGCTCGCTAGACCTGACCTGGCCAAGTGGACGCAGAGGCTCCGCGCTCTCAAGCTTCTCCGGTCAATATGGCCTTGGCCGACGACCGAGATTCAGTCCGACCCTATGCAGACACAAGACGAACATGACCACGGCATACACGGGAAGCACAAGCGGATAGGTGGGCACACTGGTGAAATTGCGCTCCCCCCAGTGGTATTTGTGCATCGCTTGAAAGTATTCATTCGGGGTGAAGATCCAGAGAGCGATCCACCAGCCTGTGATCCAGATTGCTCCCACCCACAGGAGTCTACCGGGCGTTTCCACATGGCGTGCAAAGAGCATCGTTCCCGAGAGCACGGCAAGAATCGCCGAGAACTCTACAGCCAGATGCAGCGCCAGCCAGTGCAGTCTAAACTGCAATCCGAGGTTGTTGTCAGACAGATAAGCGTGAAGCCCGAAGATTGTGGCGAGGAAAGCAAGCACAACGTACCAGGGCGGCGAAAGCCTGCCCATGCTCTTGCAGAAAAGCCACAAGCCCGCCAGAAGTGGAGCCTCGGGCGCCTGCGCGCGGACTTCTGGGTCGTGGA
Source organism: Candidatus Hydrogenedentales bacterium (assembly GCA_044344195.1). GTDB lineage: Bacteria > Hydrogenedentota > Hydrogenedentia > Hydrogenedentales > JAEUWI01 > JAEUWI01. Next base: position 18,394 of record JBIJDL010000034.1, read on the forward strand.
CCAATGCCAGCAACCCCTTGTTCCAGCGATACGTCAAGGCCGCCAGCAGCAGGGCGGGCGAGAGAACGATGAGGTACAGCGCGAGTATCCAAAACGGAAGGATGATCAGTTCCCACTTCATTGCCGATGCCTTTCCAAGGGTGGCCCGAAAATACTTCGGGACGGCCTTTACTTCGTAGAGGGCTTCTTGATTGGATCCAGGAGACACCACAGTGTAACACAAGTCAAGGCAATATGTGAACATGTTCAAAAACGGCGTCGCAAGCAATGGCTCCCGCCCTGGCTCATTACGGGGTTGCCGAGCGAAGGGTGCTGGAACGCCCCTCAAGCGTCCACATCGCCATTGACGGCCACCCGACCCTCTGCTACACTCCCAGTAAGGTTTTCACGTTAAGACAACGCGCGGCGGGGTACGCTGCGGAGGGCAACACCATGACACATTCCCAAGGGGCAACCGAACAAGGGAAGGGGGGAGGCAAGAGATATGGTTGCTGTCCCTATTTTTCCCCCAAGGAGTTGCTTTTTTAGCCCGAAGGGGCTGGCATCGAACGTTCGTGATATTTGTGATTGGAGGTGTTATGAATGTGGGAAAAAAAGCCGCTGGAAAATTTTTGTTTGAGGTATTAGTCGTTTTCGCTGTATCTATGTGCATTTGTCTCATTGCTTTTCCCATGATGAGTTTTAGTGCGACTTGGCAACATGTGTTGCGTGAGTCCGCTGAATCGTCAAGCAAAATCGCTGGTGTATTTGTGGCGGCATCGGTGCTTCAATGGATATTCGCTAAGATTGGGGCGGTAAAAAAATAGGAGGCAAAGGACACAGGTCAAAGCGCAGGGAAAGGTCGGCAATATAATGGAAGCGCAAGTCTTTCACGGAGCCACTGAACGGTGTCCTGGCACATAATTTACTAAACGATGCGGTGGCATCTAAGACCTAATCTATAGGGGAGGTTCTTCAATCATCCCCGTAACCGGACTCAATTCCATGGAGGGAAAACCCCATGCAGAATAGCCGCCGCTACGACCCCACCAAAGAGACGAAATTTCACGTTTCCATCGCAACCACCGAAGCCAGTGCGCAACACCCCGCCCCGAGTGGCCGGAACCGAGGGACTGTTCCGCCCCGGCGCATCACTGACCAATCCCAATGAAACTCACGGGGAGGACGAAGTGACGGTGCATGGCAAGATCTACCCGTCAAGCGCCGCGCCACCAGGACTGTCCCCCGTTTTTGAAAAGCGCGGGACGGTCCCGATGGGGTCAATCCAGCAGAGCAAAGTGCGCGACCTCAATCGCACCCGATTTCACATCCATGAACGGTTTCCCATTCCGAATCCCTGCGGTGCCGTATCCGCTTTCGGTGCTGAGGAAAGCGTGGAAATCACCGCGCTTGCCGAACAGATACAAGGTCTTCTCCACAGCGTCGTAGCGAAGTCCCGTCATGCCCTGGAGCAGGCCGTAGCTCGACATGGCGCGGGCGTACCAGTGGCCGCATTCGTATTCGTTGAAGGGGTTGCGGCGCACGCCGTCGTAGCGGGCGCGGCACAGGCGGACGATTTCCAGCCCTTCCTCGACCCGACCCAGGAGCATGAGGTGGGAGGCCACCTGATATTCGATGCCGGTCCACACTTCGTCGCTGTAGACGAAGGGAATCGCCAGGGCGCCGCCCCGGGGCCAGGTGCACAGGAGCAGACCGCCTTCGTTCCCCATGGCATAGGTGGGACGTTGCGGATTCGCGTGGGCGCTCAGATCGCGGCGCAGGTTGTAGCGGTGCACGGACGCCAGGTGACTGCGCACCTTGTCTTCATCCGCCAGGGCTTCGTCGAGCCCGCACATCCGTGCCATCCAGAAGCCGAGCACGCCGTCGGACAGGCAGCCGGTGCCGTATTGATATTGCGGTCCCTGCTGATTCAGCAAATCGACCGTGGCGCGGTAGCCTGCGCTGTTGTCGTCGGGGTTCAATCGCGGCGGCGGACTGTTCAGTCCCTCGGTCATGATTTTCTGGAAGAAATACTCGCCGTTGTAGAGCTCGCTTTCCAGCCGCTGCGTTCCCTTCTGCAGGAGCGCACGGTAACGGGTCACGTCGTCCTTCAGGTAGTCGCCCATGCGCACCGCCGCCGCCAGGGCACCCAGGTAGAAGCTGCCCGTGTGGCCGTCGGGCCCGAAATAATTGATGTCGTAGGTGTTGTGATGGCTCTCTTCGAGCAGGCCGGTTTCCCGTGGGTCGAGCTTGGCAATAAGGAAATCCAGGCTCTTGCGGGCCTGCGGCCAATAGGCGCGCAGCCACCCGTCATCGCCACTGATGCGCCACTCGCGATAGAGCTTCAGGATGCCGCCCAACTGGCCGTCGGAGGCCTCGAAGGGCGTGCCCCCGTGGCGGATGGGGAGGTTCGCGCGGAAGGCCTGCTGTCCGCTGGAAAACTGGTTCTCGTGAAACTCCGTATGGCGCAGACTGCGCTCGAGGGCGGGGAAGAGGTGGGCAATGGCCTGGGCATAGTTCCACACGTGGGTGCAGGAGCCATGGCAGCAGCCGTTCCTGTCGCTGCAACCTTCCCAGCACCACAGGCGGCCATCGGTCTGCCGCAGCACCGTAGGCGATTTCAGGATGGTCAGGTTCGCCGCCACGGCCTCCAGCACTTCAGGCGGGAGGGAAGAATCATAGAAGGTATCGCGGAACAAGGCGCTGCCCTCGCGCAGCTCGCCATAGTGGGTGCGCCAATACTCCGCCACATCCTCCACGCGCGCAAAGCGTCCGGCATACCAGGGGCTGTAATACTCCGCGACGGGCTTGCAGGTGCCATCGGGACAGGCCACGTCCTCCGGCTTCTCGAGGGTCCACTGATCGAATTGGGCCGACTCGAAGTCCTCAAAGACTTCCGCCCCCGCGCCTTCCCGCAGCGCGTTGCTGTCGGCCACTTTCAATTCTTCAATTGGTAGATCGCTGAAAATGATGTGGTCCACGCAGAGATGGCCCCAGCCGCCCGAGGATTCATCCACCAGTCGGATCGCGGCGGGCTGGCCCCGGAATTCGCCCACGTCCCAGGATTTCCAGACGAGATTCTCGGTGTTGGCGCCTGCAGCCTTCATCACGGCCTTCCCGGCGACGCTCAATTCCGCCCGCGCCTGCGACGCATCCGCCGATCCCGCCACCAGCAGGTGAATGTAGCGCCTGCCGATATCAAAGGGTTTCGACACCAGCGTGCCCTTCGGCCCGTCGCCATCGGGATAAAAGGAATTCAGCAGGCGCGTGCCGAGGAAGCCCGTCACCGGCTGCTGGCCCTCCGCCGCGCCTTTGGCGGTGCCCGCGGCATAGGCCGGCTTGGTGGGGCCGTCTCCCGCGCGCAAGGTGGTCACCGGCACATACCACACCAGCATCAGTTTGATGGTCTTGGATGTGCCCGGCGCGATGGAAAAGGGAACGAAGAGCGAGGCCCCCGGCGCGGAACCCGCCACCGCCGGATTGTCCAGCAGCGTGGCCTCCTGCACGTGACGCCACGCCAGCGTCATCCCATCCCACCAGCCCCCCTTGAACCAGCAGTGATCGACGACCACCGCCGCCTCGTCCACAAAGATCCCGAAGGCGCCCTCGTGCTGTGGTTCCGGCGTGCCCGCCTGCCGCAGCACGAAGCCCTTCGCGAACGCGCCCACGGAATCTGATCCGCTGCCATTCGCCATGAAATTCTTCGTATTGAAGGAGAACACGGCATCCAACGGCTTTTGAGAATCGTTGTGAAAGGTGTACTCCAGCACGCCCACGGGCAGACTCGAATTGTCCGCGTCGTTCGGAAGAAAGGGGCTCCACCCCGTCAGCGACACCCGCAGCGGCAGGGCTTCGTCCCGCAACTCGATCGTGGCGAAGGGAAAGCGCGCCACAAAGGCCGCCTCGCGAAAGCGCGGGAATCCATAGGTGGTGCCCGGTCCGCCGTTGCCCGTGTCCGGCCGACCAAAATATTTCCAGTCCGGTATGGGCCCCTCCAGCACCCGCGCAATATTCGGCTCGCCCTTCACGCACACGGCGGCGAAGGTGCAAGGCTCATGGAAGAACTCCATCGTATTGCGCACCGACATGTGGGAAAGGGCCCCCGTGCCCTCCAGGCAGAACATGCCCGCGCCGATTCCGCCAATGGGAAAGGCAATGCAGTTCAGATTCGCCCCCGCATAGGGCGCGTTGAATCCCCGCGCCAGCGGCTGGGCATAGCGCGCCTGCGCCGCCGCATGGGCCATGGACTGCAACTGCTGAACCTCCGAATCGCTGAGGTCCGGCCCCGCCGTCGCAAAGCGCTGGGCAAAAAGGCCCGCCCCGCCCGCCGCCGCCGCCTGAATGAATCCCCGCCGGTTCAAATGGATGCGCGGCGTGCCGCAATTGGATGATCCCCCGCACGAGCACGGCTTGGTTGGCTCTGACATGAATACTCCCTCCAACGGGGCGAGTCCGCCCCAAACGTCGCAGGGGCTGATTCCCGCAACAGCTTCGGCATGGCTCGATTCCAATCATGGCCATGCCGATCCGTTCTTATCACATCAGGCGAACGCCAGTCCACAAGGGGAGGAAGGCCGGGACCGCGTTTCTGTGCCTGTGGGTGCAGGCAGGAGTTTTCCATGGCACAAAACCCGCCCGAGGTGCGACTATGATGTACAAGCGCTTGGAGCGCGGCCGCGAATCGGCGCGGCGGTGGGTTGGGCGCGGTATGGAGGATTCGTTGTGGCGGTGAACGCAACAGACGACAGCGCGGTTATCCGGGAGGTGCTCTCGGGGCGGACAGACGCCTTTCGGGCCTTGGTTGAGCGCTATTTCGCCACCGTGCGGCTTGTGGCGCTGGCGAAGACGGGTAACCTGGCCGACGCGGAAGATGTGGCCCAGGAGACCTTCATCAAGGCCTATGAGACCCTGGGCGTGCTGCGCAACCGCGAACGCCTCGCGCCGTGGTTGGTGGCCATTGCACGTAACATCGCGATATCGCTCGTGCGCCGCCGCGAGCGGGAACGGCGGAACGCCGAGGCTTATCCAATCGACCCGCTCGTCCATCCCGATCACGAGCGTCGAGAAACCTTGGACGCTGTGGCGCGGCAGGTGGAGGCCCTGCCGGAAAACCTGCGCGAGGTGGTGTTGCTCCACTACTTCGAAGGGTTGAAATGCCGCGAGATCGGCGAGCGCCTCGATCTGAACACGAACGCCGTGGTAAAGCGACTCACGCGCGGCCGCGAGCTTCTCGGAGATCGCCTGCTGCGCGAGTGGGGTGAAGGGGCGCGGCCCGAAACTGCGAAGCCAGGCGTCAGTCGGGTCATGGGCGCGATTGCCGTGTTGCCCCGACCCGATTGGAAAGCGCAATTGGCGAGTATGGGCGGCGCGGGCACGGCGTTGAAAGCCGGGGGATTGGCTGCGGCATTGCTTGGTCCCCCGCTGGCCTTCAAGGTGTTTACCGCAGTCGCCGCCGTGGCGCTGGGCGTGCTCTACGTTTCCCTCAACGTGCGTGGCGGCGGTGACAAAAGCCCAACCGCCTCGGCGGGCACATCCGCCCCAGTCGAGGAAAAGAGCCTGATCGCCGCCGCCACGTCGGGCGTGGGGGAAGCGCTCAAGAGCACGTTCACCGATGAGGAAGATGGTCCCGTCTGGGTGGCCATTGAGTCCGTTGCACCAGTGCCCATGGAGGAGGTCGGCTTTGTCTCCGGTGTGGTCGTGGAAACGGACGGCACGCCCGTGCGCGATGCAATCGTGTGGGCGGGTGGCGACCAAAACAACGGCAAGGCTACGTCCAATCCCAACGGCGAATTTCGCATCAATGTAAGTGCGCCCGTCCCGAAAATCGAAGCGGGAGAGGTGTCAAAGCACGTCTCATTGACGTGCAGCATGCCCGGTTTCGTGCCGCGCGTCGTTTCGGGTGTGCGGCTGGGCACTTCGGATGTCCAGGTCGTGTTGGCGCGGCCCGCCATACTCGCGGGCCAGATCGTAGATCTGGAAACTGGAACGGCCATTTCCGAGTTTCGCGTGAGTTCCGAAGGTCCCCATCGAAACCCCGACACGGGAGAGTACCTAAATCCGGTAACGCAAGAATTCATCTCTCTCAACGGGGAGTTCCGCCTTGAATTCCCCTACGGGCTCGACAAGCTCCACGTCATGGCTTCCGGGTACACCCGACAACTGTTGGAGATCGGGCTGGAACGTGAAGCATCGCGAGAAGATCTGGTCATCGAAATGGAGCGGGGTCGCGTGATACGGGGTGTCGTGCTGGACGGGACGACCAGCGAGCCTGTTTCTCCGGCGTGGATAGGGGCGAAAGTGGAAGGCTGGGAAGGCCCGTTTTTCAGCGGTGCGGGTACCGACCAGCAAGGCGCCTTCGTGATCGATGGACTGCCGCGCGACCAGACGGTCACGCTCATCGTCGATGCGAACGGTTACATGCGTGAAGTCATGCGGGATGTCACACCGGACTCGGACGAAGTACTCCAAATTTCTGTAGGCCGCGGGGGAACGTTGCGAGGGCGGGTCATCTACCAGGGCGGCTCGCCGCCGGGGATTGACAAG
>JBIJDL010000306.1:0-7735 GCA_044344195.1 Candidatus Hydrogenedentales bacterium
GTTCTGGCAACTGGCCCGGCGGGCCGCCTCGCGTGCGCGGGCCAGCGCAGGCAGCAAAATAGCCGCAAGAATTGCAATGATCGCGATGATCACCAGCAGCTCGATAAGGGTGAAACCCGTGCGCTTCATGAAGGCGTTCCTAACCACTACTACGACGACGACCAAGGAAGATTCCACGGCCGCATGGGGCCATTATGGGCGATCCTGCGATCCGGTTCAACCGGAGAACAAAAAAAGCGGCGCACCCGGACCTTGGTGCGCCGCAATACCTTCGAAGGCGATCAGCGTCGGGGAGATTCCTGCATTGCAATATAGTCCTCCACGTGGTGGCGAACAATCTCGCCTTCCGCCATGTAAATGACATCCTCCGCAACGTTGGTGGCCAGATCGGCGATCCGCTCCAGGTGCCGACTTACGCTCAACAGATGGATGAGGGACTCGAGGTCTTCGGGGTTCTTGCGAATGGCATCCTGGACGCGCAGGTAGACCTTTCGGTTCATCGCATCCACTTCATCGTCGCTTTTGCAAACCTGTCGGGCCAGGGCCGTGTCCGCGCGGACCAGCGCATCCAGGCTCTTGGCAAGCATGGCCTGGGTCTTCTCGCCCATGAGCCGGAAGTCAAAAGCGATCTCGACCGGCTTCTGCGTAGCCAGGAAAAGGGCGCGTTCAGCGATATTTACCGCCAGGTCGCCCACCCGCTCCAGGTCGTTGTTGATCTTGAGCGCGGCAACAATCAGACGCAGGTCGGTGGCTACGGGTTGATAGAGTGCCAGCATCTTCAGGCACTCCTCTTCCACGTCCACCTCCATATTGTCGATTTCGTCATCGTTGTCGATCACCCGGGCGGCCATGGCCGAATCGCGCTGCTCAATGGCGTTTACCGCCAGGCGAACGTTCTCTTCCACGCGCGTGCCGAGGAGGAGGATTTTCTGGTTCAGGATGTCAATGGCACGCTGGATGTGAATCGGCATAGTTTCTAATTAACTCCTCGCCTGGCGGTGCCAGGGTTCAAGGCTCTTTGTGGCCGGGGCCGGATATGGCCGTTTACTGGGTCTCCGGGCTCACCCGAAGCGACCGGTGATGTAATCTTCGGTCTGCTTCTTGTCCGGAGACAGGAAAATCTTGTTCGTAGCGCCATACTCGATGAGGACGCCCTCATACATGAAGCCCGTGCGATCCGAGATGCGCGAGGCCTGCTGCATATTGTGGGTGACGATCACGATGGTATAGTCGCCGCGCAACTCGTCGATAAGGTCTTCAATGCGCGCCGTGGACTTTGGATCCAACGCCGAGGTCGGCTCGTCCATCAGCAGGATGTCGGGCCCGACCGCCAGGGCGCGGGCGATGCACAGGCGCTGCTGCTGTCCGCCCGAAAGGGTCATGGCGCTGGCGTGGAGCCGGTCCTTCACCTCGTCCCAGAGTGCGGCCCGTATCAGGCTCTGCTCGACGATGGGGTCCAAGTCGCGCTGCTTGTTCGTGCCGTGGACCCGCGGGCCATAGGCCACGTTCTCGTAAATCGTCTTTGGAAAGGGATTTGGCTTCTGGAACACCATGCCCACGTGCTTGCGCAGCTCGTCGACATACAGGCCCTTTCTGTAGATGTCTTCGCCGTTGATCATGATCTGACCTTCAACGCGCGTACCCTGAATAATGTCATTCATGCGGTTAAAGTTCCGCAGCAGCGTCGACTTTCCGCAACCGGACGGACCAATAAGCGCGGTGACCTGATTCTCCGGAATCTTCATATTGATACCGGAGAGCGCCTTCGTTTCGCCGTAGAAGAAGCTCAGATTCCGAATCTCGATCTTGGTATGATCCGAGGCCGGCGCTTCCCGCTCCCGGACCGTGGCCAAGGGCCGCACGGTGGGAGAGGCTTCGGTCGACGGGGAATTAGTAGCTTCCATGTTATCCGTTCCTGAGGGTTTCATATCGAGTATAGTACTACCAGTCATGGGGTCTCTCCAAATGCATCCACCTACAGGTGCGTCACGCTGTGGCGTTTGCGGATCTGGTTGCGAAGGTAAATGGCGACGCTGCTCATGATCATCACGATGAGCACGAGCAGGAGGGTGGTCACGAAGACCATGGGCTTGGCGGCCTCCACATTCGGCGATTGAAAGCCGATATCGAAAATGTGGAAGCCCAGGTGCATGAACTTCCGCTCCAAATGGACGTAGGGAAAATTGCCATCCACCGGCAGGGTCGGCGCGAGCTTTACCACGCCCGTAATCATCAACGGCGCCACTTCACCGGCGGCCCGGGCCATGGCGAGGATAAATCCCGTCATGATGCCGGGGGCGGCCATGGGTAGCAACACCCGAACGAGGGTCTGAAAGCGGGTGGCGCCCAGGGCATAGGACCCCTCGCGCATACTTCGCGGTATCGCGCCAAGGCCTTCTTCGGTGGCCACGATAACCACGGGTACCGTGAGCAGGCCCAGCGTCAGACTCGCCCAGAGGATGCCGCCCGTGCCAAAAGTGGGCGTCGGAAGCCGGTGCGGATAAAACAGCGAATCAATCGAGCCGCCGATGCCATACACAAAGAAGCCCAGTCCGAAAATGCCATAGACGATGGAGGGAATGCCCGCCAGATTGTTTACCGCAATGCGAACGACATAGAGCAGGGGGCCATTCTTGGCGTAAAGGCGAAGGTAGACGCCCGCAATCACGCCCAGCGGGAAGGACAGCACGCTCATCAGGAAAATCAGTATGATCGTGCCGAAGATTGCTGGGAACAGGCCGCCCTCCGTATTGGACTCACGGGGCTCGTCGAATATGAGCTCCCACAGCTTTCCCACATAAAATGAGGACTTCGCCATGGTACCCATGGCATTCGGCTGGTAGGCGCGCACGATATCCGCCAGGACAATTGTTTGCTCCCTACCCGCCCCGTCCGCGAAGACGACCGTCTTCGACCGGACGTTATCGTTTGCGCTGGTCTGCTGGGTCATGAGGCCTTCGAAGTCGCCCTCCACGGCGCTGATCTGGTTGCTCAGTTCCTGCTGTGCTTCCCGCGGAGCTTTCTCGTAGACGAGTTTCGCCTGTTCATCTTTGTAGGCCAACAACTGTTGGTTCAACGCGCTCATCTGGACGGCGAACTCCTCCAGCGCCTCTTTCTGAACCTGGACCTCGGCCAGAGCGGTCTGAAAGGAGGCCCAGTCCGCCGCCCCGCCGCTTTCCGGCAGGGACTTCAGGAATCCGCAGAAGTTACCCCATTCCCGGCGCTCCACCATCACCACATCTTCCGGGTGATCGGTCTTGGCGATGGTGTCTTCTGGCAGCCAGCGGAAATCCAGGCCGTAGAGATCGCGATTGGCGGTCTTGATCTGGTAGCGGGCCGGTGTGTCAATGCCGACCTTGTCCCGACCGGTAATATTGCCGACCACAATCTGGCCGTCGGTCTGCGTGAACCGCGTCACCGTCGCGGGCCACATCACGCCGAGGCCGTTGCGGGCGACGACCAGGATCAGTACGACGATAGAAAGGATGGTCACGGAAAGGGCACCCGCCGTAAGCCAAACGAAGGGCTCGCCGGTAGACCAGAATCCGCGTTTGCGCGCTGTGTTATTGGGAGAGGCCATACTTGTTTCTCAGATGTTGCCGGATAAGCTCGGCCATCGTGTTCAGGATAGAGGTCAGCAGGAGGAGCAGCACAGCGGAGAGGAACAACACCCGGTAGAGCGTGCCACCCACGGGCGCTTCCGGAATCTCGACCGCGATGTTCGCGGCAAGCGTCCGCATGCCATTGAAGGGACTCCAGTCCAGGATGGGTGTGTTTCCCGTGGCCATGAGCACGATCATCGTCTCACCCACGGCGCGGCCGAAGCCGATGATGATGCCGGCAAAAATACCGGGGCTTGCCGTAGGCAGGATCACGCGCCAGACCGTCTGCCAGCGCGTGGCACCCAGGGCCTGTGAGGCGGCCTTGAGGCTGCCGGGAATATTGGACAGGGCATCTTCCGAGATCGTGAAGATGATGGGGATCACTGCGAATCCGAGACCAAAAGCGATGATGATGCAGTTGCGCTGGTCATAGCGCGTCTCGCCCTGGGTGTAAAGCCAGGCCTTGAAATCGCCCGTGAACAGCGCCGATTCCACGATGCCGCCAAGCTGCCAGGCGCAGACGCCGGCAAGGATGGTTACCGGGATCATGACGAGAAATTCGTTGCCCCGCTCCAGCTTCTTAAACAGGGTAGTCTCGCGCACCGGCTGACAGGCCATCACGAAGAGAATGTAGCAGATGGGGAAGAGCACCACACTGCACATGAAGGCCAGCACGTTCGTTTCCACGATGGGCGCGAGCCAGAGCGCGATCAGAAAGCCGATCACCACCGAAGGGACCGCCGCCATGATCTCCAGCGTGGACTTGATAATGCTCTGCATCGTCCGGCTCGTGAACTGGCTCGTGTAGATCGCGCCCAGCAGGGCCAGGGGCACCGCGAAGAACATGGCATAGACCGTGCCCTTGAAACTGCCGAAGATCAGCGGCACCAGGCTGAATTTGGGCTCGAAGTCGTCCGACGAAGCGGAGGATTGCCAGGTGGATCCGGGCTGGGGATAGTTTTCGTACCAGATTTTTCCGAAGAGCGTGCCGAAGCTGATTTCCGGGTGGGGTGCGTCCAGCGCCCACACGTGCAGCGTGTCGCTTTCGTCCAACCCCGCGATCCCGTTCGCGCGCGTGTTGAGGGCCACCTGGCGGAGGGGTTTCTCCGCGCGGATGCTCAACAGGTGACGTTCGTTCGTGGGATAGTCAAAATTCATCGTGCCGTCCTCCAGCACGCGCATCATCATCTTATTACGGCGCGACTGGAACAGGGCCTGTGTTCCGATCTCCGCAGGCTCCAGGCTATGGATCCGCGTCAACGGGCGGGTGCCCTCGGCGGCATTCTCCACCGGAAACCAGGTGCTGTAGGTGCCCGCCTCATTGACGGCCGCGATCGAGACATCGCCGAAGACCAGAGCCAGGTTGGTAACGGGGAGTCCGGACCCGTCAAAGGCCACATCGTCTACGAGTTTCACGTCGCCGGGTTCGCCGATAGTCCAGCGGAGAATACGGCCATTGGCCGTGCCCGCGTAGAGCCCCGTGCCCAGCGAGTCCAGTGCAACCGAGCGAATCTCGGTACCTTCCACTGAGAGGGGCGTGATTTCGGCGGTGACCGTCTCGTTGCCCAGGAAATCCGCCTCAACCGCGACTTGTGAGATGAGCAGGGAAGCGGGGCCGGTCTGGTCCACGCGAATCCGCGCATCTTCCTCACCCAGGCGGCCAACCGAGTAGGTGGGCACGGCACCCTCCGGCGCGGTGAAGCTCCCTTCCTCTTTGACCGACGGGACCACAACCCGCGCCCCATCGCCCGAGTGGTCGGTGACAAAGGCAACCTTCACCAGCGTGAGCTCGTGATTGCTCCAGTGGACGCTGTATTGCAGGTTGCCGAACAATTCCGCGTTCACAATCGTAGCCGCAGGATCGCCGGGTGCGGCGATCCGATGCTCCGCAGTGACTTTGCCATCGGCAATCGTGAAAAACTGAAACAGGCCGCTCCGGTCCAGCGTTCCGGCGGTCTCGAGATACTCGTCCATGCAAAGGGCCGCGATCTCGGCCCGGCCTTCAATAGCGGGGATCGGCAGCGACGCCACCTCGCTGGCATCGGGCGATTTCAACAAGGGAAAGGCCACCTGGAATATAAGCACCAGGATCAGGATGACCGCGCCAATGATGGCGATGCCGCCCGATGTGATGACGACGGTGGCAATGCGGTCGATTATATTGGCCCGCCGGTGCGGGCTTGTGGAGGAAAACAATGGATCAACTCCATGTGCTGGGGAACAAGGATGAACCTGCCCTGCGGTGCGGGGGCACGCAGGACAGGTTCTTTCCAGCCGTATCGTTAACTACCTTCCATGCGTCAGTCAAGCAGGGCAGTTTGCTTTTCCGCGAGCTTCGCAGGGAGGGGAAGGTAACCGTCTTTCAGCACCACTTCCTGGCCGGCCTTGGAAAGCACGTACTTCAGGAACTCCATCGTCACCGGCGAAAGCGGCTGCTTCGGATCCTTGGCAATGTACACGTACAACATGCGGCCCAGGGGATAATCGCCGCTCAACACATTCTCATAGGTGGGCTCGAAGGCCTTTTCCTTGGCATCCTTGGCCAGCGCCAGTGTTTTGACGCCTGAAGTCTTGTAGCCGATGCCCGAGTAGCCGATGCCCTGCTTGTCTTCGGAGATGCCCATTACGACCGATGCCGAGCCGGGCTGCTCTTTGACGGAGTCCTTGAAGTCACCCTTATAGAGTGCCGTTTCCTTGAAGAACGCATAGGTTCCTGAGGCCGAATTGCGGCCATAGACACTCAGCGGAAGCGCGGACCAGGCATCCTTCAGGTCCAGCTCACCCCACGTCTTGATGTCGGCGGGGTGGCCGCCGCTGCGGGTCTTCGAGAAAATGGCGTCCACCTGCGGCAACGTCAGCGACTGGATGGGGTTGTCTTTGTTCACATAGACGGCCAGCGAGTCAAGGGCCACGCCGATAGCGGTCGGCTTGAAGCCATACTTCTTTTCGAACTCGTCGATTTCGGAGGACTTCATCATCCGGGACATCGGGCCGAGCTGGGCGGTGCCAGAGATGAGCGCGGGAGGGGCCGTGCTCGAACCCTTGCCTTCAATCTGAATGTGAACGTTGGGGTACAGCTCACGGAAGCCTTCCGCCCAGAATGTCATCAGGTTGTTCAGCGTGTCTGAACCGATACTGTCCAGATTTCCACCGACGCCCTGCACTTTCTCGTAGGCGGGAAGCGCCTTGTCCACTTCCACGGCAAAGGCCGAGGTTCCGCTCATGGCCAGGGCTGCGCCCGCCAAGACTAATCGAGACAATTTTTGCATTGGAATTTCCTTTCGTATGAGATTTCAGTCAGAACCCGCGGATCCGCCGCGGGTTTAGAATGCCAACTGGAAACGGGTCTGGAAGATCTTCAAATCGCCGTCATAGAGCGGGCTGTCCAGATCCGCGTGGGTGTAATTCCACATGACCCGGACGTTCGGATTCAAATACCAATTCAGGCCCAGCGTAATGTTGTCTTCTTCGCCGCCGCGAAACGCGCTCTCGCGTTCAAGCACGCGGTCGAGAAAGCTGGTGTGGCCATCGTTCAGGTCGATGTTGGACAGGCGAAGCGCCACTTCCCAAGCTCCCCAACCCGCATCGTCGCCGCCCAACTTGAAGTTGTTCTTGGGTTTCACGCGGTCAAATACGCCACTGGCGTTTTTGTAGGGTCTGGTTTCACCCGTCAGCATATACATCGCCTGCACGTAGTAACCATCGACATCGCGTTCTCCCATGTAGCGGGTGTCCACGTCATTGAAGAAGTACTCGCCCTGAAGGGTAAGCGGGCCATAGAGCATCGCCCCTTCCAGCGCGAAGGAGTCGATGCTTTCGACCTCAAACTCGCCCGTATCGACGAAGCGGTCAGCGTCGTGCGCTTCCGGACGCTGACGGATGCGCGTCACGTCGTCCGGGTTCCGGTGGGTGTACCCGGCGCCAAGATGCACCAGACGCTTGCCTTCGTTGGCATACCAGGGCAGGCCGGTTACGCGGAACGAACCACTGTAACCCCCGTCATTGGAGTCGTTGCCAAAGTCATCCGTTGTGTGGAATACACCCGCCGCCGCGGTAAGGCGCTCTTTCTTCGCTTCACCCAGAAAAGCACCGTGCACCATCGCACCCGAATTGCGGCTCGGCGCAAAGATATT
>JBIJDL010000307.1:0-7704 GCA_044344195.1 Candidatus Hydrogenedentales bacterium
AAATGTCATTCGGTCCGATGCCTTCCAGCATCATGCGGAAGAAGCCGTAATCCAATGTCAGAGGGCACTTGACCACGGAAGTGCCCGCGAATGCGATGAGGCCGACCCGGTCGCCATTCAGGCCCTCCAGACAGTCGCGAATGGCCAGCTTGGCCCGCTCCAGACGATTGGGCGCCAGATCTTCGGCCAGCATGCTGCGGGATACGTCGACGATGAACACCACATCGCGCCCTTCGCGGTTCACGATCTGGGGCTGTGGATTCCATGCGGGCCGGGCGAGGCCGGTGATTACGAATACCACGGTGGCGAGGAGCAGGCCCTGCTTCCAGCGCCGTTTTCCGGGATGGAGCTGCTTGTTCAATTGCTGCAGTAGGGGATTGGCCGCGAATTTCTCGAGGGCCGCGCGGCGGCGCCAGGTGCCATAGGCCAGCAGCGCCGTGAGTACGGGCAGCAGCCAGAGCAGGTGAAGTATCTCCACGTGATACAGCTTCATGGGTGCCTCCGCAGCCAGGTATTCCGCAGGATCATTTCCGCGACGATCAGTGCGAGTGCCGCCAGGGCAAAGGGCAGAAAGCGTTCCTTATAGTCGAGGTAGCGCAGCGATTCGATTTCGCTGGTTTCCAGCCGCCCGATCTCCTCGTAGATCTCGCGAAGGGCCTCGGCCGAGTCCGCGCGCTGGTAGATACCGCCGGTCATCGCCGCGAGTTTCTCGAGGGATTCGTCGTTTAGAGCGCGTTCGCCGGGCGTGAGAAGAGCGCCGAAGAGCCCCTGCCCCTGTGTCAGGGACAGATCACTCCCAATACCGATGCTGTAGATCTTGATCCCCCATTCCTTCGCCAGTTTCGCCGCATCTTCCGGGGTCTGGGTGCCTCGGTTGCTCTGGCCATCGGTCAATAGAATCATAATCTTGCTTTTGATCTCGTAAGACTTACCCTGCCTCGCATTTACCTTGAGTTGTGCTTCCTCCGCGGTCTTAAGCCGCGCCGCAGCCAGGGCGATAGCGTCGCCGATGGCCGTGCCGTCTTCTCGCTTATCTTCGGGCATTTCCACCTTCTCCACGAGCGATACCAGCGTGTCGTGGCCGAGCGTGAGGGGCGCGATGGTGTCCGCGTAGCCCGCGAAGACCACGAGGCCGATGAGGTCGTTGGGACGCCCGTCGAGTGTGTCGCCATTGCCCATGACAAACTCATTGAAGACGCGCTTCACCACTTCGAGGCGGTTCATGATCTGGCCATCGAAGGCCATCTCTTCGCGCATGCTGCTGGAGCGATCCAGTACCATTTCAATGGCGATGCCCTTACTCAGATCGCGAACCCGCTCCTGCCCCTGCTGCGGGCGCGCCAGGGCGACGATGAGCAGGAAGAGGGCCATAAAACGGGCGGCGGGCAGCAGCGTCTGGCATCGGACGCGCAGGGAGGAGACGACCGAAGACGCGGTGGCGGTATCGGAGAAGCGCAACGCCGCCTGACGCCCCCGGTAGTGGCTGAAGTAGTAGAGGGGCGGCAGCGCCAGCAGCAGCAAAAAGGCAAGAGGAGACTCGAAGTGCACCGGCTATGCCCCCGCCGTGAGGGCGGCCTGGGCCACCGCTTTCGTCGCCGCGCGGTGGGCCGCTTCGGAATCGATGATGAACTTCTCGCAGGTCTGGTACGTCTCCCGAATTTCTTCGGAGGTCGGCTCCGCCTTGGCAAATTTCACCAGATCGCAATGGCGCAGGAAGGCGCGCAGCAGAAGTTGCTCCTGCAGTCCGAGCACGGCATTGTGCTGAATCTCGGCCAGAAACTCTTCCGTGGTCCGTTCCGGCGCGCGTAGTTGAAACTGCTCTTCCATGTAGTGGCGCAGCACGTCCGACACGCGGATGTAGTACTCTTTATACATTCCTTTTTCAACGAGCTTTTCCCGTTGGATTGTTTCGAGCGCTTCCAGCGCCCGAACATGGGGCGGAACCGGCGGCGGTGGCGGTGGGCCGGGCACGACGCGTACGAATATGTACCAATAGGCGGCCCCCGCGACCAAGACCAGCAGCAGGAACAGTGTTCCGTAAAGCGCCCATGGGACGGGATTCTCCAGCGATAGCGGCCCTGCGATTTCCATCACGGTGGGCGTCTCGCCCGTGGCGATGACCGAGGTGACCTTGACCGTCACGGGCTCGGTATCAGCGGTGCTCTTCTGGTCCGCGCCTTCCACTTCCTTCCAGAAGGCAACGGAGAGCGAAGGGATCGTGTAGGTTCCGTCGAGGAAGGGTTCCAGCCGATAGGTCCGGCTCCGGACAACCTTGCCGTCTTCACGCAGGAGGGGCGCGGCGTCTTCGAAGCCCACCGGGGTGAATTCAGCCGGCACAGCGGGCGCGGACGCTTCCGGTGTTGTCGGCTGGGGCTTCGCGGCCTCGGGATAGACCGGAAATTCAACGGCATAGCCATCGTCGAGCGTGGCCGCCAAGGTCAGGACCAATGTCTCGGCCGTGGCAATGGATTCCGCGGACGTCGTGAGCGTGAGCTTCATGGGGCCGCGCTCGAGAACTTTCTCGACGCCTTTGGGAACTTCGGGCGCGTTTTTCGTCTCACCCCCGCCACATCCACTCATCGTCAGTGCGGAAAGGCCCACCAGAAGAACTGCCGTCACCGTGCAGACGACCCAACGGCTCATTGCGCAAGCTCGAAACATGGGTACAGGTGTCGCCATCATCGCTTCTGACGCTCCCGACGCTTGAAGAAACGGATCAGGTCCAGCAGGTAATCGTGGGACGTGCCGACCTCAATCAGATCGATGTCCATGGAGCGCAGACTCTCGCGCAGGCCCTCGCTGCGCGCGCGGCCCGCCGCCGCATACTGCTTGCGCACGGCGGCGCTACCCGTGTCGATGGTAACCGTTGCGCCCGTTTCGGCGTCCTGGAGATCGAGGAGGCCCACGTCGGGCAGTTCATATTCCCGGGGGTCATTGACCGACAGCGCGATGAGATCGTGGCGGCGGCTCAGGATGCGCAGGGTGCGGTCGTATTCTTTGTCGAAAAAGTCGCTGATGAGGAAGACGATACTGCGGCGGTTCAGGATGCGCGCGGCGAAATCGAGTCCTGCGCGGATCTTCGTGCCGTTCTTCTTCGGCTCGAAAGACAGGAGCTCGCTGATAAGGCGCAGCACGTGGGTCGTGCCCTTGGCGGGCGGGATGAACATTTCCACCTCTTCCGTGAAGACGACGAGGCCCACCTTGTCATTGTTCTTGATCGCCGAAAAGGCCAGCAGCGCGCAAAGCTCCGTGGCCACTTCGTTCTTCATGTTCTTCACGCTGCCGAAGCGGCCCGAGGCGGAGAGGTCCACCAGAAAGAGCAGGGTCAGTTCCCGCTCTTCGCGAAAGCGCTTCACATAGGGGTGGCCCGTCCGCGCGGTCACATTCCAGTCGATGGTGCGGATCTCGTCGCCCGGCTGGTACTCGCGCACCTCGTCGAATTCCATGCCCTGCCCCTTGAACACGCTGTGGTATTCGCCCGCCAGCACATCATTGACCGCTTTGTTGGTCATGATCTGGATGTAGCGAACTTTCTTGGCGAGTTCTTTGGAGATCATCGTTCAATACCGGGTTGCTTAAGGGAGATCAGGGCACTTCCACCGTGTCGAGAATCTGGCCGACCAAGTCCTCGGGGGTCTTCTCGTCGGCCTCGGCTTCGTAGGTGGGTATCACGCGATGGCGCAACACGTCCAGGGCGATGCTCTTCACGTCCTGCGGCGTCACGTAGCCCCGCCCCTGCAGGAGGGCCTGGGCGCGGGAGGCCATCGCCAGGAAGATCGTGGCGCGGGGCGAGGCACCGTAGCGGATGTATTCGCCTATGTTGAGCTGGTAGGCATCGGGATTGCGCGTGCACTCCACGAGATTGACGATATACTCTTCGAGCTTCTCGTCCATGTAGATATCTTCGGCCAACAGGCGGAGGCGCGCGATATCTTCCGGTGTCAGCACGCCGTTCGCGGAGACCTTACCTGAAGCGCGGGACTGGGACCGGAGGATCTGGAGTTCTTCGGCCTTGGTGGGGTAGTTGATCTTCAGCTTGAGCATGAAGCGGTCCACCTGGGCCTCGGGCAGGGGGTAGGTGCCCTCCTGCTCCACGGGGTTCTGCGTGGCCAGCACGAAAAATGGGTCCGCCAGCTTGTAGCTCGCATCGCCAATGGTTACCTGCTGTTCCTGCATGGCTTCCAGCAGCGCGCTCTGTACTTTGGCGGGGGCTCGGTTGATTTCGTCCGCCAGGATCACGTTGGCGAAGATGGGGCCTTTCCTCGTTACGAAACCGCCGTCTTTCGGATTGTAGATCAGCGTGCCGATGAGGTCCGCGGGCAGGAGATCGGGCGTGAACTGGATGCGGCTGAAGCTGCACTGGACGACCTGAGCCAGGGTGGTGACCGAGAGGGTCTTGGCCAGGCCGGGAACGCCTTCGATGAGCACGTGGTTGTTGCACAGCAGCGCGAGGAGCAGGCGGTCGATGAGGTAATCCTGGCCTACGATAACTTTCTTAATTTCGGACCTAACCTGTTGCAGCAGGGCCGCTTCCTGGCCGACGCGTGCGCTGATCTGGTTGACATCCACCGCCATTATCTCAGGTCTCCTTGGTTCGAAAAGGGGAATTCTTGCCGTCTTGGGGTCATCCGCAGTGGCGCATGGCTCACCTGGAGTAGAAAAGCAATATACGTGCCAGTTGACACTTGGCGTAAATGGCTTGCTTTAAAGCAGGTTAGGGGCCCTGGCGGGCCGCAAAATGCCTCATTTCACCCATTCACTCCCGATATGAGGCACGACGAAGCCTTACAGTACCCTGTGGCAGGGTGGCGAGGCAAGACGGAGGATAGTGGATAGTTGAGGGGGCCTGATGAGGCGGATCAGTCTTCCAGCTCTCGCCGATATTCGCGGGCATATTTTTCGCGCAGCCGGATTTTCTCGGTCTCGCGATCGTACACGGCCACCGCGAGCGCCCAAGCCCGGTCTTGCATCGTATCCTGCTCCATGGCCTGCTGATAGACCGTCTCGCCGATGTCGAGGATGTAGAGCGCCGAAAGCAGTTTCCCGGGCTTGTCACGGAGCAGATCGAGAATTCGCTCGGAAAGCGCTTCGAGAAGCAACTGGCGGTTGAGATCGAAAGGTGACACGCCGCCCAGCTCAACCTGCCAGTTCTCCTGCAGTGCGCGGCACGCGGCCTCTACCAGGGAAGTATCCACCGCTCAGTTACTCCGCTTGCCGTGCTGCGTTTCCCGCATCCAGAACCAGTAGTGGTCCCGCTCCAGATGCTTCTCCAGCCGACTCGGGTAACCGAGAAAGGTGGCGAAGCGGGCGTAGGCCGCCGCCGTTACAGGTTCGATGCCCTGGTCCAGGGTGGAGAGCTCGCCCAGCGTGAAAGACAGCCAGGCCATGTCGGGTGCGAAGTCCGGATAACCGCTGATGTCCGGCCAGATGGCGTGCCCCACATCTTCCAGGGGGAGGGTGTCCATCTCGGGAACGAGGGCTTCGAGCACCATCTCCAAGGTCAGATGATCGTCTGGCCGGCTCCAGCCGACCACATCATCGTAGCGGATGCCCGCGACTTTCCGCTGGATTTCCTCCAGAATGGCCTGCTGCATGGTGTGCAGCAGGACCCGCAAGGCTTCAAGCTGGCCGCTGGCACGCAGAATTTCGGCGCGCAGCAGGCGTATCCGGAAGGAATCGGGAAATTCCTGAAGTATGGCGAGCGCCTCCTCGTAGCGCTCGTTGCCGATGGCGACACGGACGACCGGCTCCAACACCTGATCGAGGGCGCCGGGCGCCTGGCGTAGGTAGGCCTGCAGGACCACATCGGCGCGGGCATGGTGCCCCTGCTGGATCCAGAGCTCGGTGAGGCGACGTACCGCCTCATAGCCCGCGGCGTGGTCTTTCAGAGCGAAGGCCTTGCTGAGCTGGTGCTCCTCTTCCTGGGGATCGTCTACGCAGTGGAAGTAGGAGGCGAGGGCCAGGTGAAAGGAGTAGGGGCTTTGCTCCTGCCCCTCGCGCAACTTGCGCATGTGGATGGCCTGGTCGTAGCCCTCCAGGAGGGTGATGGAGCGAAGCTGGGCCGCAATCTCCGCCGGCGACGGGCGGGTGATGACAGACGAACGGGGCATGATGTCGAGTGAATCCATGATGCTGAGAATGGCTACGCAGAGGTCCTCATAGCTCTCCCAGCGGTCGCGCGGATGCTTGGCGAGACAGCGGCGGATCAAGGCGTCAACGGTGGCCGGAAAGGTGGGTCCCAGCGCCTCGCGAAGGGATTCGGGCGTTTCGTTGAGATGCATCCGCTTCATTTCGAGGAGGAGACCAGCAGACCCGTCGCTCTTGACAATGAAGGGCGGAAGACCGGTTAGGCACTCGAACATACAGCAACCGAGGGCGTAGATATCCGCCCGAAAATCGACCTCGTTCGTTCGGGCGAATTGCTCGGGCGCCATGTAGGCCGGTGTGCCGAAAATAGAACCCACGCGGGTTATATTTCCGGAGAAATCTTCAAAAACTTCCGACCGGGCCCATTGCTCGAGGCTGTCTTCTTCCATGCCCCGGGTGCGCACGAGTCCGAAATCGGTGATTTTGATTGTGCCATCGGGGGTGAGTAGCAGGTTCTCGGGCTTTACATCGCGATGGACGAGGCCGGGCACGGCGCGGGTGGCGTGGAGCATGCCCAGGCAGAACTGATAGGCGACATCAAGGGTCTCGACAATCGAAAGCGGCCCGTGATTCAAGCGCTGGGCGAGGGAATGGATGCCCTTTTCATCCGAGGGCACCCACTCCATGAAAAGACAGGGGGCCGCCTCGATGATCTCCAACTTCCGTGCGCAGACGATATTCGGGTGAGAACCCACAAGCATCCAGGTTCGGGTCTCGCGGACAAAACGCTGGAGCAGGTGTAGTTCGGTACGAAAGCGGCGCTGGAGGGTCTTTACCGCGATCCGGTTCCCATGGTCATCTTCCACGATGAAGACGATGCCCATGCCGCTGGCCCCTTTGCCGCCTCGAATCTCCTTGATCTCATAGCGATCATCGAGGCGGTAGCCGATGTACCACGCTTCGCTGATTTCTTCGGAGGGCGGCTCGCCCGCGATCATGGTGGAGGCATAAGCCAGCGCCCCCGTGAGCACATGGGTGTGCTCGTCATGGGCCACCACGGAGTCGAGCAGATCGGGCCGGGAATGGGGCGGCGGGCCCTGGCTGAAGTTTTCGTCCTCTTCCATAGCTTGCCCGGCTAGTTGCCGCCTTCGAACTCTCGGCGTGCGGACTCAAGGCTATCGTGCACGTCAAACATGACGGAGAAATTGCTTACTTCAAAGACTTCGGCGACGAAGGGACTCAGGTTGCAGAGCTTGAGCACACGCTGCTGATTCTTCATGGCCTTCATAAGCATGAGTAGTACTCGCAGGCCACTGCTGCTGACGTACTCCACGCCCTCCATGTCCACAATGATCCCCTGGGTCTCGTTGTTGAGGATGCCCGTAAAGGCCTGCTCCACTTCCGTAGTGGCCAGCTCGTCCAGCCGTCCGAGCAGAGAGAGAATCGTGGCCCCGGCGGTGCTTTGATGGGAAATCTGCATGGCGTGTCGTTGTCCCGTGGAATTGCTGCATCATGCGGGACAGTGTAGCGGATTTCGCCCTGCGCGGGCCAATCGCGGGGATGCGGGGACAGTGGCCGCTTGGCACGCGTCTACCGGCCGCAATCTTGACTATGACC
>JBIJDL010000308.1:0-7677 GCA_044344195.1 Candidatus Hydrogenedentales bacterium
GGCGCAGTGGTGCAAAGGAAAAGCCAACGATTTAGTGGTCCGGACAATTCGAACACAGCGCGCACCGACCTCCACGTACAAAGCGCTGGATCAGCTTTATGCGGAGATCGATTCTCGACGCTCCATGAGAATAAATACCCTCGCTGACAGAGTCCTTTTCGCCGCCCGGGTCGATGCGTTCTACCAAAATGACCCCACGTTATTTCGCGAGGACGACATCAGTCTGTTCAAGAAGTATAAGCCCTATCGCTCCATTCCCGGATTCCAGACCTGGGGGCTCATTGAGAAGCGGAACGGTATGCGGTTTTACACAGAGATGCTCGACGATGGCGAGAAACCGTGGCCCATCATTTTCGCAGGCACCGTCGAGCGAAATTCTTTCGCGGAAGCATTCCACTTTCTCGAGTCTATCGCCGAGAAGCTCGATCTCATAGATCTCGAGCATTACGAGCCCAATGACCATTCGATCTTCAGGATTGACGGTGAAACGATTATTCGCTTGACCCGAATCGCCATGCGCGTGGACGCACACCGGGCAGAACACGGGACCTACCCGAATTCGCTCGACGAACTGGAATGGACGATTCACCAGGAAATCGCAACTGGCCCCTACTTTGATAATCCCTTCGGCTATCGCAAGACCGAAAATGGCTTTGCGTTGTTCGACGACAGCATCACCCCCGAACACTATAGCGGAATGTACGCCAACCAGGGTGAAATCGAGTTCGTCCGCGAGACATCCCCCTTGCCCATGAAGGCTGCGGATCCGAAGCCCGCGCCGGGAACGTTGCCGTCACAATTTCCAGGAGTCCGTAACTCCTCCTGATCTCGCACCTGGAAGAGCGGGCACGCATAGGGACTGACGCGCGCAAGTGGCCTTGCAATGAGCGACGCAGACCAAGGACTCAAAAGCACCCCATGAAAGCGGCGCCCACGTCCATGCGCGTGGATGTCCCGTCGTCAGGGAAATGCACGGAACACGCCAACCCGCACGCGGTCAGCGACATGCCTTCTCAATACGGGCGCAGGGATTGTGCCGAGTTCGCTCGGACCACGACGGGACACCCACGGACTCTGCTTTGAACAGCGCTCGGATACGTCCACTTTCTGTTTGCCGCCATTTGCGCGACCGTGGTGCACCGGTCCGCGTCAGTCCCTATGTAGTCCCGTGATCGATTCCGAATACGTCAATACGTCCAGATGCGCAGACACGTCAATCTGCGCTACCATTCGGTGCATCACCCCCGACACTCTCAGGATCTCCACATGCGCATCGAAGGCACCATCACCACCTGGAAAGACGATCAAGGCTACGGATTCATCACGCCGGACAATGGCGGGCCGCAGGTCTTCGTCCATGTCAAGGCATTCCTCGATGCAAAGGTCCGACCGATCTTGAACGACCGGGTGGCTTTCGAGCTGACCACGGATGAGCGCGGCCGGCTTCAGGCGATATATGTCCGGCGAGAAGGCACGATGTTTCGATTACGGTCGGTAAGAAGGTCCGACGCTGCGCTGATAGGTTTCGCGGTCCTGTTTCTCGTCGCGCTCCTCATGCTGGCGCTGCTGGGCAAGCTACACGGGGTTTTCGCGGGGCTTTACTGGCTGCTGAGCTTCTTTACCTTCATGACCTATCGCCAGGACAAGAGTGCGGCCCGGAACGGGCTGTGGCGGATAGAGGAATTCACGCTCCATGTGAAAGCCCTCACGGGCGGATGGCCCGGCGCGCTCATCGCGCAGCGTGTGCTGCGGCACAAGTCACGCAAGACCTCGTTTCTCGTGGTGTTCTGGATCACCGTCATCGTTAATATTGGCGCTCTGATCGGGCTTGCTGAGTTGGAGGTCGCGGAAACGCTGTGGCACCATATCACCACGTTCAAAATCCCCTCATGATCCCGGCAGCATCCGCCTGCGAGGGCCCGCCACACCATGAACTACTACGACACCTTCGTCCTGATTGCCCCGGACAGCTCCGCCACCCGAGGCACCGCGCCTCCGCAGCGGGAGGGCCCACCGTCCATCCCCGCCATCGAGTTCGCGCTGCTCTCCGCAAAACCCTATGGCTACACCCAGGAAGAGCTCCTCTTCGCCGTCCACTTGCAACGCGAGGGCATCTCGCCCGCCGAGGCCAAGTCAAAGCACAATTCACTTTGGGCCCAGTTCTTCAGCAAGTCCAGGGCCTGCTTCCGCGCATCCGCCCTGCCCAAGAAGTATGGCTGGGGTATCCACTTCAATCAGGAAGGCCGAATCGCCCTCGTCGCCGTCGATAATCCGCACTATGAAACATTCAGCAAGTCTGAGAATTTGAAGGTACTATCCGCCATGCGGAGCAAGCGTGCCTGATCGCACGGGAACTTCGATCGGACTCAAACAGAATGCGGCGCTCCTTCCCCTTGCACTCAAGGCGCGGTATACACCATCCACAGCCCGCCCAGAATCACCGCCACGCCGCACACGCGCTTCAGGACCCTCGCGCCGCCCGAAGCTTCGCTCCAGTTCAGATAGCGCTGCACCACCTCCGTCGAGGTTCCCGCCAGTACGATCACCGAGCAGTGGCCCGCGCCGTAGGCCAGCAGCAGCGCCACGCCATAGAGCAGGTTGCTGGACGCGAGGCTGAAGGTCACCGCGAGCATGGGTGCCATGTAGGCGAAGGTACACGGCCCAAGCGCAATGCCGAAGATAAGCCCGAGAACAAAAGCGGCCAGCGGGCCGCGACGTTTCAATCCCACACTACCGGGACCGCTCCAGGGCGCTGGGATGACATCCAACAGGTGCAGCCCCACCACGAAGAAGATGATCGCAACCCCGTAGTTGCCGTAGCGCCCCACGTCGCCCATCATGCGCCCCGCCATGGCAGTGACCGCGCCGATTAGGGCAATGGTGATCAGAATGCCCGCCGAGAACAACAGCGAAATAAAGAACGCGCGCCGCGCCGTCGTGCGGCCCTGACTATCGATAAAACCCACGATCAGCGGGATGCTCGCGAGGTGGCACGGGCTCAGCAGGATGCTGAGCACGCCCCAGGCAAAGGACGCGCCCAGCGCAACCAGCGCGCTGCCCTCCACCGCGCGGGTCAAAGTAACAAACAGGGTTTCCATAACAAATCCAACCCTTCGGTGAACTTATTTCGGGGTACACTCGCCGATTTTGCAGGCCTTGCTGATCTGCTCGGGCGACAGTTTCATCTTCTCGGCCAGGGCCTCTTCCAGACTCACCTGCCGCCCCGTGGCTGTCGGGTGCGCCTCCACCCACGCCTGCAGATTCTCTGCGCCGGTGAAGAAAGCCTGCTTGAAGCAACCGGTCGACTTGATGTTGCCCGCTTCATCCTTGAAAGCGCCCGCCCAGGCCACCGCTGTCTCGGGCTCCAGCGTGGCCACGTGCCCGTCCAGTGTGGTGATCTGTATCGCGTCGCCGCTCAAAGCGTCCCTCGCCTCCACTTCGATGTCCTGACCGCTCCGCGCCGCCACGCCCAGCGCGCACATCACGCAGCAACCCGAGGTCTGAATACCGGCTGCACGAACCACCGTCGCATCCACCGCGTACACCGGGCGATCGCAGAAACCGCAGCGCATCGCGGTTTCCAGGGTTTCAAGTTGTGCCCACGCAACCACGTTTCCGCCGGCCTGGCCCGCCGCTTCGCGCGCCGATGCTTCCGTCGCAAAGGCGCGGATGCTCGGGCGGCCCGAGGCTTCCAAACCGTGTAAGTAGGTCGCGGACATCACTGGAACAAGTTCTCCCGTTGATGCGTCGGTAACCGACGCGTTCTCGTGGCTCTTGTCTGCTTCGGTCATGCTCGCGAAGGTAATCAGGTAGCAGTGTGCCGAGCAGAAGTTCACGTCGCCCGCGGGCGTCTTCATCACCGCGCGCGTCTCGGGGGAAATGTCGCCATCGCAGAGGTAGCAAATGCTTTCCCTGGGCCGGTCGTCCGCCGCGGCAGGCGTCCAGCGGCTGTACGCAGCCTCTTTCTCTGGTGCCGACCCCAGATTCACCCCTAGCTCTTTCCACGTGGCGAGAATGTCCTCCCGCCCGATGAACCCGGTGTGTCGTCGCAATTCCTCGCCCGACGCGCTATAGAAAATCTGCGTTGGAATTACGTCCACACCATAGGTCGCGCCCGCGTCCGGGTTCTTCCATACGTCGATGAACTCCACATCCAGTTTGCCCGCGAAGTCCGTCTTCAGCTCGGCAAGGATGGGTGCCATCATCTTGCAGGGAATACACTTGTCCGCACCCAGATCCACGAGCCGGGGAATGGCCAAGGCCGGGGCGGATGGCACAACGTTCGACGCTGTGTTGGTGGCCGGAGCGAGTTCGTCCGATGGCGCATTGGCGGGGCGCTGCTTGAGCGCAAGCGTGGCCGCGACCGCACCGGCGAGCAGAAGAATAACGAGTGTCTTGGTAATCGTGTTCATGGCCTTTACTCCCTATAAGTATGACCCTGCATCGCCTAACCCGCGATAACGCGCGCCACTTCCGCAACACGCTGTCCCAGACTCCGTGCCGTGTCCTTCCCGAAGGTGTCCGCCTCGATGGAGTCCTCCACGTTCCAGAGGGTCGCGCCTGCTCGGCCCGCCGGCTTGCCAGTCCCCACCACCACCATGTCCTGGCACATCAGCGCGGCCTCGATGGACTGCACGGTCAACTCCTGGCCGCCGTTGCGCGTGCCACCCACAGCCACCACGCCCGCGACCTTGTTGCGCAGTTTGAAGCCGTCCTGCCGCAGCACCATACAACGCTCCAGAAAGGCCTTGCACAGCGCGCTCATGTTGCTGAAATACACCGGCGAGCCCACGATGATCGCCGCCACCGAGGGGTCGGCCAGCTTCTTCGCGATCTCGGGGAAGTCATCCACTTCGCCATCGCGCAGGGGGAGCCCCGCGGCCAGTTGCGCGGGGATGCTCAACCCGCCCAGCTCGATCAGTTCGGTATCGATATTCGGATCCTTTTCCTTCGCCGCCGCGAGGCACAAGGCGAGTGCGGCCGAGGTGGTCTTCCCCGCGCGCGGGCTGCAACACACCCCAATAATCTTCAGTTTCGCCGGGCTATCCTGCGCGGCGGCGCCCAGCGCGCCCGCAACCGCCATCGCGCCCGCCGCACCCATGAGTTCTCTGCGTCCGAGTAGATTTGACATGGATCTTCTCCTTATTCAGGCCAATACGGCCCTGTGGTTAATCTCAACGCAAGAGCGCCTTGGCCTCGTCCGCCGAAGGCACCTTTCCGGACACCTTGACCACACCGTCCACCACGAGCGCCGGTGTCAGCATCACGCCGAAGCCCATGATCCGGTTCAGTTCCGTCACCTTTTCCAGCTCATAATCAATCCCGAGTTCCTTCGCCGCCGTCTCTGCGGCATCCGCAAGCAGGCGGCACTTCGGGCAACCCGTACCCAGTATCTGAAGTTTTTTCATCGTCCTTCTCCTTATCCAAGGCGCTATCGAGCGCTGTACAACCCAAAAGTCCATCCACACAACGTAGACATCACAATAACCAGCACCACGAACACCGCCGTCTTTTTCGTTCCCAGCACGCTGCGAATCACGATCATGCTGGGCAGGCTCAACGCGGGGCCCGCCAGCAGCAGGCTCAACGCGGGGCCTTGCCCCATGCCGCTGCCGATGAGCCCCTGAAGAATCGGCACCTCCGTGAGCGTGGCGAAGTACATGAAAGCGCCCACCACCGAAGCGAAGAGATTCGCCTGAAGCGAGTTGCCGCCCACCAGCGCGGCGACCCATTGCGACGGGATCATCCCTTCTTCCCCCGGACGCCCGAGCAGGAAGCCCGCCGCCAACACCCCGAGCAACAACAGCGGGAGTACCAGTTTCGCATAGTCCCAGGTGGAGGCGTTCCAAGATTTCATGGCATCGTTGCCGGTTTGAGCCACAGCCGCCAGACCGATAGCGCCGATGGAGAAGGCGAGTATGGGCCATTGCGGCACCAGCAGCGCCGAGGCCAGTACGGCCGCCGCGACCGCCGCAACTTTCCACGCGCGAACCTGAAACCAGGCCACAAGTATCGCGCCCAGGGCCAGGGCCGACACACCGGTCAAGGCCCACTTCCACGTGTACAGGAAGAACCACGCGCCCTCATTCTGGTCCGGCTTGCCCCAGTTCGCGAAGACAAGGATCGCTACCATGGACGCAAAGTAGAGGGCATTCTGCCACAGTGGGCGACCGGCTTCCGCTTCCGGGAGCTCCGCCGCCGCCTGCGCCTTCGCCAACTCTTCCTTGCGAAAGATCAGGTGCATCGTAAGTCCGATTACAATGCTGAGGAGCACCGCGCCAACCGCGCGCGCCGCGCCGAGCTCAAACCCGAGGATGCGCGCGGTGAGAATGATCGCCAGCACGTTGATCGCCGGACCGGAGTAGAGAAAGGCCGTCGCGGGTCCGAGTCCCGCGCCCATCCGATAGATGCCCATAAAGAGTGGGAGTACCGTGCAGGAGCATACCGCGAGAATCGACCCGGAGACCGAGGCCACGCCATAGGACAGCACTTTGGGCGCATTGGCCCCGAGGTATTTCATCACTGACGCCTGGCTCACAAAGACCGCGATCGCCCCGGCAATGAAGAACGCCGGTACGAGGCAGAGGATCACGTGTTCCCGGGCATACCAGCGAACGAGATGGAAGGCCTCCAGCACCGCATGGTCGAAGCGCGCCCAGCCGACCGGCAGGTAGAAGCACGCGAGGAACGCGGCCCCAATCCAGACGGCTGTTTTCCACTCCTGTTTGTTGCTCATGGAATTACTCTCCGCAAAGTTGGCAAAACAACCAACCAATGGCTCAAAAAAATTGGGAACCGGCTTCGCTAAACAGCAGCCAGATGGGCCTCCGCATTCATCTTGAGCACGCTTTCGATGCACGAAAACAGACTCATCGCACACGGCACACGGAGTGTATAGAAAACCTGAAGGCCCCGCTTTTCATCCGTGACCAAACCCGCCGACTTCAGCACACCCAAGTGCTTCGATACAGTCGACTTGTCGGCGCCAATCATCTCGGTCAATTCACACACACACCGCTCCCCAGATCCAAGTTGATCGAGGATCAGGAGCCGCGACGGATGGGCCATCGCCTTCAAAATCTTCGCCCGCGCCTCGTAACGTATTCGTGTCCTGGGGTACATACTTCCACTCCTTGGCTTGTTGGTAGTATAACCAACTACTGGGAATTCGTCAAGTCTATTCGACTGGCACCAGGCCTTCTCCCGCCCCGGTCGCTCAAACTTAGCTTTGCACTTAACGCAGCCAAGTCTTTGCCGTAGCAAGAACTTTCAAGATACAATACGGGAGTCAGGAAGCAGGAAGGATGCGCCGTGGAAGAGTTTGAAGACGAAGCCCCCATCGCCCTCCATGAACGCGCCATGGAGAACCTCTCCTTTATCCGCGAGGCCATGGAGCGCTCCACGCCCTTTACCGGAATTTCGGGCAAGGGCATGATCGTCATGGGGCTCATCGCCCTCGCCGGAGGCCACGTTGCACGGCTCTACCCTTCGCGGGAATGGTGGATGTACTGCTGGCTGGCCGTGGCCCTGGCGGGCTGCCTCGCGGGCCTGGCGACGATAGTGTGGAAGATGCGCGCCCTCGACCAGCCCAGCGTGACCCGGGCCGCCCGGCGCTTCGCCCTGAACCTGGCTCCCGCCGTGGTGGCGGGTGTGTTTCTCACGGAAATGTTCTACGAG
>JBIJDL010000309.1:0-7671 GCA_044344195.1 Candidatus Hydrogenedentales bacterium
GCACGGCTGGGAAACCCAGGATGGTCTTTTCAAAGAGGGGCAAGGTGAAGGCCGCAATCATGCTGAGGGGCAAGTTTACGCCGAGCCACACCATGCGCCGGGAGACGCGTTCGCCCGCGGGCATGCTGCGCAACTCTTCGCCGCCGATGATACCGCCGAAGCGCATGAGGCTTTTCTCATGCCCCTCACCCACGGCCTCTTCGGCATCCGCACGCCAGATCACCCCCACCATCTTCAGATCGGGATCGGTCACGGGCACACTGTAGAAGGGATAACGGTCAAAAAAGTGGGCCACTTCCTGGAGGGGCGCGTCGGACTGGAGATACAGCGGATTTGCGATCATGATCTGCTGCAGGGTCTTCCACGCCGGGGCCAGCACCAGATCGCGCAGGCGCACGACACCGATGAGGGTGCCATTTTCACTGTTCACGTAGGCGTACTGCACGCCGTAGTCGCTGTAACGCTCCGCATTGGCGCGGAGATCGTTGAGCACTTCGGCCACTGAGGTATGCTGGGGATAAGAGACGAACTCCGTCGCCATGATGCCGCCCGCTTCGCTCTCGTGATATTCCAGGAGCTTTCGGGCGTCCTTTGCCTCCTCAGGATCCATCGCCTGGAGGATGGCCTCGGCGTCATCCTCCGACATCTCCCCCAGGATGTCGGCGCGGTGGTGGCTCTCCATCTCGTCGACGATGGCCGCAGCCTCGTCCACTGGAAGGGACTCCATCAAATCGGAGCCTTGAGTGTCGGACAGTTCCTCGATCAGATCGGCCGCTGTCTCGGGGCTCAGCAGGACCAGAACCGAGCGGAGGGTCTCATCTTCCAGACGCGAAAAGGCCCGCGCAACCTCGCCCGGCGTCAGGACTTCCAGATACGCATCGAGCGCGGCCCGGTCCTGCGTGGCCGCGAGCGATTCAATACGCTCCCAGCTTTCCAGGGTCTCGGTGTCTTCCATGGGGCCAGCTCCGCGGGGTAGGGGCAGCGCCGGGCACGCGGCGGCGAGCGGGCGGCGGATTCAAAGTTCGAGCAGCACCGCGCGCGGCCACAGGGGCACACAGAAGGCGCGCGGATGAAGGATTCTAGCAGAAAAGGTCACGGAATGCGTAGTCTCTCGGCGCGTGGCTCCGTGCGGGCGGCCTGTGCTATACTCCCCGCTTGCAAGCAGATAGGCGTAGTTGGTCGGGTCGTATTGTTCCTTTTTTTGGTGCCGCCGCGCCGGCTGACGAAACCTTTAAGAACTTTGATGTATAAAGATACCATGCAAACCTCGAACGGATGGTGTGACTGACGCGACTATGGCACTGCTGGACTCTATAAATTCCCCCGCGGATCTCAAATCCCTCTCCCTGAACCAGTTGGAGACCCTCGCCGTCGAGCTTCGCGAGCGGGTCCTGGACGTGGTCAACCACAATGGCGGCCACCTCTCCGCACCGCTGGGCGTGGTCGAGTTGACCCTCGCGCTTCATTATGTCTACGACGTGGGCCAGGACCAACTCATCTGGGATGTAGGCCACCAGTGCTACCCCCACAAGCTCCTCACGGGCCGCCGCGACGTCTTTGATTCCATGCGCAAGAAGGGTGGCATCAGCGGCTACCCTAAAATCTCCGAGAGCGAGTATGACTGCTTCGGCACGGGCCACTCCTCCACGTCCATTTCTGCGGCGGTGGGCATGGCCATTGCCCGCGACCAGCTCAAAGAAGACTACCAGGTCGTGGCGCTCATCGGGGACGGTGCCATCACCGGCGGCATGGCCTTCGAGGGCCTCAGCCACGCGGGGCATCTGGGCCTGGACATGCTGGTCATTCTCAACGACAACGAGATGTCCATCTCCCCCAATGCCAGCGCGCTGAACCAGTATTTCAACCGGATGATCATGGCGGAGCCCTACAAGCGCGCCAAGGAAGACGCCGGTAGCTTCGTCAAGAAGATCATCGGCAACCGCATGACCCGGGCCATTCAAGACATCGAAAAGTCCGTCAAGGGCTATATCACCAAAGGGGCGCTCTTTCAGGAGCTCGGCGTGAACTACATCGGCCCGGTGGACGGTCACGATTTGCCCCTGCTCATTGAGTGCCTTTCCAGCATCAAGAAAATGCGCGGGCCGATCCTTCTCCATTGCCGCACGGAAAAGGGCAAAGGCCTCAAGGCCGCCGAGGAAGATCCCCTCAAGTACCACGGCGTCTCCCCTCTGGCCATCAAGCCCGCCGAAGAAGAGGGCGAACCCCTTCCCGCCGTCGGCGAGAACGGCGGACCCGCCGCCATGACCTTCACCGATGCCTTCGTGGAAGCCATGCTCGAAGCGGGCGCGGCGGACAGCCGCGTAGTGGGCATCACCGCCGCCATGCCCACGGGCACGGGCCTCTCCAAATTTGAGGAGGTCTACCCCGATCGCTTCTTCGATGTGGGCATCTGCGAGCAGCACGCCGTTACCATGGCCGCCGGTATGGCCGCCAAGGGCCTGCGCCCCGTCGCCGCCATCTACTCGACTTTCCTGCAGCGCGGCTACGACCAGCTTATTCACGACGTGTGCATTCAGAAGTTGCCCGTCGTCTTCGCATTGGACCGCGCCGGACTCGTGGGCGAGGACAGCCCCACACAGAACGGCACCTTCGACCTTTCTTTCCTGCGCTGCGTGCCCGATCTCCAGGTCCTCGCGCCGCGCGATGCGCTGGACACGAAACTCATGCTTAAGTGGGCTCTCCAGCAGGATGGCGCGGTGGCCATTCGCTATGCGCGAGGCAAGGCCCCGAACATCGGCGCTGAAGAAGGACGCGACATTACCCGGGGTGAAATACTACGCGAAGGTGGCGACGCCACCTTCCTGGTGCTCGGCCCCTGTGCCCAGGCCTGCCTCGACGCCGCCGAACGCCTCGACGCCGAGGGCTACTCCGTGGGCGTGGTCGACGCCCGCTTCGTGAAGCCCCTGGACACCGCGCTACTCGACAGCCTCCTCGACCGCCCCATCATCACCGTCGAAGAAAACACCCTCGACGGCGGCTTCGGTTCCGCCGTGATGGAGTACTTCGCCAAGGCCGGGAAGCTCAACGAGCTTCGCATCCACCGCATGGGCATCCCCGACATCTTCAGCGAACAAGCCACCCGCGCCGAACAACTCGCCGCGCACAATCTCCACGCCGAGGGGCTCTATACTGAAGCGCTGGAGGTCTTGAAGGAACACGCCGCCAATACGGTGAACTGACCGTAGTTCGAAGTAGTCTGAGGGCCTCGCCCACGGTGGCAGGGACGGCAGCGACTTCAGGGACGACAGAATTAATTCGTTCTGCCTGCTGTCCCTGAAGTCTCTGCCCTCCCTGCAACCTTCCAAAACGCGCTGGATTCTGTGAATCCACGCCAACTACGCTCCATTGTCGCTCCTTAAAAAAACACTTGCAATTTCGAAGGACTTCGAATACGATAACTTTCGAAGCACTTCGAAATAAGAAAGGCCTGTCATGCCCCCGAAGAAAAATACAATCCTACCCTCCGACGCCGAGCTCGCCATCCTGCGGGTGTTGTGGAAGCGCGGCGCGGCAGCAGCGAAAGAAATCCACGAGGAGCTAAACGCGGGCCGCGACGCCCAACGCGTCGTGACCACCACAGCCAAATTCCTCCAGATAATGTTGGAAAAGGAACTCGTAAAGCGGGACGACAGCACCTGGCCCCACACGTATCAGGCGAACATCGCCAAACGGGAGGTTCAGCGCGGCGTGGTGCGAAAAGCCGTGGCGGACGTCTTCGAAAAGAGCGCCAGCCAGTTCATCCTGGCCGCCCTGGAAACAGGCAAACCCAGCGCCGCCGAACTCGACGAAATTAAGTCGATGCTGGCGGACTACGAAGCGAGGCAAGGCAAGAAATGAGCAACGGAGCGATATTGGAAACATGGGCCTGGATGGCCGGGGCTGTGGCAGTCAACGTGTTGTGGCAGGGGGCGTTAGTGGGCGGGTTGGGCGCTCTCAACCTTGCCGTGCTGCGCAAGAACTCTCCCCAGGCGCGCTACGGGATCGCCTGTGCTACGCTATTTGTCACAGTTTTGTTACTGCCGCTGAATCTAATCCTGCTTGACCAACCACTCCTCCATACGGCGTCCGAAAATCCGTCTTCTCAAGAGTTGGTAAGTGTGAGAGTCCATGCGTCGGACGCAATCGGGCAAGACATTGATTACAGCTCAGCCTTACTCTCGGAAAGTGACTCTTTGGTTGACGTCGGTTCAATTGATCTGCCGACCGCGGCCTTGGCCACGTCGCCGGTAGATCGTCGCCCGCAGTTTGGTCGGGTCAATTGGTATGACCGCGCGCTGCCTTGGGTTGGCCTTTCCTGGTGGTCGGGCACCCTCATCTTCTCATGCTACAACCTACTCGGCCTGATCGCCCTTGTCAAGTTGCGACGTCGCGCGTTGCCCGCCGGGGTGAATATTTCAACCATCGCGGACCAGGTCGCCCGTCGACTGGGTGTGCGTGCGTCGGTAAGCGTGGGGCTGGTGGACGAAATCTCGACCGCCATGGTGAGCGGGTTCTTCAATGTGCTAATCCTCCTGCCGGCGAGCATGGCAAGCGGAATGGCGCCCGGGGCGGTGGAGGCGATCTTGGCGCACGAATTTGCCCATATTCGGCGATGGGATCGTTGGATAAATTTGCTCCAGCGGCTGGTGGAGGCTCTGCTATTCTTCCATCCCGTGGTCTGGTGGTTGTCGAAGCGGATCAGCATCGAGCGTGAGCATTGCTGCGACAATGTGGCTCTTCAGGTCTGCGCCGACCGCGCTGTTTATGTTCGTGCCCTGCTTTCCCTCGCGAGTCAAGGCTCGCCAACTGCGGCCCTCTCGCTTTCCAGCCACGGAGGAAACTTCGCTGGGCGTGTGCGCGCCATACTCTCGGGACACAGCGTTGCGCAAGGTTCTGCTCAGGGACGAATGGCCGCTACCTTGGCCACTCTTGTCGTTGCCGTACTTCCCCTGGCACTCGCACTCGCAACCACGACCAGCAGCGCAAATTCGATACCCGAACGTGTCCTGCGATTCCCCCACAACTATTCCGTAGGTACACTTTATGGACGCTGGTCTGATCGATCCTACCGAAAAGTACCCTGGATGCCGGACCATAACGAGGGCTGGACCGTCCTCGGCCCGGCGAAAGGCGAAGTCGCCATACCCGAGAACACCAACGTCAAGCTCACCATCGGAACGACGAATCTCGGCTTCCTGCGGGATCTCGATCCCGACGCACTCTACTATCTGGATTGCCGATACAAGGAATTGCGCGATGAGGATATAGCGCCCGTAGCAACGTTGACCCAACTGCGCGCCTTGGACTTAAGCGACATCGGGTCGCTGACCGGCGCCTGCCTGGGTAAACTCGGGGCACTGGAAAACCTTGAATGGCTCGACTTCAGCCGCACGCCGATCGGTGGATACACTTCGGGCTCTATTGCCCAATTCCCGAACCTGAAGTTCTTCTCGGGGCATCTGAATGACCAGGCGGACGGGATACTTCGCGAGGTGGGCGACCTGACGGGCATCGAATTCCTGTGCGTCAAAGCGGCAACGCTTACGCCCGAGGGACTGCACCACCTCAACGAAAAAACGACGTTGCGGGGACTCATCCTCGACAACGTGCAATTAACCGACGAGACCTTGGGCGCGCTCGGGGCCGCTTCCAACCTTCTGTATCTCGATTTAAAGAAAAACCCCGTCACAGACGAAGCCGTCGCGATGCTTAACGCCTTCCCGCGGCTTACGCATCTGGATCTTGAAAACACGGCCATTACCGACGCCGGCGTCGAATACCTTGTCGGAAATTCGACTTTGGAGCAAATCTTTCTTTCAAACACCAACGTGACCGACGCCTGTCTCGAAGTCCTGGCCTCGCTGCCTTCGCTCCAGACTATCAAATTGGTGGAAACCGGTGTGAGCGAAGAGCGGGCCGGCGCTTTTGCACTCGGGATTGGTGCGCGTCCGGGAAACAAAGTCGCTCCGCAGCGTTCTTCCAACCCTGATGCGCCAAAAGTAGGCTTGGTGATGAGTCACTTCACGGCTACCGGGCCTCATTGGATTTCTCGCCCCTACGGGTACAGCAACCAGGAGACGGAGGACTCGGCGAGGGCCTTGAACGAAGCGAACTACGACGTCTATGCGATATTGGAACCAGGAACGGCGGGATTGGGTGAACTGCCTGGAATATTGCACAAACATGGACTAACCACAAAAGTAGTGGATTGCAGCGATGCCAACGCCTTGGCTCAACTTGACGTAATCTATGTCTGCTCTTTGACTAATGTCCAATCCGGAATGCTCGTAGCGTTGGACAGCGCGATACAGGCGGGCACGGGCCTTGTTAACGTGGCAACAATGGGCAACGTCACCCCTGGCGACCTGAACCCTATGATCGAGCGCATTACCGGTCTCGAACGGCCAACCTACACGTGGGGAGGCTTTCAGGAATCGAAATGCCCTGTGTTGGTGTCGCACCCAATACTTGGCAACTTGAAACCTGGTGCAATGTTCACGCTGAATACTTTGAACGGCAGTCGGAGCGAATCAGGTGTAGTCCGCGATGCGACAATCCTGCTTGGAACCCCTGCCAATTATCCAGAAACTTATCCCGTTCTCTACGTGCGCGACCACGGGAAGGGACGAATCGTGCGGGCTCAATGGCATCGGGCATTGCAACCCGGCATCCCGTTCCCAGGTTTCTCGTTCTACGTCCGCTGCATCAATTGGGCGGCGCATCGGGATGTCGATGTGGTGTGGTAGGAATCCGTGAGCATCGTTGAGGACAGTTGAAACGCGAGTTCGCGCGCAGCCATTTTTTTTCAAACAAAGCAACCACTTCGAGCCGAGGAAAGTTAGCCCTGGATCCGCCTCAACTGAGGTCCTGCTTCGTTTGTAGTCCGCGCGGGCGCGATGGTGGCCATGATTCTTGTCGTAGGAAATCGTGCGGGCAGTTCCCGTACAGCCGCCATCGCGCCCGCGCACTTTTTTTGATCTGAATAAGCGAGTAAGCGGCTCGTGGTCACAGGTACGGCAAAGGACGGAATCTGCCACCTCCTGTTGTAGCCGTTGCTCCGAAAAACGAGCAGCCCTTTGGCCTCCACCGCCTTCCGGTAGGTCTCGAAGGTGTTGGATTCGCCAAGTCCCAGCCACGCGCGAACAATCTGAGCGGCCTGCTTCGGCGCGTTTCCCAGCAGCTTCGGCGGAAGGAAGCGATGAAAGTCCCGCTCGTCCAAATCTGCGAGAAGACTGTGACAGGTCTCGCGCTGCCGTTCCACCCGCTCGCTCAGGCGCTTGAACGCTGGTTCCAGCCCATAATTTCTGGTTCGCCACCGTGCGAAATTGAGCGGTAGGGCCAGGCGCTCATCTACAGGGCTCTCTTCCAGAAAGATCCGAATTCCCGACCCCAAAAGCCGCCAACTTCTGTAACTGATTGGGCGTCAACCCCTTCTCACCTGCCAGCACGTCGTCGAGCGTGTCCGGGGCCAGGTGGAGTTTGGACGGGAGGTCGCGGAGCGTTATACCGAAATCGGCGGGGGTTTCTCGTCACTCGACTCGCTCAACGTCTTTTAACGTCATGGTGCGTTCTATCTCGGACAGGAATATCCAGTGCGGCCGGGCTAGGTCGTGAAGTCTAGCGGGTGGGAACCCCGCCCCGGTAAGGTTGACCGCCGCCGGGTAGCGAGTT
>JBIJDL010000035.1:0-24667 GCA_044344195.1 Candidatus Hydrogenedentales bacterium
CGTGGCGGTGCGCGCGTCGGGTTATGCAACGGGGCTCGCCCCGGTGACCGTGGAGGAGGGGCAGATGCTGGACGACCTCGTGATCGAACTGCAGCCGGATGGCGGGAGGCGACTGGCGGGCAGTGTGCTGACGGCTGACGGACATCCCGTGGAAGGGGCTGCGATTTATTTGGAGAGGATGCCCTCGGAAATACAGGGGCCCGGCGCGGCTTTAACGGATGCGTTGGGAGCGTTTGAAATAGCAGACGCGCTTCCCGAAGTCCATGTGCTCCATGCCACGCATCCAGATTTTGCACCGGCTTCCGCACCTGCCTCGGATGACACCACCATCGTGATGCACCGGGCGGGACGTATTACTGTGGAAGTCTATTCAGGCGGTGTGCCCCGCCCCAGGACGAGTGTCACTGTTGTCACAACTGGATACGTATGGCAATTCCCAGAAACAAGAACTGATGAGGCCGGGCAAGCTGCATTTGAGAAGATCGCACCGGGCGAATTGAAGATTAATGTGCGGTTGGCCAAC
This sequence comes from Candidatus Hydrogenedentales bacterium, assembly GCA_044344195.1. GTDB lineage: Bacteria > Hydrogenedentota > Hydrogenedentia > Hydrogenedentales > JAEUWI01 > JAEUWI01. Next base: position 524 of record JBIJDL010000035.1, read on the forward strand.
GAACGCAGCCAGATTGAGCGGTCGAATCTCGCGCCGGGTGAAGAGAAAGTCGTGCGCGTCGACGTGGCGCCGGCCGAGGCCAGCGTGGAAGGGACCGTGTACCTGGATGGCGAACTGGCGACCAAAGGCAGGGCCCGGTTGTTTGTCGAAACGGAAACGGGGACGGAGATTCTCGGCCAGTCGATAACAGAGGAAGGAACCTTTCGCTTTGCCGAAGTTCCGCTGGGGTCGGCGCAATTGATCGTGGGCACAGGACCACCGTCGCGGCAGGCCTTCGTGGAGGATGTCAACCTCGTCGCGGGGCAGGTTACCACGCTCACCGTGGACGCGACTGCGGCGGCCAGCATAAGCGGCACGGTAAGTGGTCTGGGGGTCGACGAAGAAATACGTATGATCCTGTTTCGCGGCACGTTGGAACTCGACGAAGCCTTGGTTATAGCAGCCGGCGAGCCGGTGGACACTGCCATCGCAGCGCGCCCCAAGTTCGACGAATCGGGTGCATTCGAGGCACCGCTCCAGAAGCCCGGAACCTACACCGTCGTGCTCTTCACGTACCCAGAAGGCAACTACTTGAGCCGCGTTCACCGCGACTATCGCGTCGTCGAAGTCCCCGAGAGTGGCGAGCTGAATCTGGATTTCAACTTTTCGCCGTGATCTCGACCATCATGGCGCCGACCCAGGCAGGGCGGTTGTCACGCACGCCGCGCGGGGAAAACTCTCTCCTGCGCGCGGCGTTCGCGTGCCCGCCAGGCGAGGAGGGTCACGAGCCCGCAGGCGATCAGGTCCGGCCCCACCATGAAGGCCGAGCAATAGGCCGCGACTGGCTGGTCGGCGAAGGGCTCGCTTTCGCAGGGTTGAAAGCCTTAGTAGTCATACTCATAAGTCTGGAGGGCAAAGGTGCCGTCTTCCGCTTCCGTGAGGTTGCCGGAATCCACCAGGGCGCAGGTGGAGTCGTTCCAGGCCCGACGGTTGGCGTCGGTCTCCTCGAAGACATCGCGGCGGTCATCCGTGCCGTAGACGACCTTGCCGGGCTGATCCGGACCCGGTTTCCAGGGGGTTCCCCCGATTTCCGTGCGGCCTCCGGGCTTGTGGGTGGGTTTTCCCTCGGCCCAGCCGGATAGCGGGAAAAGCAGCGCCAGAGCGGCCAGTGGCAGGAAAGTAGTCGTGGATAGCGTGCGCATGGAGTGCTCCCTGATGACAATTTCGGCCCCCTCGGCCCGCTTCAAACTATACGAAGGGGCGGGATTCGTCAAGCGGAAAGGAGTCTGAAGAATGAAGGATGAAGGATGGAGTCTGGAGTCTGGAGATGTTGATCCCCGGAATGGGTATTATGGGCCCAATTAAGTCTATGGGTCGAGATGAATAGGACCCATATGCCCCATTCTTCCTCCAGACTCACCCCTCCAGACTCCCTCCCAAAACTTCATTTGCCCCGCGCGGTCCCCATTTGCTATGCTTACCCGCTAAGCTGGCCCCGGAATGCCCGGGGTCTGAACCCGTGTCTACCTTTTAAAAGGAGGTGAATTGTCTTGAGAACTTACGAAGCGCTGTACATCGGCTCTCCAAATGTGGAAGACGGTGACATCCAGACGTTGTCCCAGGAGGTGCAAGACCTCGTGACCCAGAATGGCGGGACGATCGTGCGCTCGGAGATCTGGGGCAAGAGGAAACTGGCCTATCTGGTCAAGAAGTACTCTGAAGGAAACTACATTCTGTTGCGTTTCCAGGCCAACCCGGACTTTATCCAGAAGCTTGAGCTGTGGTTCAAGTTGCACGACTCGGTTATCCGCTACTTGGTGACCTACTTCGACGAGCACGCGTTGAAAGCCGAAGAAGAACAGGCCCGCCGCAAGGAAGAAGACCTGCGCAAGAGCGCCGCGGGCGGCCGCGATGATGACGACGATGACGACGAAATCATCCCCGCACGCCTCCAGAAAATTGACCGAGACGACGACTAAGTGGCTGGGCGACAGCCAATACCATTTGGTCCTGCTTGCCCATGCCTGGAAAGCCCGACAGTGTACGTTGGGGATTTTCAGGTCCCAGTCACTAAACCAGAAAGGTGAGGAAGCATGAGCGATCTCCGGGTGCCCGATCTGAACAATGTAGTCATAGCCGGCCGGCTGACGCGTGATCCCGAGTTGAAATACATCAGCTCGGGCCGCGCGGTGTGCAAAGTCACCATTGCCAATTCCCGTTTTTACAAGGACAAGAATGGCGAGCGCAAGGAGGATACCTCCTTCGTCGACGCCACGGTCTGGGACAAGATGGCGGAGTTTGTTGGCGAACGGTTGAAAAAAGGCCGCCCCGTTATTGTCGAGGGCCGGCTGAAGAGTGACTCCTGGGAAGACAAGGCAACGGGTCAGAAGCGGACCAAGATCGAAATCGCCGCGCAGCGTATTTCGCCCCTCGATTGGGATGAAAACAGCCGCGGCGGCAGTGGTGGTGGTGGCAGCTCTGCTGGTGGCGGTGGAGGCTACGGCGGCGAAAGCAACCGGCCCTCTTCTTCCAGCGCGCCCGCGCCCCGCGAGATCGAAGAACCGATTCCTGAAGACGACATTCCTTTCTAACCACAACTCCTGAAGGAAGCCCATACAATGGCAAAAATTTCCGCCAAGGCGAAGGCCAAGGTCCGCGCTAAGAAGGCGAAACGCAAAAAGAAAAAGAAAGTCCAACGCCCGAAGATCTGCCGGTTGACGGTAGATCGCGTAGTCCATATCGACTACAAGGACGTCGCCATGCTGAAGCACTACATCACCGAGCGCGGCAAGATCATCCCCGCGCGCATCACCGGCGCTTCGGCGAAGCACCAGCGCATGCTGACCCGCGCGATCAAGCTGGCCCGGCAGATTTCCCTGCTTCCCTATTCGGCGGACTGATGCATTTGAACCTGGCACAGGCGGAGTAAACCATGAAGCCCGGTGTCCAGCGATCCATGGGGTTGTTTTTTCTGGCCTTCCTGTTTACAGCGGCCAGCGCCTACCCCTTGGCGATAGTCTGTTATGCCCTCCTCGGGGCCACGTATCGGCTCTCGGGTGACGTGAAAAAGGCGCTCGGCGTGGCCCTTTGGGCCGCGGTTTCGGCGCTGATTATATTGAATTCGTTCGTGGTTGCCCTGGCCCTCGCGGCCGGGGCGGCCATGGGCATCATTCTCGCCGAAGCGATCGAGCGGCGCTGGAGCTACGGCTGGCAATTGACGCTGGCCGCCGGTGTCGGCTATAGCGCCATGGCGGTCCCCATGCTGCTGACGTGGAGCGAGGCGCGCCATGATGTCACGATCTTCATCAATGCCCGCATTGCCGAGTTCGAGGCCATGGAGAATGTGAATACCCAGTGGGTCGAGATCTTCCGCTGGTATGACCTGCACTACGAGAACGTGGCCTTTGGTTCCTCCTTCGGTTCGGTTCTGATTTTGTCGGCGATAACGCTGTGTCTGTTGGAGCGTTGGCAGCGCGACCCGGAAACCCAGGCGCGGCGCAAGCCCACCGGGTTCCAGCGGATGCGCCTGCCGGACTGGGTTGTTTGGATTGCTATTACCGCCGCGCTGTTGTGGTTCGTCGATGTTTACTACCGGCCAGATCCCGTGCTTCGCGCCATCTCGTGGAACACGGCCCTGGCCTTGGTCGGCATCTACTTGTTGAACGGCGTGTCGATTCTGCTGTTTGCCATGACCGTCTTCAAGGCCTCGGCCTTCGCCGGCTTCATGGTGATGTCGGGTGTCCTGCTTTTCGGCATGTGGCCCGTGCTAGGCATCTTCGGATTGTTTGACACGTGGTACGATTTTCGGATGCGCTTCCGGCGTATCGCCATGCTCCGGCGCGTGAGTTACCGCCCGGACGATCACGACATCTAGCCCCCGAGGCTGTAAGTTGAGTTGCTTTTTTTGCCGCACCCGGCGCACCGTGCGCCCCGCGGTACCATTTGGACAGGGTCTGGGCAGTGCCCGACCTTGGCTGTGTTCTACAAGGGCTTGCCCGATTGGCGGGTCCGCGTAAAGCCTAACGAAGGGAACGAATACCATGAATGTCATCCTGTGTGACGACGTCGAGAATCTCGGCGAAATGGGCCAGACCGTAAAGGTCGCCGATGGCTATGCCCGCAACTTCCTGATCCCCCGCCGTCTGGCCGTGAAGGCCGACAGCGCCAGCGCGAAGCAGATCGAGCACGAACTGTCCATCATCAAGCGCCGCGAAGAAAAGCGCCGCGCCGAGCAGTCCAAGATCGCGAAGGAACTCGAAAAGATCACCGTCGAGATCAAGGTTCGCGCGGGCGAAGGCGACAAGATCTTCGGCTCTGTCACCGCCGGCCACATCGCCGAGAAGCTGGCCGAAATGGGCCAGGAGATCAACCGCAAGACCATCGTGCTCGCCGAGCCGATCAAGTCCCTGGGTATCTTCAAGGTTGCCGTGAAATTCCCCGGCGGCATCGAAGCCCAGATCAAGGTCTGGGTCACGGGTATCGAAGAAGCCAAGAAATCTGACGCCGAAATCGCCGAGCTTGCCGCCGCGGAAGCCGAAGACGACCGGGACGATGACGATTAATTGGTAGCCAAGAAAAAGCCAGCCCCCGTATTTGACCGTACTCCGCCTCAACATGTTGAGGCGGAGCGGTCCGTTTTGGGTGCCATGTTGCTTAATCCCGACGCCGTCGGTACGGCGGTGGAAATCCTTCGTGATGACCCCGCCGATACCTTCTACGTCGACGCGCACCAACACATCTACAGCGCCATCCTCAAGCTCGCCCGGGAAAATATCCCCGTCGACATTATCACCCTGAGCGAGGCCCTTACCCGCGACGGCGCCCTGGAGAAATCCGGCGGCGCGGTCTACATCGCCGAACTGACGGACGCCGTTCCCACCTCGGCGAACGTTGAGTACTACGCCAAGATAGTGCTCGAGGCCGCACTCCGCCGCAAGCTCATCACCATCTGCACACGCTGCGCCGGCGAGGCCTACAAGTCCGAGGGCGAGGTCGACGATCTCCTCGATCTCGCCGAGTCCGAGATCTTCAGCATCGCGCAGCAGCGCCAGTTGAACCCGATTCACCGCGTCTCCGAATTGCTGCAGGATGGTATCAAGCGCATCGAGCAGCAGATGAAGAACGACGGCGGCATCACCGGCGTGCCCACGGGCTTCAATAAACTCGATGAGATGCTCTCCGGCATGCAGCCGTCGGACATGCTCATTCTCGCCGCGCGCCCCTCCGTGGGTAAGACGGCCTTCTGCTTGAACGTGGCCGCCAACGCCGCCAACTACCACGGCAAGGGCGTCCTCCTCTTCAGCCTCGAAATGGCGAAAGAGCAGCTCGTCAACCGCCTTCTCTGCATGGTGGGTCAGGTGGACAGCAACCGCCTCCGCTCCGGCTTCCTCGCGCGCTCGGAGTTCCCCAAGCTCCAGCAGGCCGCCGCATTGCTGGACAAGGCCCATATCTACATTGACGACACGCCCAACATCAGCGTGCTCGAATTGCGGTCCAAGGCGCGCAAGCACAAAGCCCAGCATCCCCTCGACCTGCTCATCATCGACTACCTCCAGTTGATGTCGGGTTCGTCCCGTGCGGAAAACCGCCAGGTCGAAATCTCCGAGATTTCCCGGTCGATCAAAGGTCTCGCCCGCGAGCTGAAGTGTCCCATCATCGCCCTGTCACAGCTCAGCCGCGAGGCCGAGAAAGACGACGGTGGCGCCCCCAAATTGTCGCACCTGCGCGAATCCGGCGCTATCGAACAGGACGCCGACGTGGTCATGATGCTGTCCCGGCCCTCCGCTTCAGAGCAGGAAGGCCGCGAAAACGTCATTCTCCTCACCGTGGCGAAACAGCGTAACGGACCCACCGGCCCCGTGGAGCTACTCTTCGAGAAAAACATCCAGCGCTTCCGCAACCTCGATGGCGACGGCGGCCACCACGAGCCGCCGCCCTACCAGTCCTTCGACGACGACGGCCCGGTGGAAGATTACTACGAAGAAGACGATACGCCGTTCTAACGGTCGCTTCGCCTATGTTATAATCGGCCACCCAGCGCCGCGCAGCCAAAACTGCGCATGGCCCGCTGGATACTAAAGGGCCATTTTCAACTTCCAAAACAGATCAGGCCGCACGCCTGCGAAGCGCCCGGAAACGGGCAGGAGCTCAACGTCATGTTTCAGGGATCGTTCCCCGCACTGGTCACGCCGTTCAAGGAAAACTTCGAAATCGACTATGACGCCTATGGACGCCTTGTCGATTTTCATCTCGAAAACGGCACCGATGGCATCGTCCCCTGCGGGTGTTCCGGCGAAGCCGCCACCCTCTCCCATGATGAGCAGAAGGCCCTGATTCGCTTTGTGGTCGAGCGCGTTGCGGGCCGCGTGCCCGTCGTCGCCGGTACGGGCTCCAACAACACCGCCGAAGCCGTGGGGCTAACGAAGTACGCGAAGGAAGTTGGGGCCGACGGCGCCCTGCTGATCACGCCCTACTACAACAAGCCCACGCCCGCCGGCCAGATCGCCCACTACACGGCAGTGGCCGAACAGGCCCAGATCCCGATCATGCTCTACAACGTGCCCGGCCGCACCGGCACCAAGATTTCCCCCGAGACCATCGCCGCCCTCTGCAAAGTCCCCTTCATCGTTTCCGTGAAGGAAGCCTGTGGCAGTGTGGATCAAGTCTCCCAGATCCTGCACCAGTGCGATATCAACGTCATGTCCGGCGACGACAGCCTTACCCTGCCCATGATGGCTGTGGGAGCGAAGGGCGTCGTCTCCGTCGCGGCGAATATCGTGCCCCGCCTCATCTCCGACCTCTGCAAGGCCGCCAACGCGGGCGACTTTCCGAAGGCGAAGGAGCTGCACTACAAGATGCTGCCCCTCGGCACGGCACTCTTCCTGGAGACCAACCCCATGCCCGTGAAGGCGGCTCTCGCCAAGATGGGCATGATCAAGAACGTGCTCCGCCTGCCGTTGGTCTCCATGACCGACGAATCCGCCGCCCGCATGGATCCCGTTCTCAAGGAACTGGGCCTCATCTGACCCAAATAAATTTCGCCTGAACAACAGAACGGCTGCCGCAGATCCTGTGGCAGCCGTTCTTCAATCTGGGGCAGGGGCGCTTACTTCAATCGATGAATCACCGCACCGCTGGGCAGTTTGGGAAAGAAATAAGTCGACTTCTGCGGCATGGGTTCCTTCGCATCGGCGCAGGCGCAGATCTGATCCGCCCGCGTGGGCTGGAGAATAAAAGCGAGCTTGCCACCTTCCCGGGCCGCTTTCATGGCGCCCGACACGCTTTTTTCGTACTCGAAGACCGTGCCTTCGGCGATGCCGAGCAGGCGCTCGATGATGCCGCGATGCAGCAGGGCCACATCGAGATCGCGCCAGGAGGGCCCGCGATCCTCGCCCAGAAACGCGACGCGATCCCCCGCGAACGAAAGGACATAGTCGCCTTTGCCGGGAATGGCCAGGCCCATCGTGCCCAGCGCACCGGAAGCTTTCACGGCGGCGGGCATATCGTCCGCAACGGGCGTGACGTCGAACCACTCGCCCAACGCGGCCAGGAAGGCGTCCGCGTCGAAGAGCGGCGGCGCGACGACAACGCGGTGGGGGGGATAGATCTTCAAGCCGGGGTCATTGAAGGACACGAAGCCCATTAGTGCGAAGTTGGCTGGGTGATTCGTATCCAGCGGCAGCTTCGCGCGCAGTTCATCGCGATAGGTGCAGGCGGTCTGGAAGCGATGGTGGCCATCGGCGATATAGATCGTCTGATCATTGAAGAACGCCCGCACCAGCGCATCGTCATCCACCCGCCAGATCTCCTGGGTCACGTTGTCGATGGTGTGGGCTTTCATCTCGGCGGGCCGCTCGTCCATTTTCGCGAGGAGGGGTCCCAGCGTGTTGTCCGGGTCCGCGTAGAGCCCGAAAACCGCGCCCAGATTGGCCGCCGTGGCCTCCGTCAGGCGCAGGCGATCCTCCACCGGCTTCGCAAAGGTGCGCTCGTGGCCCAGCACATAATTTTCATTGGCCTCCGGCAGGCGGATCACGCCGAAGAAGGCCTTGCGCACCTGCGCGTTTCCCTCCAGGTCGGTGAAGTGCTGGCGGAGCAGATAGAGCCCCGGGGTGGCATCCTGCGTGAGCGCGCCTTCGGCAATCCACGATTCCATGGCTGCAGCGGCATTCTCATACTTGCTGCGGCCCTCGCTTTCTTCGGGGAGAATAAGGTGCACCAGGTTGTGCGGGCTACCCGCTGCAAGGGCCGCGCGCTCCGCCGGCGTGATGACGTCGTAGGGCGGCGTGATGGCGAGATCAAGATTGGGAACGAGAGCGGTACTGTAGCGGAGACCGCGAAAGCCTTTTACTTCGAGCATGGGGGGGATCCTCTCCAGAGAACGGGAATGCATGAACACACATTCTATAAGTTCGTGGAGTACCGTTCAATGCGCATTCGCCCTCGGGTGTGTTCGCCGCGATACGATCGGGTATCATGGTGCTCTGGAACACGCTCACCGGGGCGCCGGCAGCGACCTGTGACCTTGTTTCACAATCCCCGTAACGGTACCGCCGCCCCGGCGTATTGTACGAAACCCAAAACGGAGTGAAGTCTATGATGAATCGCAAACAAATCGCCCTCTGGGCCATACCCGCCCTGCTGCCCCTCGTGCTCATGTCCTGCCCGCCGCAGGCCGGTGAAGGGGCTATTGCCCTGCCATTGCCCCAGGCGCCCCACCCGGGCGTCCCCCTCAACCTGCAGACCATCGCGGAAGATCTGGACCGACCGCTGTTTCTGACCGGGTCCAGCGCTCTGTCGGACCAGTTGTATATCGTCCAGCAGAGCGGCGTGATCCGGCTCCATTCGGGCGGCGAGCTGCAGGAGGAGCCCTTTCTCGACCTGAGCGATACGATGGGCAGCAGCAGTGGCGAGATGGGCCTGCTGGGCATGGCGCTCCACCCCGATTACCTCCTGAACGGCTTTTTCTTCGTCCATTATACGAACGACGACGGCAACTCGACCTTCGCCCGTTATCGCCGTTCGCTGCTGAATCCGAATGTGGCGGATCCCGCTACGGCGACGATTCTGCTGACGGTGGAACAGCCCTTCTTCAACCACAAAGGCGGGATGCTCGCCTTCGGCCCCGATGGTTACCTCTACATCGCCCTGGGCGATGGCGGCGGCGCCAATGACCCGAACAATAACGCCCAGTCCCTGGAGACGCTCCTCGGAAAGATTCTCCGTATCGACGTGGACGGCGACGCGCCCTACGAAGTACCGGACGACAATCCCTTCGTCGACACGCCCAACGCCCGCCCCGAGATCTGGGCCTACGGCCTGCGCAATCCGTGGCGCTTCAGCTTTGACCGCCAGAGCGGCGATCTCTGGATCGGCGACGTGGGCCAGAACGCCTTCGAGGAAATTAATTTCCAGGATTCCACCAGCGGCGGCGGCATTAACTACGGCTGGCGCCAGCGCGAAGGCTACGTCTGCCGGACCGGAGAAGACAACTGCGAACTGCCCGGCGCCACCGACCCGCTACTTGGCTACTTCCGACTGGGCGGCCAGTCCGTTACCGGCGGATATATTTACCGCGGCGGGGCGATACCGGCGCTGAACGGCACCTACTTCTTCTCGGACTACAGCGCGAAGGCGATCTACTCTCTCACGCAGCCCGGCGGCGAAATTGAAGTGCTCAACGAGACCGAAAACCTCGAAGGTGATTCGGTCGAACTCGGCGCGGTTGCTTCCTTCAGTGAAGACGCCAATGGAGAGCTTTACGTGCTCGATTACGAGAACGGCGCAGTGCATAAGATTGTTGCGGCGGGGTGAGTTCCCAGCCTTAAGGTCCCTGATTAATCCAGGCTAGTTTTTCTTGTCCCGGCCCCCGAAAACGACATCGTTTTCGGGGGCCTCTCCTTTACGCAAGCTTTACCGCGCCGCTGCCCGGACCACACACCCTATAGTTAGGATAGTGCTGTGGTAGAAGCTTGGATTTTCCCGGCGTCTATCGGTGTCCGGAAGAACGATTGCAAAAGGAGAGAAAGACCATGAAAAAATTAGCATGGGAGAAAAGCCTGGTCGGGTGTTTGACACTGGCCCTGTTGGCGGGTTGCCACACGACCTCAAACCGGATCGATTTCAATACGGCGCCGCTCACGCTCCAGGCGAACGACGTGATCGTTCGGGACCAACTTATTGTACTCGTGGACGTGACGGGCTCCATTGGATTCCTCAGCCAATACCGCTATGAAATGGATCTCGTGCGGGCCTTTACCGACGCCATGCCGGATGGCTCCTATGAGGCCGGTATCGACTCCTTCGCCGGTGTGACCAGCGCCGATTGGATGCTCCGTCCCCTCGCCCCCTTCAGCCGTGAACGCATGGTAGATGGTGCCGCCAGCATACGCCCCCTCGGCTCCACCACACCCCTGGCGCGCGCCATTCAGAATCAGAAAGATGAAGTGCGGGGCATCGGCGGTCGCGGCGCGTTGCTGGTCTTCTCCGACGGCGAAGTGCTCGATCCCAACGAAGTGCTTCAGGCCTGCCGCGATCTCAAAGCTGCCCATGGCGGCGAATTCTGCATTTACACCGTGCTCATCGGGCAGGATCACGATGGCCGTGAACTCATGAAGGCGATGGCCCTGGTGAATGGCTGCGGCAAGTACTTCGATGGCGCGACGCTCAACTCCGCAGCCGATTTCGACGCCATGGCGCGCGACATCTTCGTGGGCCAGGCAGCAGTCAATGAGGTCAGTATCGTCAGTGAGGTCACGGTGCCCGGTGTGGAAGTGCTGCCCATGAACCTGCGCAATATCCTCTTCGACAACGACAAGTCTTACATCAAGCCCGAATACGACGCCCAGCTCAACGAGATAGCGGCGATCATGGAACGGAACCCCGCCATGCGCCTCCGCCTCGACGGGCACACAGACCACAATGCGTCGAACGCCTACAACCAGAAGCTTTCCGAGCGGCGCGTCAATGCCGTGAAGGCCGCCCTAATGGAGCGCGGCGTGGACGGTACCCGCCTGTCCACCGGCGCCCATGGCGAGGAACAGCCCACCGTTCCCAATACCAGCCCCGAAAACTTGCACCTGAATCGCCGGGTGGAGTTGACGGTAATCGAGTAACGTCTCACCCTCTGAAAGTGGTTAGACCCTGAAGAAACTGGGCCAGCAGGTTGCTGCTGGCCCAGTTCTAATATGCTTTTTGTTCCTTCGACTACCCCACCACCACCGCCAGTTTCACTTCGCTGCCCTCGATCTCCACCACCTTCGCGCCTTCGCCCGCCGGGCCGCATTCCAGCGCGCTGGCGAGCACTTCCTGGGCGATGTAGTCTTTAAACTCTGCGATGGCGCTGCTGAGCGCGTCGTCGCCGGTTTCGATGGTGACCTGGATCCGCGCGTCGTAGGCGAGGTTCTGGTCTTTGCGGATGTCCTGCAATGCGCGCACGACTTCGCGCACGAGACCTTCGCGGCGTAGCGATTCGGTGATCTCCGTGGAGATCACCACCACGAGGCGGCTGCCCTGAGCGGCGGCGAAGCCGGGCTTAGGCGTGAGGCGCACGTCCACTTCTTCCTGCGTGAGGGCCTCGGGCTTGCCGTCGATCTCGATGCTGATGCCGGTGCCGCTTTGCAGTTGCGCAAAGAGCGCGGCACCGTCGGCGTTGGCCAGGGCCTGGCGGGCCTGCTGCACGTTCTTGCCGAAGCGCGGGCCGAGGACTTTGAAGTTGGGGCGGATCTCGTAGGAGACGTACTCCTCCGGACTATCCGTGAAAGCCACTTCTTTGATGTTCAGTTCTTCTTTGATGAGGTCAAGGTGATTCGCCAGGGCGGCGCGTTGCTCCGCATTCGACACCACGAGTTCGCACAGGCCGAGAGGCTGACGGACCTTGATATTCTCCACGCGGCGCGCGCTCAGGCCGAGGTTCACCGCTTCGCGCGTGAGGGCCATCTGGTCGAGCAGTGCGCGGTCGATCACGGCGGCGTCGGCCTGCGGGTAGACCGTCAAATGCACGCTCTCCGCCACACCCGCGACGGGCTTGGCCAGATTGCGCCAGGTGACTTCGGCGAAGAAGGGCACGAAGGGCGCGGCCAGGCGCGCGAGTTTGATCAGGCACTCATAGAGCGTCCAGTAGGCGTCCGCCTTGTCCGCGCTCCAGCCGCTGGCCCAGAAGCGCGCGCGGCTCCGGCGCACGTACCAGTTCGAGAGGCTGTCCACGAAGCCCGAGATTTCGCGGGCCGCCGGATAGGTCTCGTAAGCATCCAGCGCGGCGCGCGCGTCCACGATGACGCGGTCGAGTTCGCTGAGGATCCAGCGATCCAGTTCCGCGCGCTCGGCGGCGGGGCGATACACCGCATCGCCGCCATTGCCGCCAGCGGGGGCCGCATCGGGATCGGCGAAGAGTTCGCGCAGCACCGCATTCGGCGCGCTGGATGGATCGAAGCCGTCAAGGTTCGCGTAGATCACGAAAAAACTGTAGACGTTGTACCAGCGCATGAGCAGTTCGCGCTGGGACTCCTCCACGATGCGCTCGGAAAGGCGGCTGCTGTTGGTCGGCGGGTTCTTCGCGATGAAGCTCCAGCGCAAGGCGTCCGCGCTGAACTTTTCAAACAACAAGCCCGGCTCGCTGTAATTCTTCAAGCGCTTGGACAGCTTCAGGCCGTCCTCGCCGAGGATGTGGCCGAGGCAGATGCAGTTCTTGAAGGGGTGGGGCCAGGGGGCCTTGTCCTTGCCATGGACCACCGTGCTGATGGCGAGCAGGGCATAGAACCAGCCACGGGTTTGGTCGATGGCCTCGCTGATGAAGTCCGCCGGGAAACGGTCGTTGAACTTCTCCTCCGAGCCCGGCACGTGGGGGTAGCCCCACTGGGCAAAGGGCATGGAGCCCGCGTCGAACCACACGTCGATCACTTCCGTGACGCGGCGCATGCGGCCCGCGGGGTCGTGGGGACTCTGATAGCTCACGGCGTCGATGTAGGGCTTGTGTACCTTCAGGTGCTCACTCAGCTCGGGCGATTCCGCCTTGGCCTTCGCCCACACCTCGAGGCCCTCGACACCCGGCTTCGCGAGGAGCTCGGTGTACGACGCGATGCAATCCATCTGGCCGGTCTTGTCGCAGATCCACACGGGCAGCGGCGTGCCCCAGTAGCGCTCGCGGGAAAGCGCCCAGTCCACGTTGTTCTCCAGGAAATTGCCGAAGCGGCCATCGCGGATGTGGGCGGGCTGCCAGGCGATCTCCTTGTTGTTCGCGACGAAGTCGTCCTTGAACTGCGACGTCTTGATGAACCAGCTCTTCCGCGCGTACTGGATGAGCGGATCGTTCTCCGCGCGGGGGCAGAAGGGATAGGAGTGCTTGTACTGCTCGTGTTTGAACAGGTAGCCGCGCTCTTTCAGAATGCGGATGATGCCCTTGTCCGCCGACTTGCAGAACTGTCCCGCGATGTGGGATTGATCGTAGGGATCCACATCCGTCACGCGCGCGTCGAAGGTGCCGTCGGACTTCACATAGCACAGGAAGCCGATGCCTTTTTCCTTGCACACGCGATAATCGTCCTCGCCGAAGGCGGGCGCCATGTGGACGATGCCCGTACCGGTTTCGAGATCGACGAAATCGCCCGCGATCACCATCCAATGCTTTTCCGAGGGCCGATCCGCGTCTTCCATCGAAACGGGCGTGCCGTAGTTGAAGAGGGGCTTGTAGCCCAGGCCGAGGAGATCCGTGCCCTTCACCGTGTCCACGATCTCGGCTTCTTCGCCGAAGTATTTCGACACCAGCGCCCGCGCCAGGATCAGCATCTCATGGCCGCTCTCCGTCGCATGCTTCACCACGGCATAATCCGTATCCGGGCCCACGCAGGCCGCGCAATTGCTCGACAGCGTCCAGGGCGTCGTCGTCCAGATGAGGAGGCTCGCGTTCTCGCCTTCGAGGTTCAGCGCCTGCTTCGCCGCGTCGGTCAATGCGAGGCGCACCGTGATTGCCGGATCGTCTACGTCGCGGTAGCCTTCGCCCACTTCACCGGCCGACAGCGCCGTGCCGCCCTGGGCCCACCACCACACCACCTTGTGGCCCTGGTAGAGCAGGCCGCGATCAAAGAGCTGCTTCAAAGCCCACCACACGCTCTCCACATAGCTCTGGTGAAAGGTCACATAGGCGTCGTCCAGATCCACCCAGAACCCGATGCGATCCGTGAGCTGTTCCCACTCCTTCTTATAGCGAAAAACCGACTCGATGCACGTGCGGTTGAATTTCTCGATGCCGTACTGCTCGATGGCCTCCTTGCCGCCGTCGATGATGCCCAGCTCCTTGCAGACCTCGATCTCCACCGGCAGCCCGTGGGTGTCCCAGCCCGCCTTGCGCTCGCAGAAATAGCCCGCCATCGTCTTATAGCGCGGGAAGATATCCTTGATCGTCCGCGTCAGGCAGTGGCCTGGGTGCGGCATGCCATTCGCCGTCGGCGGCCCCTCATAGAACACAAAACGCGGCGCATCCGAACGCTGCGCCAGGCTCTTGTGATAGGTCTGGCCCTCTTTCCAGAAGGCAATGATGTCCTTCTCCGCCTGGGAAAAATTAAACGGCGACGGGACCGGATCAAAAGCGTTTGTACTCATCGAATCATCTTCCTTCGCGAAAGAGCGGCGGGGCAAGGATCTTGGACATTCATGTCCGAGACAGAGCAAACGGCAACGCCAGGAGGCCCGCCGAACAGGTTAAATCACTGAGTGCCGCAAACGGTGCAACTTGCGAATTGTCGGAGCTTCCGACTCGTGCGCACGCTCCTCCATGCCGATGTACGCTTCGCCTCGGACATGAATGTCCAAGATCCTGGACGCGGCGCATCCGAACGCTGCGCCAGGCTCTTATGATAGGTCTGGCCCTCCTTCCAGAAGGCGATGACGTCCTTCTCCGCCTGGGAAAAATTAAACGGCGACGGGACCGGCTCAAAGGCATCCTTACGCATGAAATCAGCTTCCTTCGCGCGAAGCGCGGCGATAGTGTGGTAAACCAAGGCAAGATGCGCACTTCCAGAGAAAAAGGCTGGACTCCGCGGCGGAGCGAGGAGAAAGGGCGGAAAAGACGCACCAAGCCCAATATGATCGCCTTTTAGGGCCGGAAGGTGCAAATTTTGGGCGGGATTTTGAGCGGGATTTCCCATCTCGTGTACTATTCGGATGATGCGTTTCTAGATGTGAGGGAGATTAGTATGAATGCTTTGCGTTGTTGCACGAAGTTTGCCGTGTATTCCTGCTCATTGTTGGCCGCACTTGCCGCGCCCACCGATTCAATGGCTCCCGCCAAGGGGATGTCAGCCGCCCCTCCTTGGACCACGATTGAGCAACCCTCCCCGTCCTGGGGAAATGTTACTGGATTCGCGCCCGCCGCCGAAGACTCACGTGGGCGCGAGGGCAGGTGGTGGTGGCCTAAACGGAATAGCTCAGACTACCAAGGCGGGGCGAGCCTCGGCAATGGGGGCCGCGTGTTTGGACCTTGGAAAGCGCCCGAAGCGCCGGCCGTTACTGTCTACGACCCGCCACTGCCACAGAAATCGGATTCGTCAATACCTAACCCCAACCTACTGAAAGAAGAGCCGAACCGATTGATCGTGATCGAAAACGTCTATTTCGATGTCGGCAGTGTCGTCCTGAATGACAACGGGAAGCAAGAGATTCAAAGACATGTCGACCGAATGAAGCGCTTCACAGAGGATTCCGTGGTGTGTTTAGGACACACAGACGATATAGGAACGAGCGAGCAAAATATGCGCCTCGGGGAACTACGAGCCAGCGCCGCAAAGGATTATTTTGTGCAGTGTGGAATAGACGAAGGACGTGTGCGCGTTGCCTCCAAGGGAGAGACTGACCCGGCGGTTCCCAATAATACACCACAGAATCGGGCATTGAATCGGCGTGTCACGTTCGAGATAACACTTGGCAACTGACAGCGCAATGTCGCGGGCTAAAGGCGTGGGCGAGATAGCCCCCCGAAACCTGACGTGAGTTCAAGACCTTGGACTTACCCTCCGCCGAAATATCCTTGCCCGTTTTCAGGTCGTAGACCCCGTCCCCGGCCCCTTTCTCCGCCACCAAAAACTTCACCTCCGTGGGTTCGGTGAGCGCAACATACCCCACCAGATTGCCGTCGTCGTCAATCTTTATCGGGTCTTCGTCCTTGAACATCGTTCGGCTGTCGGCGGGCCAGGTGCCGATGTTGGAATTCTGCAACACAATGACCCGTCCCTTGAGTCCGGGAAAGGTGAAGGCGTTGCTGTGGATATTCTTGTCGTCGGTCTGAACGGGACAATCGGGGGCCTTGGCCATCCGGGTGATGATCTTTTCGTAGGCGCGGATCTCGCGCGATGCTTCCGCGAATTCCGCGAGCTGGGGGTTGTCCATGCCGGGGCGTCCGGCCAGGGTGACGTACTGGCTTCCCGAGCGTTCGGATCGGGTGGCCCCTTCGGTCTTCAGCAGTCGATAAGGTTGATTCCGGAAGCCGGGGGTTTACAAACCTGCAAGCTGATGTTATATTCAGTGTTGCGAGTCACGTAAGATTTATCAATCACAATCCTCGGAGGCAACACGCATGGACTCAAGCGCCATTCAACGCATGCAGCAACAATTTGACACGCTCGCACACGATGTTCCCGGTGAGGAGGTCGAATTCTGGTTCGCGCGAGAATTGCAGGAGCCGCTGGGGTACGCACGATGGGAGAATTTCATCGTGGCGATCCAGCGCGCCATAGAGTCCTGTAAAACAACGGGTTACGCAGTGGCCGATCATTTTCGTGGCGTCACGAAAATGATCGATATTGGAAAGGGTGGCCGGCGCGAAGTGGAAGACTTCATGCTGACGCGCTACGCCTGTTATCTCATCGCGCAGAACGGTGACCCGCGCAAAGAGCCTATCGCCTTCGCCCAGAGCTACTTTGCGGTCCAGACGCGGAAGCAGGAGCTGATCGAAGGCCGGATGCGCCTCCAGGCCCGGCTGGAGGCACGTGATCGGCTTCGTGAATCGGAGAAGGAACTCTCCCAGAACATCTACGAGCGGGGCGTGGATGATGCCGGATTTGGCCGGATTCGATCCAAAGGCGACGAGGCGCTGTTCGGCGGCAACACGACGCTGGCGATGAAGAAGCGCTATGGTGTCATCGAGTCGCGCCCCCTGGCGGACTTCCTGCCCACGCTCACTATAGCGGCGAAGAACCTCGCGACGGAGATGACCAACCACAACGTGCGCCAGGCCGATCTCCGTGGTGAACCCGACATCACGCGCGAGCACGTTCAGAATAATCAAAGTGTTCGAGGCATGCTGGGGGAGCGTGGCATCAGACCCGAATCACTTCCGCCCGAGGAAGATATCAAGAAGCTTGAGCGCCGTGTGAAATCAGAGGAGAAGAAACTGGCGAAGCGTGCGGGTAAGCTGCCGGAGCCTGAATGATGGCGTCTGGCCTCTACTGCACCAACCCACTCAGCATCGCGGCATCCCCCCCAGCTCCAACATAAAGCAGCACCCCCGATCCCGGTGCGATACTAACCTTGTATCCACCCTCCCCCGAGATCTCCGCCCCCGTTTTCAGGTGGTACACACCGTCCCCAGCCCCCTTCTCCGTCAACGAAAAGCGAACCTCTGTCGGTTCGGTGAACGCAACATACCCCACCAGATTTCCGTCGTCGTCGATCTTGATTGGGTCGTCGTCCTTGAACATCGTCCGGCTCTCGGCGGGCCAGGTGCCGACGTTGGAATTCTGCATCACGATGATGCGGCCCTTGAGTCCGGGGAAGGTGAAGGCGTTGGCGTGGATGTTCTTGTCGTCCGTCTGGACGGGGCAATCGGGGGCCTTGGCCATTCGGGTGATGATCTTTTCGTAGGCGCGGATCTCGCGCGATGCTTCCGCGAATTCCGCGAGCTGGGGGTTCTCGATGCCGGGGCGTCCGGCGAGGGTGACGTACTGGATCTCCCAGAGGCCGGAGCGCGCGGCTTGTTCCGCATTCAGCAGACGCTCCGGGTTTCCAACGGGCTCGTAGTGCCACATCAGGAACAGCTTCGCGCCTTCCAGCACACCGGTCCAGGCCATCGCCTTCACGTAGTTCTTCGGGGCGCGGTAGTATTTCCAGACGTCGTAGAAATCGCCTTCGGGCGTCGCGAACTTCCGCCAGCCCATACGGCCCTCCTCGGCAAAGGCGAGCGCCTTCTTCTGCATGGCCAGTTGTTCATCCGGCGTCGTGGGATAGGCCGCTTCGTGGGGTTTGTTGGCGAGGGTGTTGGCCCATTGGGGCATGAGCAGGCCGCTTGCCGTGGTCACCAGCATGAAGTCCGCGCCCCGCTTGGCGGATTCCTTATAATACACCGCCGCTTCGCGACGCGTCCAATCCAGAGCGAAGGCCGGCGAGGCCAGATAGCCGCCCCCGGAAAATTCCCACCAGAAGGCATAGCGGTCCGTCCCGGAGATGATGGGATCGGGCACGGGTTGATCTTTCGCCGCCCCCAGGCCATTGTGCAGCGTGAAGAAGTTGGTATCCGGCGCGTGCTGGAGAATCTGGAAGTAATACTTTGCCAGGCGATTCACATCGGCGTGGAAGACTTCTTCCTTTACGCTCCACGCGAGCACGCGCGGGTCCTTGGCATGTTCCCGCAGAAACGTGCCCGCCTGTTGTGCCTTGGCCTCCTGCGCCTCGTCGCTCTCCGCGGCATTGAAGTACACAAAATCCAACTGGGGCAGTAGCTTGATGCCGTACTCTTCAGTCAATCGCAGATGCTCGCCAAACTGCTCGGGCTTCGAAACGGCCAGGTGGATGACGTTCACGCCATGGTCCTGGAGAATCTTGAGGTGTTCTTCCAGGAAGGCGAAGTAATCTTTCCCCACGCTCTCCGCGGCGGCGGCCATCTGGTAGTCGTAGAGATACACGCCCATGTAAAAGGGCTTCTGCTCGTCTGCGCGGGATGTCGCGGGGCATAGACCGGCAAAGACAAGAACGGCCAGGGCCGACAGCTTTTTCATCATGATTAACGCACTCCAGAGGTTGGGGAGGCTTGAGCATACGCTGTCCCGTCCGCCACATGCGAGCATCCCTGCCACGCAGCGACCATTTTCCTGACGTCAGGAAAATGGTTCCATCTGTGCGGATCTGTGAGAATCTGTGGGAACATCCATATTCCTTCGGTACCACGACAGTAGAATTTTCCCGCAGATTCTCACAGATTCCCACAGAAGGGAAATCAAGCGACCCGACTGCGGCCGTGGCACTCAACCTTGCAGGTCTACTCCCCCTCATCCACGCGATCCACTACATACACCGGTCGACACTTCACTTCGTCGTAGATCCGTGCGATGTATTCCCCCAGCAACCCGATGCCGAAGAGGTTGATCCCCCCCAAAAACGATGTCGCGGCGAGGATGGCGGGCCAGGGGCCCACGTCGTTGCGGCTGAGGTGGAGGTAGACGGCGATGGCGATGAGCACGAGGCTGAGGAGCATGCTGAGCACGCCCGCGATGCGGAATACGAAGAGGGGCACGTAGGAAAAGGAGAAGATGGCGTTCATGCCGAGCGTCCACAGGCCCCGGAGGCCGACGCGCGTGTGGCGGTCGTAGCGCGCGCGGCGGGGGATGGGCACGCCCGTCTGGCGGAAGCCCACCCAGGCGCGGAGGCCGGGGAGGTAGCGGTTGCGTTCGGGCAGTTTTCCAAGTTGATCGACCACGCGGCGATCCATCAGGCCGAAGGTACCGGCGTCCAGGGGCGACTGCGTGGCGGCCACCCATTTGAACACGCGATAGAAGAGCCAGAACACGCCGCGCGCCAGCGGGTTCTCCTGACGCGACGCGCGTTCCACATAGACCACGTCGTAGCCCTCTTTCCACTTCGCCATCAGCGGTGCAAAGGCGGCGGGGTCGTCTTGGAAGTCGGCGTCCATCAGGATCACGGCATCGCCTCGGGCGTGATCGAGGCCGGCGGCCACGGCGGCACCGTGGCCGAAATTACGTGCGAGATGGACCACGCGGATTTCACCGAGGGCGGAGGCCGCCAGTTGATCGAGGATCGCGCCAGTGCCGTCGGTGCTGCCATCGTTCACCAGCACAATCTCCACGCGCCCGCCACATTCCAGCGCCGCCGCGTGTTCCCGCACTTCCCGCACGAAACCCTCGATGCCCTCGGCCTCGTTGTACACGGGCGCGACAATGGACAGCAGGAATTCAGGGCCGCAGGCGCGGGGCGATGTGGGCGTTGGCGTGGTCAAGGGACCTCCCTCCGGGAGGAATAGCGAATTGTGAATAGTGGATTGAATTGCAATAAAACGCTTGCTTCGTGCTTAACCCTGACTCGCGCGGATGTACTCCGCCGTTTCGCGCAGACCTGCAGCGAGGCTCACTTCCGGTTTCCAGCCGAGCACCCGGGCTGCCTTATCGCCAGTGATGTAATTCTCCTTCACCTCGCCGGGGCGCAGATCCGCCAGTACGGGTTCGCCCTCGAAGTTCAAGGCCTCTTTGAAAATGTCAAAGAGCTGCCGCACCGAGGTGCCCTCGCCCGAGCCGAGATTGATGATTTCGCCATCGCCCTTATCCAGGGCCAGCATCGCGCCACGTGCGATGTCCTTCACGAAGACATAGTCGCGCAGCGGTGTGCCGTGGCCGAAGAGGGTGGGCGTCTTGCCCGCGAGCATCAGCCCTGCGAGGATGGAGCATACGCCCGCCTCGCCGTCGGGCCGCTGGCGGGGCCCATAAACATTGGGGAAGCGCAGCACGGTATAGCGCAGGCCGTAGAGCCGGTTGTACAGCGCGATGTAGTATTCGTAAGCGAGCTTGCTCGTGGCGTAATGGCACTCGGGTTTGGGCACGGACTCTTCCGAGGCCGGCAGGTGCTCCTGTTCGCCATAGATCGCGCCGCCGGTGGAGGAGAAGATGAACTTCTTCACGCCGTGCTTCACGCTGAGTTCCAAGAGACTTAACCCGCCTAGAATATTAATCTCCGCGTCGAATATGGGTTCGCGGATGCTCCGGCGCACGTCCATTTGCGCCGCCAGGTGAATCACAAAATCCGGCTTTTCCGCCTCGAAAAGATCCGCCACAGCGGGAGAGCGCAGGTCCATTTCATAAACCGTTGCGGCGGGGTTTACGTTGGCCCGCGTGCCCGTACTGAAGTCGTCGAGAATGACCGCGCGATGTCCCGCGTCGATACATGCGTCCACCACGTGGCTGCCGATAAATCCGGCACCGCCGGTTACAAGAATCTTTGCCATGAATCACTCCTGTCGATTGCCTTGCAAATGCGTCGCCTAGTTTACTTGATGGGTCGCCTGTCATGCTATAGGGCGCGTCGACCCGCCGCGCTCGCTAGCAACTGCGACATTTCCTCCACCATGCGGTCCAATGAAAAGCGGGGCACCACCCGCGCCCGTCCCGCCTTTCCCATCACCCGTGCGCGCGCGGGATTGGCGAGGAGTTCTTGAATCGCTTCCGCCAACGCGGCGGCATCTCCCGGCGGTACGAGCACGCCGCTCACACCGTCTTCGACGATCTCCAGTGGTCCGCCGACCGCCGTGGCGATGGGTGGGCAACCCGCCGCCATCGCCTCCACGAGGGTGCGCCCGAAGGGCTCCGGCTCTACCGAAGGCAGCACCAGCAACACTGCGCGACGAAGAATTTCAGGCACGTCCGTTCGTGGTCCGGTGAAGGTTACGCGGTCCGCGATACCAAGCGCGGCGCAGCGTGCCTGCAGGCCGGGCAGATAATCGGGCTTGTTTACCGCCGGACCGCCGACGAACCACGCGCGCGCATCGGGGTGGGCCGCGAGAACCTCCGGGAGTGCCTCCACCAGCACATGCTGGCCTTTCCAATGTTCCAGGCGCCCCACGCAAGCGATAAGCGGCTCTCGTGGTGTTGCGCAGTCCGGTTCGGGATATTCGGAGAGATCGATGCCGTTATAGACGGTATGCACGCGATCCCCGCAGGCGGCGAGACTGTCCGCCACCGCGTTCGAATTGGCCACGGCGACGTGGGCCAGCCGCGCCACGAGTCCCCGCATAGCCCGACCGATTCGGCCTTCGCCCGCGATTTCGCGCACATGCCACACGAGCGGGCAGCCCGTCAGGCGCGCGGCCACAGGCCCCTGGAGATTGTTGATGGTGTTTACATGCACCACCTCGATCTTCCAGCGCCGGAGCAGCCGCGCCGTGCGGAAGACATGGGGTCCGTAGGCTAGAAAAAAGGCCGCCAGCTTCCGAAGTTCGAGGACTTTGCGCGGCGGAACGAAGGGAATTTCCGCGACCGTGAATCCCGCCTCGCGATAGGCGGCCGACAGGGGATCGCCCGAGCGCAGGATCATGAAAGGGGTGAACTGGGTCCGGTCCAGATGGGTGACCAAGTCGAAAAGGGAACGATCCGAGCCGCCGCCCACATCGGAGGTGTAGTGGCAGAACGCAACGCGCAGGGCAGCCTGGGTCATGGATCGATCCTTATCTGCCGCCGGGCGCGGGCTTCAGGACGAGCCCTGCCGGGAGGCGTCGGTCGAGAGCTGCTCCAGCAGTTGCCGGCCCGCCCGCTGCAGTGTCGGGCTCTCCGTGTTCTTCACCAGGGTCTCCGCATGCGCCCTGGCTTCGTCGAGCTTCCCCTGGCCGCGCAGGATCCGCGCGACCGTTACGCGCGCGTCACTGCCCGGCTCCAGTGCAAGGATGGCGTTGCCTTGGGCGAGAGCCTCATCGTGATCGTCCCTCGCATGAGCCACCTGCATAAGGACATTCCGCGCCCAGACCTGCTGGTCCTGCTGGTTCTCCGTTTCGGCCAACTGGAGCCACACCGCGCCGAGGCGCGCAGCTTCATCGAGATTGCCCGCGCGCCAAAGGGTCGTCACATAGCCGGTGAAAGCGCCCGAACGTCCAAAGGCCTTCTCGGGCAGGGCTTGATAAGCCTCCAGTGCCTCCTCGAATCGGTCCTGCTTGAAGAGCAGATCACCGATGGCGAGACCGCACTGGGTGCGCAGGTCCTCGCTCGCAAATTGCCCTTCCATCGCCTGGCGGTATTTCTGCACCGCCGGGGCGAGATTTCCGCCCGCTTCGAGTTTCTGTCCCGCGTCGAAGGCCGCCTCTGCGCAGGCCTCATCGAGGCCGGCGGTCAGTTGCGCACCGAAGACGCGGTAGACACCGAGGCACAGGATCATGGCTATGAAGGCAATGCCGCCAAGTCCCCAGAAGATCTCCTGGGTCCCTTTCGGCGCAATCGGGGCCTCTTCTCTTATGCAATCAAATTCTGCTGTTGTCATGGGGCGCGGGATCCTGACGGCGATTCGTGATAGCTCTTTGATGGATGCAAAGGGATCCTAGCAGATCGCAAATATTAGTTGAAAGAACTGGCGCCAGTTGCTCAACAGTCGCGCAGCCTCATTCACCCGCCCTCGCCCTGCGACATCGTCTCAGCATTGGTGTCGCCATTCTCAAGTTATAGTCTCCAATTCCTAACTTTTGCCCCAGGATTGCCCAAGCTTAACCTATTGCCGCTAAGATTTGGTCATGAGGTTGACGCCCCTCTAGCACTACGCAATGTGGGCTGGGCGAGACGATCTCCCTTTGTCGTGCTTACCGTGGAAAACCACAGGAGATTAAGAAAATGAGTAGCATTGCTGAACAATCTAAAATCGGTGCCCGTCTGGAAAACGCAGAAGCCAAGGCGCGAGAGGCATTGAATGCTGGAAAAGAAAGCGGGCAACACGCTATCAACGAAGTGAAGAACGCGGTCGGCGCCGGTGTCCACACGGCCCAGGAGAAGGTCGGCGCAGCCTTTGATAACGCAAAAGAAACAGCTTCCGATGTGGCCGATTCCGTATCGAATGCTGCCAGCTACGCCGGCCAGAAGGCGGAAGACGCCACTTCCAAGGTCGGCGCGGCGCTGGAAACCACCGGGCACTATCTTAAAGATGACGGCCTACAGCACATGGCCTCCGACATGTCCAACATGATCCGCCGCAACCCCATGCCCGCTATGCTGCTTGGCATCGGCTTAGGGTATCTCCTTTCACAAGCGTTCACGCGCCGGAACGCATAACATGTCCGTGATCGCCCAGAAATCGCCCACGGCGTACCAGATTGCTATAGAGGCAGTCTCGGATGCGCAAAAACTACTCAAACGTGCGGCCGGATTCGCCAACACGGATGCAAAGCGTATTTCGATTGAAGTGCGTGAATCCTTCAGAATGGCGGCG
>JBIJDL010000310.1:0-7660 GCA_044344195.1 Candidatus Hydrogenedentales bacterium
TAGACTGGGGGCGTCGGTGGGCGCTCATAAACTTAAAACGACAGCATAGCAGTACACTAACCATAGATCGGGACGGCCCCGCGTTGACTTGGCGGCCCCGCCTATTTATACTAGTGCCCACTTGGCTGATCTGTCGTAACCGGAGAAGGGTTATGTTGGATGCACATGTACTTGTACTGAACAAGTCGTGGATTGCCATCAATGTGGCAAGCGCGCGCCGTGCCCTGGCGCTGTTGTACCAGGGCCACGCCCGTGTTGTGCATCCAGCGGATTATTCCCTCTACGGGTTTGACGCGTGGTGCGTCCATTCACGCAAGGAATACCTGCGCGGCAGCGACCTTCCCATGGTACATTCGCCCTCCCAGCCCGTCCTCCTTCCGGAAGTGATCCTGCTGGACGCCTTCAACGGCTTCATCCGCCACGAGATCCGCTTTTCCCGGACAAACATCTTCACCCGCGATAAGCACCAGTGCCAGTATTGCGGGTCGCGGCCCGAGAAAAGCGATTTGACCCTGGACCATATCCTGCCCCGCTCTCGCGGGGGCACGGACTCCTGGGAAAACCTCGTGCTGGCTTGCTCCCGATGCAACGTGAAAAAGAGCAACCGGACGCCGGAAGAGGCGAACATGCGCCTGCTCAGCAAGCCCTCCGCGCCGCGCTGGCTGCCCCGCTTCGGCGTGTCGGTAAGAAAGCAGGAGAAGAACAGTTGGAATCGCTTCGTGGACACCTCCTGCTGGGTGACGGACGTGGCGAAATAAGTCAATTTGGAAGCCGGTCGCAGCGATGGTTGCGGTCGGCTTTTTGCCAGCAAGCTACCCACAGGTTGCTGGGACGGCAGCGACTACATGGGCGGCAGAACCTATTGGGGGAATGGCGAAAGCTCTGTTCTCTGTAGTTCATTGGAGCCCTTGTTTTATACTGAGTGCCTTGACTCTGTTCTTCTTTGAGGCACCGCCCTTTTCTTATGACCCATCCCACCCCATCGCTCGATTGCGACGTATTCGCCGAGGTCGTGCTGCCCCTGCCGCTCGACCGCACCTTTTGCTACGCCGTGCCGATTTCCCTGCGTAGCCGCGCGGCCCTGGGCATGCGGGCCGTCGTGCCCATGGGCAACCGCGTGGACACGGGCTTCATCGTAAAGCTGGTTGCGGAGCCGTCGGTACCCTCCGTTAAGGCGCTCATTGACTTGCCGGACGAACTGCCGGTGTTCTCGCCCGAGATGTTGTCGCTTTGCCGCTGGATTGCGGACTACTACTGTTGCTCCTGGGGCGAGGCGCTCCAGTGCGCTGTGCCGAGCGGGCTCAAGATCGGCACGAGAATGCGGTACCGGCTGGTGCCCGACATGATCAGCGCGGGCCGCTTTACCGAGCGCCAGAAGCAGATCATCGCGGCGCTCTACTCGCGCGGAGCCTTGACCGAGGGGCAGCTCGCGTCCACGGCGGGCCGCACGGCCCTGAGCAACACCCTGACGGCCCTGGTGCGTCGTGGGATTGTGCTGGCCGAGCCGGTGCTGCAGGACGCGGGCGTATCCATCAAGCAGGAGCACTACGCCGCGCTGCACCTTGAATTGCGTTTGGACAATGAAGCCCTCGAAGCCCTGCAACGCCGCGCGCCGAAACAAGCCGCGGTCTATCTTGATCTGCTCCACACCGGGGCCTCCGTCGCGCTGGGGGATCTCAGTGCGAAGCATGGCGCGCCTCTTTCGGCCATTCGCACCCTCGAAAAGAAGGGCCTGATCCAGATCGAGGCGCGGGAACTCTATCGTGCGCCCGATTCCGGTTCGTCCAATCAGGCGCGGGAAAAGTATCCCCTGAACGACGAGCAGGAGGCAGCCTTCCGCGAAATCACGGATGCGGTAGAGTCGGGACGCTTTCAGACCTTTCTGCTGCGGGGCATCACGGGCTCCGGCAAGACGGAAGTGTATTTGCAGGCGATTGAGCGGGTGCTGGCGCTGGGGCGCGATGCTATCATCCTGGTGCCGGAGATCTCACTCACGCCCCAGACCGTGGGGCGCTTTGTGGCGCGCTTCGAGCACACCATCGCCGTGCTCCACAGCGGCCTGAGCCTGGGCGAACGCTACGACGAATGGCGTCGGGCCCAGCGGGGAGAGGTGCGCATCGTGGTGGGCGCACGCTCGGCCATCTTCGCGCCCCTGCCCAATCTGGGTATCGTGATTGTGGACGAAGAGCACGACAGCTCCTACAAGCAGGGCGAGACGCCGCGCTACCACGCGCGGGACGTGGCCATCATGCGCGCGCGCAACAGCGGCGCGGTCTGCGTGCTCGGCTCGGCCACGCCCTCGGTGGAGTCCTACTACAATTCCGAGATCGGAAAATCCAGGCGAATCGAGCTCTCCAAGCGCGCTACCGTCGGGTCGCTCCCCCACGTCACGATTATCGACATGCGCGCGGAAGCGAAAGAGGCCGCGGGTAAAATTATTCTGTCGCGCACCCTGGAAGACGCGGTCAACGCCAAGGTGGACGCGGGCGAGCAGGTCATCCTGCTGCTGAATCGGCGTGGCTTTGCGCCCTTCGTATTGTGTCCCCAGTGCGGCTGGGTGGCGGAGTGCGAGAACTGCAATGTCAGCCTCACGTATCACAGCGAGGGCAGCCGTTTGCGCTGCCACTACTGCGACGCGACCCGGCCCAAACCCGAGATCTGCGATAAGTGCCACTTCAATCCCCTCATCTACATGGGCATGGGCACGCAGAAGGTGGAAGACTACCTCATGCGATCCTTCCCCAAAGCGCGGGTGGCCCGGATGGATGCGGACACGACCTCGGGCAAGGGGGGACACGCCAAGATCCTCGGGCGCTTCGCCAACCGCGAGATCGATGTGCTCATCGGCACCCAGATGCTCGCGAAGGGCCACGACTTTCCGGGCGTGACGCTGGTGGGCGTGGTGAATGCGGACACGGGCCTGACGCTGCCCGATTTCCGCGCTGCGGAGCAGGGCTTTCAATTGCTCACCCAGGTGGCGGGCCGTGCCGGTCGGGGCGAGCTTCCGGGTGAGGTGTACATCCAGACCTTTCGCCCGAAGCACTATGCCATCCTGGCGGCGGCCAGCCACGACTATCCCGGATTCTTCCAGCAGGAGATCGGCCACCGGGAGAGCGCCCAGTATCCGCCCTTCCGCCGACTGGTGAACTTTGCAATCGAGAGCGAAGACCTGGAGTTGGCCGAGCGGAGTGCGCTGGCGCTCAACCGAATCGTGCGGGAGATCACCCGGGGCGAAGACTTTCGGGGGATGGAGGTGATGGGCCCCGCACCCGCCGCGGTGAAGCGCGTGAACAAATATTACCGATGGAACCTGGGGGTGCTGTCGCGCAGCCCGGCGAAATTGAATGCCCTTACACGCCGCGCGCGGGAGGGCTTCCTGGAGCAGAAAAAAGGGCGGAAAGTATTGTTGAAAGTGGACTTAGATCCTTATGGAACTTTTTAGAAACTTTGGGTATGTCAAAGTGGGTCAAATATAGGGGGGGCAACAACTTGGAATTATTTCTCGAACGTGATAGGATCTACCCTCACGGATGGGATCCGTGTGTACAAACTCAGCAAAAAATTGGAAAGGGTAAATAAATGAGCAAGATTCTTTTGAGCCTGTTGAGCCTCGTCATGATCACCGTTATGGCCGGTTGCAGCGCCCCCGCCCCCACAGACGAAGGTGCGGGCGGTTCGTCCGCGTTTGACCAGAAGTTGGATGCGAAGGAAGCCGAGACGGCTGCCGAGCCTGCTCCCGCTGCCGAGCCCGCGCCTGCCGCTGAGCCCGCGCCCCTCGTAGAGCCGGCCCCCGCTGAAGGTGCCGCGCCCGCCGAGACGCCCGCTCCTTCCGCGTCCGCGGCTCCGCTGACCGGTTCGACGTGGGCCTGAAAGGATATCCAACTTGCGTTTCTTGAGGGAGACAAGCTCTCGCTGAAAGGCGGGGCAATTGAATCCCTCTTCCCCGGCGGTACGGAAGTTCCGTACACGTTGACGGATGGTGCACTCTCGGTGGAGCTCATGGGCACCACCTACGGCGGCACCTGGGACGGCGCAAAGTTGGTTATCGACGGTACTGAGGCTGCAAAGCAGCAGTAACCACAGGTTGTAGACATTGCAAAGGGCGGCCTCGATTCGAGGCCGCCCTCTTGCTGTCCTGGCGGGGCGTTCGCAGTGGGCCAAAACATTTTCTTTAGGACATGGGGCCTCGTATAATAGCGCCCGGTTCCGGGTGCCGCGCCCGCCGCCCGCGCAACCATCTTTCCCAGTTTCCACAACGATTTCCCGCGAAAGGAAGCGCTTTCCCATGCCTAATTTTGATGCCGAACGCAATATAGAAACCCAGCAGATTGATGCCCGGCTGAAAGAGATCCAGGCCACGATCTATAGCCACCGTCGGCCCATCGGCCCGCTTGAGCATTGCGTCACCGGCCAGGGCCTCGGCCCGGAGCGCATGCCGGAGAAGGGCTGGAAGCCCTTCCCCATGATGGGGCGCTGGGGTGGCTTTGACCAGACCACCTGGTTCCGCATGACCGCCGAGATCCCCAAGGAATTCGCGGGCCAGCAGGTTGTGGCGCTGATCCGCCACTCCGGCGGCAACTTCGAGTGGGGCGTGCCCCTGCTCTCCGCCGCGGGCGAGGCTCTGGCCTACATCAACGGCCAGCCCTACCAGGGCCTGGACAAATTCCACGACGACATCCTGCTTACGAAAAAGGCCAAGGCCGGCGAAAAGTTCGAGATCGCGCTGGAGGGCGTGCCCAGCACGAAGATGGACATCGAGCACCACTTTGAGTACGCCGATCTGGCGGTACTGCACCAGGAAGTTTGGGACGTGTACTGGGACCTGCTGGTGCCCTTCAAGGCCTACAAGGCCCAGGACAATGGCTATGCGCCCGTGCGCCAGCTCTTTGACGTGATCGCGAAGGCGGTCCGCATGGTGGATCTGCAGCACGTGGACACGCCGGCCTACTACGCCTCCTGCGTAAAGACCAGCGCCTGGCTGAAGAAAGAGCTCAAGCGCTTCGAAAACAGCCACGGTATGGGCAAGCTCATACTCGTGGGCCACT
This sequence comes from Candidatus Hydrogenedentales bacterium, assembly GCA_044344195.1. GTDB lineage: Bacteria > Hydrogenedentota > Hydrogenedentia > Hydrogenedentales > JAEUWI01 > JAEUWI01. The sequence continues at coordinate 5,046 of JBIJDL010000310.1, forward strand.
CCCACATCGACACGGCGTGGCTCTGGCCTCTGCGCGAGACGCGCCGCAAAGTGGGCCGCACCTTCTCGACCGTGCTGCGCCTCATGGAGCGCTACCCGGAGTATCACTTCTCCTGCAGCCAGCCCGAGCTCTACATGTATGTGAAGGAGCACTTCCCCGAAGTGTGGAAGGGCATCAAGCAGCGCGTGAAGGAAGGCCGCTGGGAGCCCTGCGGCGCGCCCTGGATCGAACAGGACAGCAACATGCCCAACGGCGAGTCCCTCGTCCGCCAGTTCCTCTACGGCAACCGTTTTTTCCAGAAAGAGTTCAACATGCGCTCCCGCACCGCGTGGCTGCCCGACGCGTTTGGGTACCCGTGGTCTTTGCCGCAGATCCTGCGCCAGTGCCAGATCGACACCTTCGTCACCACGAAGATCGACTGGAGCATGTTCACGAAATTCCCCTACAGCTTGTTTCAGTGGCAGGGCATCGACGGTACCCGCATCCGCGCCTGCATGCCGCCCCTGAATTACAATGGTAACCCCGTGCCCGCCGACTGCATCCAGCAGTGGAACCTGTTCAAGCAGCGCGACAAGATCGAAGAGCTCCCCTTCCCCTTCGGCTGGGGCGATGGCGGCGGCGGTGCCACGGCGGAGATGATCGAACACGGCCGGCGCCTGAAGAACATCATCGGCGTGCCGAAGTGCGAGTTTGGCCGCACGCAGGACAGCCTGGATCGCATGGCGAAGCAGTGCCCCGATGAGGCCCTGCCGGTGTACAACGACGAGCTATATCTGGAGCTGCACCGCGCCTGCCAGGTCACCCAGGCCCGCACGAAGCGCTTCAACCGCAAAATTGAAATCGCGCTGCATGACACCGAGTTCCTCGCATCCCTCGCCCACCTCAACGGCGGCAAGTACGACAACGACACCCTCTGGACCGCCTGGCGCACGCTGCTGACCAACCAGTTCCACGACATCCTCCCCGGCTCGTCGATCACCGAGGTCTACACGACCGCCGAGAAGGATTATGCGAAGGCCCTGCAAACCGTGCTCGATGTGCGCGCGGCCGCATTGCCCAAAGTGCTGGGCAAGGCCGACGAAGCGGGCCCCGGTACGCCGCTGGTCGTCTTCAACACCCTATCCTGGGTCCGCACCGATGTGGCCGAAGCCGAAGTGCCCTTGCCCAAGGGTGCCTTCCACGTGGTGGGTCCGGAAGGCGAAGTGGTTGCCAGCCAGAAGATCGGCAAGGACCGGATTCTCTTCGAAGCGGCCAACCTGCCGCCGCTCGGCCATGCTGTGTATCACGTGGTGAGCGGTAAGGGCGGGCCTGCGGAGCCCTCCGAGCTGAATGTAAGTGCGAAGGCGCTGGAAAACGACACCCTGCTCATCAAGCTCGACGGCAACGGCGAGTTCACCAGCATCTACGACAAGCTCGAAGGCCGCGAAGTGCTGGCCAAGGGCCAGAAGGGCAACGTCATCCAGTTGTTTGACGACCGCCCCTTCGATCACGACGCCTGGGAAATGGATCACAACTTCGACGAAGAGCAGCAGTGGGCCCCCGGCAAGGCGGAATCCGTCAAGGTGCTGGAAGAGGGTCCCGTGCGCGCCGTGGTCCGCGTGGTGCGCAAAACCGAGAACAGCACCATCACGCAGGACATCATCCTCTACGCGCTACTTCAGCGCGTGGACGTGCAGACCCATGTGGACTGGCACGAGAAGCGCGTGCTGATGAAAGTGGCCTTCCCGGTGGACATCCTCAGCTCCAAGGCGACCTACGACATCCAGTACGGCACCATCGAGCGGGCGACCCACGGGAGCCGTGAGCACGAGCGCGCGCGCTTCGAGGTGACCGGCCACCACTGGGCTGATCTCTCCGAGGGTAACTACGGCGTGAGCCTGCTCAACGATTGCAAGTACAGCTACGACATCAAGGGCAACGTCATGCGCCTGTCCCTCTTGCGCGCCCCGGTGCACCCCGATCCCCAGGCGGATCAGGGCGAGCACGATATGGTCTACAGCCTCTATCCCCACAACGGCGACTGGCGCAATGGCACCGTGCAGCAGGGCTACGAGCTCAACGTGCCGCTTATCGCGGTATCGGGCGCCACGGCCGAAGCCGCGGCGTCCTTCGCGAGTGTGGACGCGGACAACGTGATCATCGATGCCGTGAAGAAGGCGGAAGACTCTGACGCGCTCATCGTGCGTATGTATGAGGCTTATGGCCAGCGCGGCGACGTTCTCCTGTCCTTCGCCCGCGCACCGAAGTCCATTGCGGTGTGCGACATGATGGAAGAGAACGACAAGCCCGTGAAGTTCAAAGGCCACTCGGCGGCGCTGTACTTCACGCCCTACGAGATCAAGTCGTTGAAAGTGCAGTTCTAACGAAGCGAGATTGAACAACTTCACGCGGCCCGGTGGTGCATTCCGCCGGGCCGCTTTCTGCTTCAATACAACTATCGTCTGTTGTTTTCCTTGATATTCCGTGCATTTCCGCGATCGAAAAAATGAGTTGACCACGGAAATGCACGGAATATCACGGAAGGAGTTCGCGGCAGTATTTATCGAACGCCACACCCAATCAGTACACCTCCTCCACCCGCACAATCTCGGTGCTGTGCTGTGGCGACAGGTAGC
>JBIJDL010000311.1:0-7643 GCA_044344195.1 Candidatus Hydrogenedentales bacterium
AAGGTGCCTCTGCGGGTCCACATGGATATCGTCCTTTCGCCCCAGATGTTCGTCGATTCGGGCGAGCACACCCTGCTTCTCCCCGCCACCACGCGCTATGAAATGCCCGGCGGCGTCACCGAGACCAGCACGGAGCGGCGGATCATTTTCAGCCCCGAGATTCCCGGACGCCGCATCGGCGAAGCGCACCCCGAGTGGCAGGTCTTCCTCGATCTCGCCCGGCGGGTCAAACCCGAATATAAGGAGAAACTCCAGTTCCTGAACACGGCGGCCATCCGCGACGAGATCGCTCGGGTCGTTCCCTTCTACGAGGGAATCCAGCACCTGAAAGAAAAGGGCGACCAATTCCAGTACGGCGGTGCCCACCTCTGCGCGAACTGGAAGTTCGGCACGCCCGACGGCAAGGCCCACTTCTTCGCCATCGAGCCGGAGAATACGGCCATCCCTGAAGGCCAGTTTTCCCTGACCACGCGGCGGGGCAAACAATTCAACAGCATGGTCCACGCGGTCACCGATCGCATCACGGGCGCGGAGCGCGAAGCCATCCTGATGCATCCCGACGACGCGAAGGCCCTCGGCGTGAAAAACGGGGACTCGTTGCGCCTGAGCAATGATTTTGGCAGTATGGAGGGCCACGTGTATCTCGCGCCCGTGCTGCCGCGCAATTTGCAGGTACACTGGCCCGAGGGCAATACGCTCCTCGATCGCACCCGCACCGCCCGCGACGCGGGCGTGCCGGATTACAACGCGCACGTGACGGTGACGCTGTTGAAAGAGAACCAGCCGTCGTGAATGTACGTATCGAAGACAACTCCGTGCGCTTCCGCATCAGCCCCCAGGAGCTCGCACGCCTGAACGAGGAAGGCCGTCTCGAATCCGCCGTCCAACTGTATAAGGAAGATGGCGGTGCCCTTGAGGGCGAATTCATCTATGCGCTGGCAGTCGAGCGCGAATTCGGCGCCACGCGGTGCCAGATTGATCCAAGTTTCATTCTTTTTATCCTCCACCCCGGCGATTTGGCGCTGTTGAATGCCCAACCCGAGGAAGGCTTCGTGCACACACGCGAATCCGTCGGCCCTAATGGCGAGTCGCACCACTTCACGGCCCGAGTGGAAGTGGACCGGCACCGATGCATCCACGAGCGGACAAGAACCAGAAGTTCGCTCTACCGCGAATAGTTGAACCGACAGATGTTAAATTGCGGGCTGTAATGCTCCGCACTCAACGTTGAGAGAGGCTCCAAGGCAATTACATCTGCGACTCATGCAAGTAAACCGCGGTGCACCGGCGAGGGGTGTAGTAATGAGGGAATCATCATGACAAACCAGAAGATATGGCGACGCGTGGGACTTGGCGCACCAGTGTGCGCCGCGCTGTTCTACACGTTACTCGGAGGATTTTCGATCACACAAGCTTGGGCAGATCGGGACAAGCCATGGCCCCCTGTGCCTGAATTCACCATCGTACAAAAAGAGATACCCGCAGACGACGAACGGCTGGCGAAAGATTACAGCATGCACGTGGAATACTCGCTGAAAATAGAGAGCCAAGAGGATGAGATATTCCTCGCACGCGCATACCATGGCGATTCGGCAGGGTATCGAACCCTGGGCTTTGACACCAAGTCTTTTAAGTTGGTTACTTTGTCACCCGATGTATTGCTTCACGCGACGTGGAGCACGGCCCGCCAAGGCAATGGCGCTAATACCTGCGAGTCCGACCTGCTCCTGGCCAAGACGAACGGCAAATGGAAAGTAGTATTTAGGGATACCCACGATGGGTACTACAAAGCCGGACTCCCTCACACGGAAAGTACAAAATTGAGTTTTTCTTTTGACGCAGAATCCCGCGCGCTCATTGTTGAAAAGAGCTTCTCCAAGTTCGATTATTGGGAGGGAGAGCCAGACATCTTTGCCCGGCAAGTGGCAATTGGAATTGAGGATGACAATAAAGACGCACCCGTATACGCAAGTAGTTATTCCCTTGTCGAGGAATGGCTCTGCGCGCTGGGCGAAGGTGAATTAAGGTGGGGAGTCGGCTCGCGGCATTTGATGCTGAACTCGGGGCCATTCAAGCTCCGGGATGTGGTGAGATTTCTCCGGGAACGAACGAATGTTGACGAAACGAAAGCGATGACCGTCGAGGAGTTATCGTCCCGCATCAGAACGCTAAACCCTCACTTCGGGACCTCGGACTTATGCTGGGGGGTGGTCAGGATTGGAATCGATGTCCCGCGATACGTAGAAAATCATGGACACCTCTATTGGATGAGTAACATATGAATTCGAGTAGGCATTCACGCCTTATCACTCCCCCATGACGCTCCCCCAGCACCATAGCCCCCCCACCGACACCCTCGGTCGCCCGATGCACGATCTGCGCATTTCGGTGACGGATCGCTGCAATCTCCGCTGCACCTATTGCATGCCGGAGGAGCACTTCGGCGAGAAGTATGAATTCCTCCAGCGGAGCGACCTGCTGTCCTTCGAAGAGATCGCCCTCGTGGCGCGGGCGGCGGCGGCGTTGGGCGTGAAGAAGCTGCGCCTCACGGGTGGCGAACCCCTGCTGCGACGCGATCTCCCGGTGCTCGTGGGAATGCTCCGCGAGATTCCGGGCATCGAAGACATCGCCCTCACGACCAATGGCCTGCTCTTGCCCCAATTGGCGCGGCCCCTCAAAGACGCGGGCGTCGACCGCATCACGGTGAGCCTGGACAGCCTGGACGACGCCACGCTCGCGCGGATCAGCGGACGCCCAATCACGTCGGCGCAGGTGCTCGCGGGGATCGATGCTGCGCGGGCAGCGGGTTTCGCTCGGCTTAAAGTCAACGCCGTCATCCAGCGCGGCGTGAACGACAATCAGGTCCTGCCCCTCGCCGAGCACTTTCGCGACACGGGCGTCATCCTCCGCTTCATCGAGTTCATGGACGTGGGCACGCTCAACGGCTGGAATCTGGCCGCCGTCGTGCCCGCCGCCGAGATGCGCAACGCCATCGCCGCGCGCTATCCCCTGGAGGCGACCGCCGCGAACTATGTGGGCGAAGTCGCCGCGCGCTATCGCTATGTCGATGGCCGGGGCGAGGTCGGCTTTATCACGTCGGTCACCCAGCCCTTCTGCCGCGATTGTTCGCGCCTGCGCCTCGCGCCCTATGGGGACGTGTACACGTGTCTCTTTGCCGGCCACGGTCACCCGCTGAAACCCCTCCTCCGCGCGGGGGCATCACAGAAGGCGGTCACCGAACACCTGCGGGGCATTTGGGCCCAGCGCAGTGATCACTACTCCGAGATTCGCACCGAGACCACCGCGAAGGCCGATAAGGTAGAGATGTATCACATCGGCGGGTAGGGACAGCACTTGATTCGGCTTACTGGATACTATTACCCGTGCTATCCACTTGACCCCGGGTGCCACCCTCAAAGGGAGGAGCAAAGCGGGGGAACTTTGTGGGTGATGGGACCACAACACGGCAAAGCCCACTCAACACCAATCCAAGTACTCCTACAGCATAAAGTCCGTACCCGGCGGATACTTTTACGCCCCCCGCCCACGGCGGTCGCTGACTTGTGGGTGCGGTGACAGCAATTCGTACGTGATCTGCTCACTGAAGTAATAGTCTTAACCAGATTTACTCACCGATTGTACAGACAATATTTCAGCGCCTCGCCCCATCACCCACAAGCTCCCGCGGCGGAGCCGCCCCGCTTGAGGGTGGCACCCGCGGTTTGGCTTGAGGACCCGAAGGGTTACGGCCTACAATTGAGACATTCACCTTAGGTGGTGAATGGAGATAACGATCCCATGTTTACCCATATCGACGAAAACAACCTGCCCGGCGTGGTGGATGTGAGCGGCAAGACCGCCACGCTCCGCACGGCCACGGCCCGGAGCACCATCACGGTGCCGGATGAGGTCATGGCAGCGCTGCAGGACGGCGAGATCCAGACGAAGAAGGGCCCCGTGTTCCAAACGGCCATCATCGCGGGCACCATGGCGGCCAAGCAGACCAGTAACCTGATTCCCCTTTGCCATCCTCTGCCGCTTGAAGGCTGTAAGATTTCGATAGTGGCCCAGCCGCCGAATGATATCGTCATCGAGTGCGGCGTGAAGGTACATCACAAGACGGGGGTGGAGATGGAGGCCCTCACGGGCGCAAGCATCGCGGCCCTAACGATCTATGACATGTGCAAGGCCTTTTCCCACGATATGGTGATCAGGGAAACACGGTTGATCGAGAAGCATGGCGGTAAGCGCGATGTGGAACGGTTAACGGATTAATTGTTACTTCGACTGAGCGCCTCACGGCGCTAAATCACAGCCGAGACGCCCGCCTCGGCGCGTCAAAGAGCGGTGCCACATTCTTCGCAGACTTCATACGACCCATACGACCCACAGGCCCCATGACACAACTCTCAAAATCCCTCACCATCACCTACTACGCCATCCTGCGTGAACAGCGCGGCCTTTCCGAGGAGTCCCTCGAAAGCAGCGCCGCCACACCGGGCGAACTTTACGACATGCTCCGCGCGGAGCACGGCTTCTCCCTCGACGCTCACCAGCTCAAGGTGGTCATCAACGACGCCTTTCAACCGTGGGACACGCCGCTCAGTCCGGGCGATCAGGTGGTCTTCATCCCGCCAGTCGCCGGAGGTTGAGCATGTTTTCGATCTCGTCAGAGCCCCTTGATCCCCAGGCCCTGCGCGCATCGGTGCGCCATGTGGAGGCCGGTGGCTTCGCGTCCTTTGAAGGCTGGATTCGCAATCACAACGAGGGCAAGGCCGTCACCGCGCTGGAGTACGAGGCCTACGAAACGGTCTGCATCACCGACGGCAATGCCATCATCGCCGAAGCCATGAAACGCTTCGGCGTTTTAGAAGCGCGCTGTGTCCACCGCGTGGGTGCGCTCAATCTCGAGGACATGGCCGTTTGGGTCGGCGTAAGCGCCGCCCACCGTGGCGAGGCCTTCGACGCCTGTCGCTACATCATCGACGCCGTGAAACACCGTTTGCCCATCTGGAAGAAGGAATTCTACGCGGACGGCGATTCCGGCTGGGTCAACTGCGAGCGATGCGCCCACGCGGCCCCGCACGCCATCACGGAGTCGGCCTATTACGCGCGCCAGACCAATCTGAAGGATGTGGGTGAGACAGGGCAGGAAAAACTACGTCGGGCCCGTGTGCTGGTGGTGGGTGCGGGCGGGCTGGGCTCACCGGCCGCTCTCTACCTGGCCGCCGCGGGCGTGGGACACCTGGGGATCTGCGAACGCGACACCGTGGACGCCTCGAACCTCCATCGCCAGATTCTGTTTCGCGCCGACGACGTAGGCAAGTCCAAAGCGCTCCGCGCCCACGACGAACTCACGGCCCTGAATCCATTCATCGCGGTCGAGATCCACGAAGAGCGCCTCGGCCCACACAACGTGGATCGCCTCATCGCCAGCTATGACGTCCTGGTCGATGGCACGGACAATTTCCAGGCCAAGTTCCTCCTGAACGACGCCGCCGTGCGCCAGGGCAAGATCCTGGTGCAGGCGAGTATCTACCAGTACGAGGGCCAGCTCTTCGTTTACCATCCCGAGGCGGGCGGCCCCTGCCTGCGCTGCCTGTGGCCTGAAATTCCGGAGCCCGGCTGCGTCGGAAGTTGCGCGGAGGTCGGTGTGCTCGGCGCGGTGCCCGGGGTACTGGGCTCGCTCCAGGCCATGGAAGTGCTGAAGCAGATCCTGGATTTGCCGGGCAAGCTTCAGGGCGACACGGTATTTTTCGATCTTCTCTCGATCCGCGCCCGCCGGGTGCGCGGATCGCGGGACCCCGGCTGCCTTGTCTGCGGGAGCAACGCCTCATCGGAGCCCGACGCCGTGGACACCCCGCTGGAAATCGAAGCGGATGATCTGGATCGGCTGACGGAGCCCTACTCCATCATCGATATCCGGGAGGTCTCTGAAAGGGGCGCCACCCTTCTCCGTGCGGACCACGCCCTTCCCGCAAGCGAGTTTCCGCCGGATGGCGCTCACCTCGACTGGCCCGATCCTTGGATTCTGTGCTGCACCCGAGGCATGCGCAGCCGCTACCTGGCCATGGCCCTGCGCCGGGCGGGTCACCGTCAGGTCTATTCGCTCGCAGGTGGCGCGGACGCCCTGATGCGCAAAAAAGAATGTGGCCATGACCACCGCGATTGACTTAGACGCCTTGATACTCGCCGGCGGTGAGAGCCGGCGCATGGGCGCGGACAAAAGCCTCCTGCCCTTTGGCGGGCAAACCCTCATCGAGCATGTAGCAGCCCAATTGACTCCGGTAGCCAAGGTCGTCCGCATCAGTACCGGCGGGCAGGCGCCCCATGCGACCATGGGCCTGCCCCTCGTAGCGGATCTCCGACCCGGTTGTGGCCCTCTGATGGGCATCGCATCGGGGCTCCGCGTCGCCTCGCGCGACTGGACCCTGGTGGTGGCCACAGACATGCCCGCCCTGCCCCTGCACTCAATTGGGACGCTGTGGGAATACACTGGCAGCGCGCGGTGTGTTGTCCCTCAAACATCGGAGGGTCGATTGCAGCCTCTTTTCGCCTTGTACCACCGGGATCTGGCTGACGAAATTCTGGCGTTCCTTGATCGGGGAGAGCGTCGCGTGCTCGATTTTATCGGGTCCTGTGGGGCCACCATCCGACCGGTGCCAGAGGTAAAAATTACGAATTTGAATGATCGACGCGCCTACGAGAACGCGCTGGCAGCCTCCCCGAAGCCGGAGCCCGGAGGACCATAATTTTTCTAGCCATTTCGGGTACCTTTGGCTATAATGTTTTCCTAGATCAGTCGCCCCGCCTTCGAAGGTGAAAAAGTGATGGCGCGGCACTGGGAAGCGCCCGCGTCGCTGACCGATTTCTAACCCATTCTTCCGTTTCATGCGGTACAATGGCGTAGCGATAGGTTAGTGGACAGGTGACCGCCGCGAGACACGCGGCGTGATTGAAGGCAATGCGGTTTGACCAGCCGGGAATAACGTGGCCGGCTGGACAAACCTTGGGTCCGGTACTGGTGCTGCCAGTTTCGGGCGTGGAACTGCCGGGTGATTTGTGCGGTTGATCATCAGGTGGTGGAATTCAGGAAACGCACAGGATCGACGAGACCAGACGGAATGAATATCTACGCAGGGAATTTATCGTATTCGGTAACGGATGAGGACTTGAAGGAGATCTTCGGGGCATATGGCGAGGTATCCCGCGCCAATGTCATCAGTGATCGTGAGACCGGTCGCTCCAAGGGCTTCGGCTTTGTGGAAATGTCCGTGGACGCCGAAGCGAAGCAAGCCATTGATTCGCTGAACGGCAAAGACGTGAAAGGACGCGCCATCAACGTGAACGAAGCCCGCCCACGTCCCGAGCGCCCGCAGCGGGCACCGCGTCGCTACTAAGAACCCGTAGCGCCACCCGCTAGATCAGGAATGAACCTGCGGCATCCCATTCGCTCAAAAAGAGCGGATGGGATGCCGGAGGGAGTCTTTTTTTTAAGCTGGATTCCCACCCCATATCAGGGCCGTGGTCCCGCTGCGTTCCGCGCTGACCCGAGGTATCCATGATCAGCTTTGACGAAGCCGTCGCCCGCGTGGGCCAAGCGGCCTGGTTGCTTCCGCCCGAGCGCGTTGCCCTGGCAGCCT
>JBIJDL010000510.1:0-4713 GCA_044344195.1 Candidatus Hydrogenedentales bacterium
CCTTAAATGAAACCTTCTCAGCGAGTCATGGATACAGTATGGAAAAGAACAACATCATGGACGAGGTGCTGGGCGACACCCTCACCCTGAACACCAGCGACTTGTACAGCGCCGATTTCCGGACTACCTTTCGCGGTTTTGACAAAACCCAGGTGACCTCCCTGCTGGAGCGGGCGGCCGACGCCTTTGATCAGCTCCAGCGCCAGGTGGAGGAGCTGAAGAAAACGACGGAGACGCAGAAGGAGAAGATCGCACGCTACGAGGCGATGGAGCAGACGCTGGTGGAGGCCCTGGCCAATGCCCAGAAGCTGGGTGAGAACACCATCGAGCAGGCGCGGCGCGAAGCGGAGTTGATCCGCGAAGACGCGCGTCTGGCCCGCGAGGCGGCCCTCAGTAATGCCAGCGCGGTGCCCGAGGCCCTGCGCGATGAAGTGAATAATTTGCGCGCCATGCGCAAGCGCCTGAAGGCGGATCTGCGTGCCGTGCTCGACATTCACGGCGCCCTGCTGCGCGGCGATGGCGAGGCCCAATCGGACTATGACCGCTTTGCGCCCGCCGACCGCGCGGCCTATTTGAACAGCAGCAGTGAGTTCGATCACGAAACCTCCACCGCCCACGGCCACGCGGATATTACCGTGATCGAGCCGGACCACGAAGACGCCGGCTTCCGCCGGGAGGAGTAATCCATGGGTGCAGCCCTGCTGATCCTGGCCGCGGCGCTTTCCGCCGAGCAGCCGGATTTCGACGCCTTTTTCAAGGAATTTGCCGCCAAGCGCGCCAACATCCAAGTGCTCCAGGCGGATATCGTAGAGTACACCTCCCAGTTTGAGGAAGTTACCAACCGATCGGGCCACGTGGTCTTCGGCAAGCCCCGCCGCATCGTCTTCCGCTACACCGAAGAAGATCCCGTGATGCTCATCGATGACCGACGGGTCTACGAGTTCGACCCGCAGGAAGAGCAGCTCCAGATCTATGATATCGACGACAGCCCCGAAGCCAGCATATTCTTTCTCGGCTTCGACAACGACGCGGGCGCGCTGCGCGAGGCCTACGATGTCCACCTCTTCACCGTCGAAAACGAACAAGGCAATCAGGGGATCAAAATCACCCCATTCAAGGAAAATATCGACAACGCGCCCTTTCAGGAAGTGAGCATTTACCTGCGCACGGAGGACTTCCTCCCCTACCGCATCCACATCACCTTCGACGATGAAACGCGCATGTGGACCGAGTTCAGCAACTACAAGGTGAACAAGGGTCTGGAACCTTCCGAGACGCAGATCCGTATTCCCGCAGGCACCCGCGTGATCGAGAATGGCGAAGTAACCATCCATTCCGTGCCCGATGGCGGCCAGTTGATGCCACCTGAAGCGATTGACACGCCCAAGCCCACCGATGCGCCCGCCGCTCCCGACAAAGTGGAACCGCCCGCAACCACGCCCCCCGCACTGGTGCAGGAAAAGGAACTGCCCGCGCCATGAGGCCGTTGGTTCTTGCTTCCGGCTCCCCCCGTCGCCAGAGCCTCCTGGGCTCCCTCGGGGTGCAATTTCGTGTTATCACCAGCAGCGCCCACGAGCCCAATACCGGCGACACGCCTGCGGAAATCGTCATCCAGAACGCGATCATCAAGCGGGACGATGTAGCGGCAACGATCTCGGAGCCCGCCATCATTATCGCCGCGGACACGCTGGTCTTCTACGAAGAGCACGTGCTACCCAAACCGGTGGATCTCGACGACGCCCGGCGCATGCTTCGCCTGCTCTCCGGCAAGACGCACCAGGTGCTCACTGGGCTTGCCCTCATCGATACGGAGACCGGCCAAACGGTCGAAGACTTCGAGACGACCGATGTGACTTTTCGCGATCTGAGCGATGACGAGATCGATCACTTTGTACACATTGTGGAGCCGCTGGACCGCGCGGGGTCCTACACCGTGGACGGACCGGGCAGTCTGATCGTCGCGGGCTATCGCGGTTGCTACCAGAATGTTTTGGGGCTGCCTATGGTGCGGCTCTACGGGCTGATGGGCAAGCTGGGGGTGGATTTGTTTGCCGCGATGGACAAAGAAGGCGCAAGGTTTCTTTGAACGCCCAAGAATGGGTCTTACAGGTCGTATAGGTCGTATGGGTCCAATGGAAAGCGATCCTTATTCTGACCCATACGACCCATTCTTCCTTCGCACTTTACCGTTACTTTTCAGGCGGGCGCTCGCCTTCGTACAAGCTCGCAATCCCAAACGTCAACGGCGTCGCCGTCACCCCCTCAAAGCCCGCGTCGCGCATGAGCTTGCAGAAATCTTCGCCATAGGGAAAAGTTTCCACCGTCTCGTTGAGATAGCGATAGGCGTGGGAATCGCCCGAGATGAGCGCGCCGATACGGGGCAGGATGTTGCGGAAGTAGAAGAGATACAGGGCCCGAAAGGGACGGTTGGCGGGCAGGGAAAACTCCAGGATCAGCGCGCGGCCGCCCGGCTTCAGGATCCGCCGCATTTCCCCAAGGGCCGCGGACACGTCGAGCACGTTGCGGATACCAAAGGAGATGGTGACCGCGTCGAACTGGCCGGAGGCGAGGCCAATGATCGTGGCGTCGCCGCGCACGAGGCGGAACTTCTCAAACAGCCCGAGCTTGATCAACTTGAGCCGACCGTATTTCAACATGCCGCCCGACATGTCCAGTCCCACGCCCGATTTCACCTGGGCGCAGGCGCCGTGCATCGAAATCAGCACGTCCGCCGTTCCGGTGGCGAGATCAAGTACGTGAAGGCCGGGCCGGGCCGGAATTCGCCGGTTCAGACGCTTCCGCCAGCCCACGTCGGTCCCCATGGAGAGGAGGCGGTTGAGCAGGTCGTAGCGGTGGGCGATCCGGTCAAACATCTTGAAGGCCTGCATGCGCGATGGCGGGGTGGGGGTACTCTGGGGCACGGGAGAATCCTGTTGGTGGGTGGCACCTGAAGCGCCTGCATGGGAAAGGGGGATCCTATGCCATGGCAGGCCGGGAAACCAAGTTTTGGAGCGGGAAAACCACGGGCTTGAGCGACTGCGGGGCACTTGGAGTGATCATTTAGTCCGCACTACATCCTAAGTCAGGACCTCCTGACCAACAACACAACATATTGAGCCAAACCAATCGCCAGCCTCGCCCAACACCCCACAAGGCCTTGAAATTTAAAGTGTTACAGGATTGCTTTCTCTTGACAGGCCCTACATGTTGTGGTATGGTAACGCAGTCAAAAAGTGGAAGTCCCCAGCTCATTTCGTGGGTATTTAGTCGTGACCGTTGATGATATTGTAGACATCGGGCGAAGTGCCATGATTGTGACGCTGCTGGCATCGGCACCCATGCTCCTTTCCGGCATGATCGTCGGTCTGCTCATCAGCATTTTTCAATCGGTGACGCAGATCCAGGAAATCACCCTCACCTTCGTGCCGAAGATCGTGGTGGTCCTGGTAGCCTTTGTCATATTCCTTCCGTGGATGTCCGATGTCATTCTGGTCTTCGTGCGCGACTTGTATGGCAGCTTCGATACACTGGTGTTACCGTAGCCGCCCGGTGCCTGGCACCCGGGGCGTGTGCGGCAGGACGATCAAGAAAGCATGGCGCGATGGCTGAGATAGAAATTTTCAAACTCTTTATCCTGGTCATGGTACGTTTTTCCGGGCTGCTGGTTTCCGCGCCGGTCCTCGGCTCGAGTAACTTCCCGGTGCAGGCCAAAATCGGCCTGGCCTTTTTCGGGGCCATGCTCGTCACCCCCACGCTGCCCATGCTGACTGAAGATCTCCCCGATGCCACCCTTGGCTTTGCTGGGCTGGCCATCGGCGAATTCTTCATCGGCGTGATGGTCGGCTTCGTGGTGGGCCTCGTCTTCGCCGCCGTACAGGTGGGCGGCCAGATCATGGACTTGCAGACGGGCTTCGGCATGATGAACGTCTTCAATCCGGCGCTGGAAACCCAGTTTCCCATCTTCGGCTTTTTCCTGTTCATCCTGGCCGTGCTGTACATGCTGGTGGCCAATCTGCACCATGTCATGATTCTGGCCTTCGTGCACACCTTCGACGTCATCCCCATCGGCGGCTTTATGGCCAAACCCGCCCTCCTCTGGGAGGTGAGCCGCTGGGGAGACGACATGTTCATCGACGGCCTGATCATTGCCGCGCCCGTGGCAGCGGCCATGATGCTCGCCTACGTCACCATGGGCATCGTTGGACGGGTCATCCCCCAGGTCCAGCTTTTTGTCGTGGGCTTTCCCATCACCATCGCCACGGGCCTCATGGTTGTGGCCCTGAGCATTGGGCTCTATGTCCAACTGCTGGACGGGATCTTCGACCGCACTTTCATCCGGGTGGACACGCTCATCCGGGGCCTGGGCTGAGGCTGACGCATGGCGGACGATACCGGCGGAGAAAAGTCATTACCGGCAAGCGGACAGAAGATCCAGCGCGCGCGGGAGGAGGGCAATGTCGCGAGGAGCCAGGATCTCAGCGCGGGCATCGCGCTGGCCGTGGCCCTGGTGGCCCTGGTCTTCTTCGGCCAGGCCAGCTTCGACACCATGCTGGAGGCTTCGCGCTACTACCTGGGTCACGCCCATGAACTCACCCTGGACCAGACCACGCCGCTGCAACTGACCGTCGGCGCGCTGCGCTTCGTGGCCCTGGCCACGCTGCCCATCGCTCTCCTGCTGCTGGTCACGGGCATGCTGATCAACGTCGCTCAAGT
>JBIJDL010000061.1:0-19842 GCA_044344195.1 Candidatus Hydrogenedentales bacterium
GGATCGACCCCATCAGCGGCATGCAGCGTTTCTTCTCCCTGCGCTCGGCCATCGAGCTGGTAAAGTCCATCCTCAAGCTGGTGCTCGCCCTCGCCGTCGTCTGGTTCGCCATCCGTCACCGGGTCGAAGAGTTCATCGTGCTCCAGGCGATGACGCCGACGGCCATTCTCTACAGCGTCTCCGATCTCGTCTACGCCGTGTGGTGGCGCATCGCCCTGGCGATGGTGCTGCTGGGCCTGGCGGACTATGGCTATCAACGCTGGCAGCATCTTCAAGATCTGCGCATGACCGATCAGGAGGCACGACAGGAGAGCAAGGAGATGGAGGGCGACCCCCAAATCAAGCGGCGCGTGCGCCAGCTCCAGCGCCAGATCGCCATGCAGCGCATGATGAAAGACGTGCCCAGTGCGGACGTGATCATCACGAACCCGATTCGCTTCGCCGTGGCCTTGCGCTACGACATGGGCAACATGGACACCCCTATCGTCGTCGCCAAGGGCGCGCGCAAGATGGCGGAGCGCATCCGCGATCTCGCCACGGAGCACAATGTGCCCATCGTGCAGAAGCCGGAATTGGCCCGGGCGCTTTACAAGAGCATCGACGTGGGCCAGGGCATCCCCGAGAATCTTTTCCGCGCCGTGGCCGAGGTGCTCTCCTTCGTGTACCGTATCGACCGACGCCGGGACAAAATCCGCGAGCGCGAGGCGGCGTGGGCCAACGGGGAGGGCCGCTAAACCATGGCAGCTCCCTTCCAGCGGCGCGCAATGGCCGCCTTCGGACAGAATCAGGACCTCTACCTCGCGGCGGGCGTCATCTCGATCCTGCTGATCGTGTTTATCCCCCTGCCCACGATCCTGATCGACATCCTGCTCACGATCAACATCTCCATATCGGTCGTGGTTCTCCTGAGCACCATCTACATCCAGCGCCCCACGGAGTTCTCCGTTTTTCCCGCGCTGCTCTTGATGCTCACCCTGTTCCGGTTGAGTTTGAACATCGCCACAACCCGCCTCATCCTGGCCGAGGGCGACGGCGGCAACGTCGTCAGCGCCTTCGGCAACTTCGTGACTTCGGGCAATGTGTTCGTGGGTATTGTCATGTTCTCCATCCTGGTCATCGTCCAGTTCGTGGTGATCACCAAGGGTGCCACCCGCATCTCCGAAGTCGCCGCGCGCTTCACTCTCGACGCCATGCCCGGCAAACAAATGGGCGTGGACTCGGACCTGAACGCGGGCCTGCTCACCGAGCAGGAAGCCCGGAAACGCCGCCGCGACATCGAGCGCGAGGCGGACTTCTACGGTGCCATGGACGGTGCCACCAAGTTCGTGCGCGGCGACGCCATCGCCGGCCTCATCATCACGATCATCAACATCGCAGCGGGCTTCGGTGTGGGCATCTACATGATGGGCCTCGACGCCCGCGAGTCCTTCTACCTCTTCACCACGCTTACCATCGGCGACGGCCTCGTCTCTCAGGTGCCCTCGCTCATCATTTCGATCGCCGCCGGCCTCGTCGTCACGCGGACGGTGTCCGACGAGAACCTGGGCAAGGACCTCAGCACCCAATTGACCCAGCAACCCAGGGCCCTGGCCGCGACGGCCGGCCTGCTGGTGCTGGCCGGACTTGTTCCGGGACTTCCCACCCTGCCCTTCGTCGCCGTGGGAGTATTCCTCGGCATTCTGGCCTACTTCTCCGGCCAGATGATTACCCAGCGCAAGCAAGATTCCGACGCCGAGGAGACGCGAAAGGCCATCGCCACTGAGGAGCGCCCGCCCGCCCGCACGGAAGATCTGCTCACGGTGGACTCCCTCAAGATCGAGCTCGGGTATGGCCTCATCACCATGGCCGATCCCGGCCAGGGCGGCGATCTGCTCACGCGCATCCAGGTGATCCGCCAGCAGATCGCGACCAAGATGGGCTTCATCGTGCCCGTGATTCGCATCGTGGACAACATGCGTCTGCGCCCCAATGAATACCAGGTGAAATTGCGCGAGTCGGTAATCGCGTCTTACGAACTCATGCCCGATCATTTCCTGGCCATGAATCCCGGCCTGGTGGAGGAGGAGATCGAGGGCTACCCAACCCAGGAGCCGGCCTTCGGACTCCAGGCGGTGTGGGTGCCCTCCCGCGATCGGGACAAGGCGGAGCGCCTGGGCTACACCATCGTGGAGCCCTCGGCGGTCGTGGCGACCCATCTCACCGAGCTCATCATGGGTCACGCCGACGAACTGTTGACGCGGGAAGACGCGCAAATACTGGTCAATCACCTCAAGGAATCCGCCCCCACGGTGGTGGAGGAGCTTATGCCAAAGCTGCTGAGCATGGGCGAACTCCAGAAGGTGCTCCACAACCTCCTCCGCGAGCGGGTCTCCATCCGCAACCTGGAAATGGTGCTGGAGGTTCTCTGCGACTATGCCCCGCGCACCAAGGACACCGAAGTGCTCACCGAATACGTGCGCCATGCCCTGTCCCGAGAGATCTGTGGGGCCTACAGCGATGAAGAAAACGTGCTGCGCGTCGTCACCCTGGCACCGGAACTGGAGCAGGAAATTCTCAATGCGGTAAACAATGCCCAGACGGGCGACTATATCCCCGTGCCGCCCGAACGCTCCGACGCCATCAGCACCCGCTGTGCCGCCGCCCTCCAGCCCCTCGTGGTCAGCGGACAGGATCCCGTCGTGTTGACCTCGGCCCCGGTGCGGCGTTATTTTAAACGCATCGTGGAGCGGCATATCCCCAAGGTCGTCGTGCTGTCTTATAACGAGATAGACCCGGCGGTCGGCTTGGAGAGTGTCGGCCAGGTGAGCGCATGACATGAGCCAGCAATTTCACAAGATACGCGCCAGAACCCTGGACGAGGCTTGGCGTCAGGTCCGCCGCCAATACGGCCCCGAGGCCCTTGTGATCAACACGAGCGACGTCTACGAGGGCGGTATCTTCGGCCTCTTCGGTCGGAAGATGGTGGAGTTGACCGCCTGCGTACCCGTGAATTCCCTCGCCGCTCAGGTGCGCGCGCCGGGAGCGCCGGGCTCCGCCGCTATGCGCAAATATGGCGAGTCCAGCAAGACAACGGCCCAGCCCCCCACCGCAGCCGCGCCCGGGGAAACCGTGGAGTACTTCGAACGCCTCGTCCGCGACGCCCAGCAGCGCATGAACGCCGCGCCGGCCTCACGTGCCGAAGCGCCCGCCGCGCCGCCCCGAGCGGAAGCGCCAGTCGCACCGCGCGCCCAGGCGGCCCCCTCCCCCGTGCTGCCTTTTCCAAAACAGGAAAGTGCCGCGACCTCCCCCGCGGTGCAGCGCGAGCTCCAGGAAATCCGGGAAATGATGGAGGTGCTCTACGCCGAAAGTCCCGGCGCGGGGCTGCCCTCGGAATTCGCACCCCACTACCGCACCCTGATCGAGCGGGGCGTTTCCCGCAAGGTCGCCGCCGTGCTCATCGGCGCGGTGATGAAGAATTCCGACCTGGCCATCATGCGCGATCAGCGTGTCTTTGCGGAGCGCCTCCACATGGAGATCCGCAAGATCCTCCACGGCACCGGCGGCCTCGCCATGCACGCGGGCGAGTGCCGCGTCGTCGCCCTCTGTGGCGCCACGGGCGTGGGCAAGACCACCAACCTGGCCAAGCTCGCCGCCCACTTCGCCGTGCGCGAACGCTCCCGGGTCGCCCTCATCACCGCCGATACCTACCGCGTGGCGGCGGCGGAGCAACTCAAGGTCTACGCCAACATCATCGGCCTGCCCATGCGGGTCGTCCACAACGAGCGCGACATGGACGCGGCCCTGAAGGAATTTGGCGACCACGACCTGGTGCTGATCGATACCGCGGGCGGGAGCCAGTTCAATCTGGAGCAGATCAACGAACTCAAAAACTGCCTCCGGACCGCACGACCCCACGAGACCATGCTCGTCATGAGCGCGAGCACGCCTCTCGACGACATGCGAAATATCGTGGCCAATTTCAAATGCTGCACCCCCACTTCGGTGCTGTTCACCAAGATCGACGAAACACGCCAGTACGGCGCGATGCTGAGTGTCCTGGCCGAATCCGGCCTGCCGATGAGCTATCTGAGCACCGGGCAAAACGTGCCCGACGACATCTGCCTCGCCTCGCCCGCCGTCATGGCGAACCTGATTCTGGAAGGTAGTATTAAACGTGGCTGATCAAGCACAACGACTCAGAACCATGATGGGCAACAAGGCCAACGCCGCCCGGGTTATCGCCATCACCAGCGGCAAGGGCGGCGTGGGTAAATCCAACACCAGCGTCAACCTCGCCATCGCCCTCGCGGCCCAGGGCAAACGCGTGATCCTCATGGACGCGGACCTCGGCCTGGCCAATGTGGAGGTGCTCCTCGGCCTCAGCTCGCTCCACAACCTCGAGCATGTCATCGAAGGCGAGAAGACCATGGCCGAGATCCTCGTGCGCGGGCCCGGCGGCATTTCCGTAGTGCCCGGCTCCTCCGGACTCGCCAAGATCGCCGACCTTACCCATGCCGGCCGCCAGAACCTCCTCGGCGGTTTGCAGGATCTTCAGGCCCAGAGCGACTTCATCATTCTTGACACCATGGCTGGTATCGGTCGCAACGCCGTGGCCTTTTCCCTGGCCGCCGACGAAGTGATCCTCATCACCACGCCGGAGCACCCCGCCATTGTGGATGCCTATGCCATGCTGAAGACCCTCTATGCGAACCAGCCCGATACCGTGGTGCGCCTGGTGGTCAACATGGTGCCCAACCCGGCCCTGGCGCAGGCCGTATACACCAAGATGTCCGGCGTCGCACAGCGCTACCTGGGGAAGAACATCTCCTTCCTCGGCTACCTCGCCCGGGATTCCCACGTGTCCCAGGCCGTCATGCAGAGCAAGCCCTTCATGATCGCCTACCCCCACGCGCCTGTCTCGCAGTGCATGAACCAGATCGCCAGCCGTTTACTCCAGCAACAGACCCCGAAGGAAGGACAGAAAGAAGGCTTCTTCCGACGCTTCGCCCAGACCTTCGGCCTGGCGGGAAATGGCTGATCAGGAAACACGGAATTTCGCCTGACGGCAGCCCCCTATTCCTCCGGCGATTCGACCGCCACGGATGAAAGTCCGAATTGCCGATCCAGCCAACAGGCCATCTTCTCGATTTCTTCCCGCACGGTGGGCCAGGAGTGGTCGCCGCCGGGCTTGATGATGAGTTCGGCGGCGCCTCCCTGGGCCTGTACCGCCTCGACGAACTTGACGGATTGTTGCGTGGGCACAAGGGAATCAACATCGCCGTGGATGAGCTGAAAAGGCGGCAGGCCGGGTTTGATCTGGTGCAGCGGCGAGATCGCTTTGGCCGACGCCTCGATTTGCTCCTCCGATTTTCCCGTAAGGCCATCGCGAAACACTAGCTGCCCCTGCATAAGATCGAGGCCGTATTTCTTGCCGTTCCAGTCGAGGAAGTCGGTGGGCGGACAGAACACACCGACGGCGGTGACCTGCGTTCCGAGGCGGAGCAAGGGGTCTTCTGCGGTGGGGTCGTCCGGTTCCGCGCAGGTCGCCGCGAGGAGGGCCAAGTGTCCGCCCGCGGAGGCACCGACCATGCCCAGGCTTTCGGGGTCGATACCATACTCTGCGGCGTGGGCCTTCACGTAGCGAATTCCGGTCTTCACGTGGGCCAGCATCTGATCCGCCGTGAAGAGGGAGAGCGAACCGGGGCGCACGGCGAAGACCGTGTAGCCGTGGGCGCAGAGCACGTCGAAGAAACCGAACTTCTTGTGGGCGTCCACCATCCCCCGATCCGACTTCCAGGCGCCACTGGTGACACAGATGATACCGAGGCCCTGCGCCGGACCAGCGCCGGGCAGGGGTGTGAAGACGTCGAGCAGCAGCCCCACACCATCGGGTTCCGCGTAGACCACGTTCAGGATCTGGGTGTACGGCACTTCTTCGCCCGACACGGAAGCCGCTGCGAGAATCAAAACGGCCAAAAGGATGGAACAGGTATTTTTCACGGAGGCTGTCGTCCGGAAGCTAACAATGAAGCAATGGCTCGTGGACAACGACTTGTATCCCTTTGCGAGTGAACGAATCACTTGGTTTGTACGAGAGGCCAACGGAGGAAAGCGGCATCGGCATTCTTTGTCGGTCTATCGCTTAAGAAGCGCCAGCAAATTCTCGAAGCGGCCGGCGCTATCTTTGAGTCCGCCCGAGCGGTTGCGGGCAAGCCACAACTGGCGAAACTCGGGAATGAGCGGCTCCAGTTCGGCGGCGAGTTGGAGACGCTGCTCGGGCGGCAGCGCGGAGGTGGCTACACCGCCCGCACGGATGCGCGCAGCGCCCAGGCGGCAGGCGAATTTCGCCAGGGCCGCGTTCATTTGGAATTCGGCCTTGATCAGCCCGGCATCGGGACCTTTCATATCCGCGCCCTCGATACGGGCTATCGCATTGTCGATAAAGGCGATGGTCTTGTCGAGATCCTCGGCCTTGAGTCGCTCAAAGCCATCCGTATTCAGCGGCTCCTCCACGCGGTGCTGGAGCAACATGTAAAACACGGTGTTGTTGCCAAACTCCATGCCGGTCTGCTTGTATGCGTTTCCGAGATCACAGGCCGCCTTCCCCATCACGCCGGCCGCATCCAAAAAGACATAGCGATCGGCCATCGCGGCAGGATCCAGGTCCTCGTTCGATGTGAAGCACCAGCTTAGCGCCGCGCCGTACAGGAAGGGCACATAGGACACCGGCTGGAACTGCCAGTGACCGCCGTCACCCCAGTCGGTCATCAGGAAACCCTCGCCGCCATTGGCGATGCCATTTTCCGCGGCATTGCGGATATTGCCCAGCGCGTTCTCCGTGCGGCCCAGGAGCGTGTTCCAGGAGGACGTGCCCGGCACCACGTAGAAGCGGACGTCGTTGTCGTGAAAACGCTTCGTGTGCTCGGCATAGGGGTGGTTGGCCTCGTAGCCCCATTCCATGGCGACCAGGTCTTTGGGCAGTTCAGGGATCAACTCGGGGTGATTATTGATGATGTCCGCCCAGAATTGCATGGACTTGCCGCTCTCCTGCACCACGCCGCGTATGCCCAGCAGAAACTCGAGGTACACGCGTCCCACGCCCTTCTCCGCAACGGCCTCCTTGCTGCGGCCCTGGCCGAGGCTCCACGTCTCGTCGCAGCCCACGTTAAAATACGGGCTGGAAAAGTTGGGCAGCATGAACGTGTACATGGAACGCAACAAGGCGATCGACCGGGGATCCACGGGACAAAGATCCGAGCCGTTCGGGGTCTCGGCCAGGTCCGCGTACTCCGGGCGGGAAAGCCATCGGTTCATGTGGCCGAAGGAGTTCTGGTTGGGCACGAGCTGGACATAGCGTTCGCGGCAGTAGCGGTCCAGATCGCGAACCTGCGCCGGTGTCATCGGCGAAGCGTCTTCCCACACCGCGTGGTGGCCCTTGTATGCAAACGTATGTTCGGTGTAAAGCTGGAGTTGGTTATACTTCCACGAGGCGAAGAGGTCGACGAGTTCATACAGCGTCTTCATTTCCGGGACCTTGTCCCGGGCCACATCGAGCATCACGCCACGGTTGGGAAAATCGGGATGGTCGGCGATGCGGCACAGCGGGATTTCGCCGCGCTCCCAAGATAGCGTCGCCAACTGCCGGAGCGTCTGCGCCGCGTAGAACAACCCGGCTTCGTCATGAGCCGTCACCGTCAGCTCGGCGCCCACGTTTCCAGCGGCGATGACAATCTCATAGCCCTGGGCGTCGGGTACGCGAACCGGGTCAAGGGCTATCCTGTGTCGCTCCGACTGAAGCGCCCTTCCCCTCGCTTGGGGAAAGGCATGGATGGCGTCCGCCAACGCCCCGCCCAACACCGGGGGAAATGAGTCCAAGTTCAGATCACTGGCCGGGTCGAGGCCCGCGGCGGATCCGCCCACCTCCATCGTGCGCGGGACAGGCAATAACGACCAGGCATCATGCGCCGGCGCGATGTGTGCCGAGGTCCGTGGTGCGTGGGCAGTTCCGGGGTCCGTTGCGCATCCGGCGGCGGCCATCACCATTCCTGTAAGCCCTGCGTTTATCCCGAGTCGAAATAGTGACATGCGGACTTCCTTCCCTGAACGGCTGCGATTGTGTTCCCGTTCAATTTCATAGTTGTCATGGGATGCCCGCGGGCGACGGCCCCGACGCGATCACTCCTGTCCCTGCTCCTTGGCGGCCGCTCTCGCGATAGGTTGGACAACCTCCTTCGGCATCCACGCGCCCAACTCCGCCTTCAGCCCGTCATACTGCGCGTCACCCGCAAGGTTGGTCCATTCCATTTCATCGTTGTCGTGATCGTAAAGCTCTTCCGTGCCATCGCTGTAGCGGATATAGCGCCATTTGGCCGTGCGCACCGCGTGGTTGTTGTAGCCAAAGGTCGTCAACGCGGGCCGCTCCCGCGTTGCGAACGGATCGCGCAACTGGGGCACGAGGCTGAGCCCGTCGATACCTTCCCGCGCGGGCAGGCCGCAGAGCTCCGTCAGCGTGGGGTAGATATCGATGAGGCCCACGGGCACGTCGCAGCGCTGCCCCGGCGTGATGCCGGCGCCGGCAAAGACGAGTAGATTGCGCGTGGCCTCTTCCCACAGGGTGAATTTGCGCCAGTGCTCCTTCTCGCCCAGGTGCCAGCCGTGGTCGGACCACAGCACGATGAGAGTGTTGTCCCGGTGCGGGCTCGCGGCCACGGCATCGAGCAATTGTCCTATGCAGGCATCCGTAAAGGCAATGCTCGCCATATAGGCCTGCACCGCCTCTTTCCACTTGCCGGTCTCCAGCACGCGCTTGTGATCGCCCTCTGGGTTTGCCATCTTCCGACCGAGGACGGGGATGTCGTCCAGATCGCCCGCCTTCACTTCGGGCAGCACGATCGAATCGAGCGGATAGAGGTCGAAATACTTTTTCGGCACGTACCACGGCAGGTGGGGACGAAACAGCCCGCACGCGAGAAAAAAGGGCTTGTCGTGGGCAGCCTTCAATTGTTCGCCGACCCAGCCCACCACCTTCGCATCGCCCATCTCGCCATCTTCGACATCCAGAGGACCCCAGTCAAAATGGGCCCGGGCCGCATCGCCCCCCTTCCAGGGTAACTGCGGCGGATTGGGATCGTCCGGCTTGTTTTCCGTCTGGGACGGCCAATAACTTTCCCAGGAAGCCGGGTGGGAAAAGCGCCCGTGATAAATCTTGCCGCTGCCGGTCGCGGTGTAGCCGTTGGCCATGAAGTGCTGCGGCAGCGTCACCGCCTTCTGCAACATGGGGCTCGTGCGCCAGTCCTGGTTGTTTTCATAGACGCCGGAGCGCGAAGGCAGAATACCCGTCATCAACGCCGTCCGCGAGGGATTACACAGGGGCGCCGCGCAGTAGGCCCGCGTGAAGGCCGTGCCCTGGGCCGCAAGGCGATCCAGGTTCGGCGTCTTCACCTGCGCGTTGCCCCCGAGAAAGCCCGGCCAGTCGTTCAGATCGTCGATGGCGATGAACAGCACATTCAAGGGACGTTTTGCTTCGGCGGTCTCAGCGCTGTGTGCGGCCGTAGAAACGAGCATCCATGCGACGACGGTCGCCATGCAGCATGTACGGGTCAAACGCGAAATCCAAGTCATGGGGCGATTTCTCCTCAAGTTACAGGTCACCAGGAACAGCGTAGCACAGATAGGCGAGATGGGCCAGCCTTCTGTGCGAGTCACCTGGAGGAATGGAATGTGCCACACGATTCCGCATTCACTATTCTCCATTCCCCCGCCCGTGTGCTACAGTGATCGAATCCCCCATGCAAGGCATTTCGAAGACGGCAAGGATCCCCCAATGCATATGACACGCGCCATCATCACGCTTTCGTTGAGCCTGACCGCCCCCATCGCCCTCGCCGCGCCGCCGCGACCGGAACCGCCTGTACGCGAGCCTTCCATTCCGGCGACGGAGCTGCCGGATGGCGCCGTGCCGCCCTCCGATGCCAACGGCAACTTCATCATCGGCCCGACCCACGCCCCCGCGCCGGAGATGATCGTGCAGGAGGGCGTGCCCAAAGGCACGATTCACGAACTCACCATGCGCTCGGAGGATAGCACGATCTACCCCGGCATCGCGCGGGAGAAGGACACCTTCGGCACGCCCGACCCCGAGAACAAGGCCAAGCTCATCGTCACCACGAGCCACCCGGCGCCCTATGTCCGCATGGTCACGGTCTATGTCCCCACGGGCTACGTTCCGGGAACGGAGATGCCTTTCATCGTCGGCGCGGACGGCCCCGATACGATGCTCTTCACGGCTTTGGACAATCTCATCGCCCAGAAGCGCGTCCCCGCCATGGTGGCCATCTCCATCGGCAACGGCAGCGGCGATGCCCAGGGCAGCCAGCGCGGATTGGAGTACGACACCATGTCGGGCCTCTACGCCGAGTTCGTGGAAACCGAGGTGCTCCCTCTCGTCGAGCGCGAGTGCAAGGTGAAGCTCACGAAAGACCCCGAAGGCCGCGCCACCATGGGCTGCAGCTCCGGCGGCTCCTGCGCGATGATCATGGCCTGGTACCGTCCCGACCTCTACCGCCGCGTCCTCACCTTCTCCGGCACCTACGTGAACCAGCAGTGGCCCTGGAACCCCGAAACACCCATGGGCGCCTGGGGCTTCCACGAGACCCTCATCCCCCAGAGCGAGAAAAAGCCCCTCCGCATCTGGATGCATGTCGGCGACAAGGACCTCTACAACCCGAACGTCCAGCGCGACGACATGCACGACTGGGTCGAGGCCAACAACCGAATGGCCCAGGCCCTCGCCGCCAAAGGCTACGATTACCAATACGTCTTCGCGAAGAACGCGAGGCACTGCGAAGGCATCGTGAAAGAGCAACTGCTGCCCACGGCACTGGAGTATGTGTGGATGGGGTATGGAGACTGATGCGCAACGTGAGAACTATAATTGGCCTCGTTAACTCGTTCCCAAGCCTGCTTGGGAATGCAGCTTCCGAAGCTCCGCTTCGATTGAGTTCTAACACAAGATCATGTAATCCTCGAAGCCAACGTCTGGACGGAGCAGAGCTCCGGGAACGGCATTCCCAAGCGGAGCTTTGGAACGAGTGGAGTGCTTAAAGGCACCCAAGGAGCAACACCATGTCCGACCAAACATTCAAGCCTGCCTTCGACGAAGATCACGCCGCGGCCTACGACCAGCGCTTCGCGAAACTTGCCCCATTCAAAGAAGCCCTGCACCTCGCCATGCGCGGCCTGCTCGCCAATCTCCCCGCAGACGCCCGCATCCTCTGCGTCGGCGCGGGCACCGGCGCGGAACTGCTCTACCTCGCCGCCGCATTCCCCGGCTGGACCTTCACCCTCGTCGAGCCCGCCGCCGCCATGCTCAAGCACTGCCGCGAAAAAGCCGCCGAGGCCGGAATCGATGCCCGCTGCACCTTCCACGAGGGTTACCTCGACGCCCTGCCGCATACCGAGCCCTTCGACGCCGCCACCTCCATCCTCGTTTCCCAGTTCGTGCTGATGCGCCAGAAGCGCTGCAATTTCTTCCAGGACATCGCCGCGCGCCTCAAGCCCGAAGGCCACCTCGTCACCGCAGACCTCGCCGGCGAACCCGGCACCGTCCCCTTTGAATCGTGGATGACCCTGATGAAATACAACGACTTCAATGACGAACAGGTCGCCCAATACCGCAACGCCCTGAAAGAACACGTCGCCGTCCGCCCACCGGACGAAGTGGCCGCCATCATCGCCGAAGGCGGCTTCGACGCGCCGGCGCTGGTGTGCCAGACGCTGCTGATACACATGTGGCACGCGCGACGGGCGGGGTGAAGGGCTGCTTGAGTCGATCCAACGGCATCAACGCGGGTACCGCGAGAGAACGATGAAGTCCCCCGAATCACATTCCTCCAATACATTTGTCGTAATCGACCCACGTTGCATAGTAATATTGCAATTGCCATGATGTAACTGCTTGCAAAATAGTATGACGTCATCTACGGGATTTGCTTCTTGCAGGCTATCGAGGGAGTGATTCGAGAGCAGTTAAGGTTCTCAGCGAGACCCTGCACATGCAAGGGATTATACTAAAGCAGAAAAAGACGACAGACTTCTCTTACAGAACTTTTGAAGTTCCCATTCGGACTGGACCAGCATTGTTATGCGTCAACCACAAAAGATCTTCACCCGCCCTTCCGCGTGGGCCGGTGGCAACGTCGATGCCTTGATGTATTTCGGCGCAGAAGGTATCGACGAGGCCAACGCGGTCTCGCGAGCCGTCTGGTCGTACCCTCGCCTCGAAGGCCCGTACGAGCATCACGATGTCGAGCCGGATCAACAGGTGCCCATTGCCGTTCCGCAGATAGGCGTTGATGAGTTTGGGTACGCTATTGGCGTCTACACCCATCACGACGGTTCACGTTCAGCCTTCAAGCACGCAACAGTCATTGACGAAGATGGGCTTTGGGTCTATACAGGGGTAACGGTCGGTGGCTTGCCGGAGGAGTGGGATGTCGGCGCCTGTCCGTTTGGGGATGACAATCCGAAGAAATGGCAACTAACGTTGTACGAAAGCCTGCGCGCGCTCGTAATGCATGTTTCACAATCTACGCCGCCACGGGCCGCCATCTACGGCTTTTGTACCGAGGCGTCCCTTCATGTACCGCTTGAAGCAGTCGAGGGGCACGTCCCGGAAGAACGTTGGGCTCCAATTGACGTTTGGCGTGATGGTCACCATTCTTATTTTCCAGCGACACACTTCGAATGTTAGTCGGCTGCGGCCCGGATAACCATGGCGTTGAACTGAGGAGCGTTCATTGACTACCAATCAACTAATCTCAATCGGGCTGTATACGGTGCTGGGCATTGGTGCCGCGTGCGCCGCATACGGATGGATGCAAGCTCGGTCGTTTGTAGCGACGTACGCCTCAGTCGACTGCCAGCGGGATCTAGATGAGTTCAAACGCGTCGTCAAGACCAGCATGTACCTGGCGCTTGCAATGATAGCGCTCGTCGTCATTGCGATTGGACTTGGCATATCTGGAATGGTTTTGGGTTCAGTTGGCTGGATTGAACTGCGGCTAATCCTTTTTATAATGGCGCCCCTATGCGGAATCGCGGGCGCAGGCCTAACGGCGGCCGAAGGGCGCATGAAGAATGTTTCGGTAACCGATAATTCGTTGCGCACGGAGTATGACGCCGTGGTAAAGCGATGGAGGTCAAGTCCGTTTCCAGATTGGTAACGTCGGGTTGAGCGGATAACCCAGTGGTGCACGCGGAGTGGCGGTGGAACGTGACATCTCTTCAAGTGAATGAATTCGAACCCTTGAGTTAACGTCACGAAGCCGTGCTGCAACATCACTGCGCAAGGCTGGGAGCGCAGGCGTCCCGCCTGCTTCATGTGCCAAAGGCACATGACTATGAACCAAAAGCGGTTCCACTGGTGAGGGAGTCCAAATGAATCAGGTGCCTCTTTGAAAAGCATGAGGACGTGCACCATTGGTGCACGATGCAGGCGGGACGCCTGTCCGCCTCGGCGCATCTTCGACGCTCCCAGCCTTGCTCGTCCTCTTGAATGCT
The DNA here is from genome assembly GCA_044344195.1 of Candidatus Hydrogenedentales bacterium. Classification (GTDB taxonomy): domain Bacteria; phylum Hydrogenedentota; class Hydrogenedentia; order Hydrogenedentales; family JAEUWI01; genus JAEUWI01. The sequence goes on from JBIJDL010000061.1 coordinate 13,540, forward strand.
AAACGTGGTGTCGTCAGCTCGCGAACACGCCAATCGGCGTTAAGAAGCGACTACCGGACAACGTGTTACACTGTCGACAGTCGCAATGATCGCTTGCCGCGATTCGAGCACCCATTCCAGGAATCGCAAATCGGAATTCTCACATCGAAAGGCCAGAACAATGCGTACTACTTCAACAAAAATTCTCCTGAGCAGTCTGGGCATCATTCTCACCTCCATCGCTATATCCGGCTGCGCGACCCATGACGCGAAGCGCGACGACGAAACGTACAAGCGCCCGACACAGGCCGAAAAGCAGCAGACGGAACCCTCGACCGAGAAGTAATTCAGCGGAGTTCGTTTTCTCATGAGATGGCGAATCAATCCAAACGCCATAGTGTTCGCGTGCCTGCTGGCCGTATTCACGCTCTTGACGTTTCTGATTGCCAATTCAGGCGTGGATGACGGGCCCGGTCATGGTGCACGTGTCGTCCAGACCACCCTTAGCACTATCGCGGGTCCACTCACCGGGGCCATTTCCAGGGAATTTCAGGCGTGCTGTCTGAGCGCCTCGCTTTCCATCATGATGTACTGTGCGCCGATACTCGCGGTCGGTGTCGCCGCACAGTTCTGCCCCTTGCCCGACCGGACGTGGGCGCGCGCACTGAAAATGACCCTTTGGACTGCGGGCTGGCTGGCGTGGTTCGGTGGGGGTATTTTGTCTTTCGGGCACGCCCTGTCATAGATTGAGCAGCCTCTCCGAGCACTTGCCAGCAAAGGATTACTCCCATGGGCGCGATCTCGCCAGTTCAAATATCATTCCGTAGTTGCGCTGTCGCGCTATTCCTGACCATCTTCCTTGCGCCGTCCCACGCCGAGGTCACTTCGGGCGTGGGCGAGGCGGGGGGCGCTCCGGTGCTGACGATCAACGGCGTGGCCCATCCCGGCGCTTCGTACATGACCTATGTGGGCGTGGGCGATCCCGCGAATCCCAGCGCGCTGCTGACGCGCTATGTCGGCGGTTTCGGTGGTGCGGGCTGCGATTTCTTCACATTCGTGATCGATCTCGGCGGGCTCTATGGTTACTCCCCCACGGTATGGCCGGAGCCGGATCGCTTCGATTTCACCTACCTGGATGCATCGGCGCGGACGGTGCTGGCGGCGGGCGGGCCGGAGGCGAAGGTGATGATTCAGTTGTACATCGACGCGCCGGCGTGGTGGTCCGCGCAACACCCGGAGGAGCTGCTGCGCCTGAGCAATGGCGAGACGACCTTCGGCGACAAGCTCTTTGCCCTGCCGCGCCCGGGGGAGCTCCCATCCATCGCGTCGGAAGTGTGGCGTGCCGACATGAAGCGGGTCATCGGGGCGCTCATTGATCACGTCGCGCAATCCGACTATGGCGCGCGGGTCATAGGCTATCAAGTGACGGGACAGAAGACGCAGGAGTGGTATCACTGGAGCATGAACACGCCGGAACTGGGGGACTACTCCGCGCCGATGGTGAAGGCATGGCGCGCGTGGCTCCAGGCCCGCTATGGCACGGACATGGCCCTGCGCGCCGCGTGGCAACGGCCCGACGCGACCCTGGACTCGGCGGCCATCCCTACGAAGGAGGAGCGCTACGGCGCGGCAGACGCGAGCTTTCGCGACCCGGTGAAGGAGGCCCACGTTATCGATTTCCACCGCTTCTGGTCGGACATCATGGCGGACACCATCGCGTATTTCGCTGGCGTGGTGAAGGAGAAGACCGGGCGAACAAAGATCGTAGGCGGTTTCTACGCCTATTCCTTCGAGTTCGCCGAACTCGCGGAAGACGCGGGACACCTGGCGTTAGGCAGGCTGATGGAATGTCCGGACCTCGACTTCATCATGGCGCCCGCGAGCTACCACCGGCGCAACCTGAAGGGCGGCCAGAGCTGCTTCCGCGCGCCACTCCTTTCGCTACGCCAGCACGGGAAACTGTTCTGGAACGACTTCGACCCGGCGAGCTTCAAAATCCACGACAAGGACAAGGCCGCGCTGGCCCCGTGGATCGATGTCCTCGCGGTGACGGATACCGCCGAGGAGTTCACGTGGATGATGGGCCGCGAGCTGGGCAACGCCTTGGCCAACGGCGTGAACATGGCCTGGTTCGATCTACACGGCGGCTACTACGACGACCCGGCGATTCTGGCGCATGTGGGTACGCAGCGAAGTATCCGCCAGAAGGCCCTCGGGCGGGATCGGCGCTCCAACGCGCAGATTCTGGTGGTTTTCGATGAAGACTCTATGCACTACCTGAAGTTTCGCGATCCCCTCGTTCGCAAGGTGCTCATCGAGCAACTCGCCGAGCTGCCCTTCGTTGCGCCTTATGATTCCGTGCTCCTTTCGGACCTCGGGCGTGTCGACCCGTCGCAGTACAAGCTCGTGATCATGGCCAATACCTTCAAGCTCGACAGCGCCCAGCGCGATACGCTGTCGCAGACTGTTCTGCGCGGCGGACGGACCGTCCTGTGGCTCTATGCGCCGGGTTACTTCGCCGGGGCGGGGGTTCCGGGAAGCACGGAGGCTATGCAGGCGCTCACCGGTATTCCCATTGCAACCGTTTCCGCCGAGCAAGCCGTGACGGTGCCCGCATTGGCGAACGGCGCATCGGTGGAGATTCCGCCCATGCAGGGACAGCAGTTCGCGGTGCAAGCAGCAGCCGGCACCTTGACCGTCACGGCCAGTGCCGAGCGGGAAGGCTGGCGCTCGGTCTATTCGAGCCGCGCACCTTTGCCTGCAAGGTACCTGCGCGAGGTCGCCTCGGCGGCCGGGGTGCACCTGTACAGCGACAACCCGAAGGATCAGGTCTACGCCAGCGGGGCATGGCTGACCCTGGCCGCCAGCGGCGATGCCGGGCCCCGGACCATTCGCCTTCGCACACCGGCCACCGTGCGCGATGCGTATAGCGGCGCTGAGATCGCGAAGAACGCCAGCGAGTTCACGGCGGACTTCAAGCCTTGGGAGGTCCGGATGTTTTCGTTGGAATGACGAAGCTCGATGTCGAGCTCGGTTTCAATTCAACAGCCCGTCGCGCTCTGCGACTTCCCTCGGCACGAGCAGCGCCTCCGGCGAGGCCGCGAGGTAGTTCGGGACGTTGAAAAACCACAAGTGCCCAAGCGACAGCTCCGCGAAGGACCAGGCTTTTCCATCCGCGCCGTCGGGCACGTCGATCTTCACGTAGGTGCCGCGCGAAGTGACCGTGCTCACGAGTGCGCCATCGGGGCCGAGGACTTTGTGGGGCCCTCCCTCCCAGAAGTACTGGATCTGGCGCGTGCCCTTGGGGACGTAGAAATAAACGCGGGCCATCTGCCCCATCTGCAAGGGAGGGCCGTAGCGCCTGGGCGCGATGGAGGCGCTGCGCCCCGCCGCGACGGTGATGCCCCAGCCCACGGCCTGATCTTCGTAGTTCAGCCAATACACCCCGGCGGCGGGCACGGGCACCGAAAGCTCGCGCGCTTCACCATCCTGCGGCACCCGCGCACGGACGATTTCTTTGCCCGCGCCGTCGGCAATCACATAGCTCGCCTCGGCGCGATCACGGTAGTGGGCGATGAGGCCGCTGTGAAGCGTGAGGGCCAGCGGCTCGCCGTCGGGGCTGTAGAGCGCATAGGGGATAGGGTTCTGATAGCGCTGCTCGGACACGGGGGCATCGGGGCTGATAAGTCCCGAGGGCACGAGGTCTTTGGAGAAGCTTAACTCCTCCACGGGATCTGGCTGAAAGCGCGCGAGGTCCGATTGGAAATCTGCCGCGGTCTCTTCCGGCGTCGAGGGTGCTTCCACCATCCAGCGCTTGGGCATCGTAGCCTCGGTGTAGGCCCAGGTGGGCTCGTCGAGATCCTTCGCGAGTTGCTCGGTCCACAGTTGGCGGATGGCCTCCCAGTGATTCATGTAGCTGTAGCGGTTCCGGTAGACGTGGGACAACGCCGCCAAGGCGAGTTCTTTCTTCCGCGCCGGATCGACTTCGCGATCATAGTCCCAGCGCAATCGCACATAGTGCTGGTATTGCTTCAGGTGGTCGAGGCGCGCGAGGATCTTCCCGTCGCCGCCCGCCAACGTCGTGGCCTCTTCCAGATCGCGCAGCGCCCGCGCCAGGGTGTCCTCTCCGGCAAGGGGCTCGTTGCCCGGATCGAGCCGTTCGTAGTAGCGCGCCATCGTCGCGGCGGCGGGCCCGAAGGCCGTCGTGTAGAAATCCGCCAGCAGCGCGTCCACATCCACCTGTGGATTCCACATCAGCCGGTTGGCAATGTAGTAGCCGCGCCCGTGGATGCCCCAGTTGTTGCCGCTTTCCGCGTCCAGGCTGGTCGCGCCCAGCTTCGCATAGCGCGGGATGCGCTCCCGCAGCGAATTTATGTTGCCGCCCAAGCCGCCGGGGGGCATGTCCCAATCCCAGAGCCAGAAGGAGTAGTAGTCGTAGAAGCCCAGGTTGCGTGTCTTCTCGGGCCAGCGTTCGAGCAGCTCCTCGAAGGTGTAGCGGCCCCGGGTGAAGCCCGCCGTCAACTGCACGTAGACATTCGGCTCCAGGTCGAAGCTCGGCGGCTCGGAGTGATCGTTGTAGGCGTAGAGCCCCACGTGCTTGCCAGGAAATTCCACCGCCACCGCGCGGGCTACTTCATTGGCGAGTCCGAAGACCCGATCCGAGATGCCCCCGGCCTTCACGCAGGCCTCGCACTCGCAGTGACCGTCTCCATCGGAGGTTTCCATGCTCACCATGTCGAGCTTCGGATCGCGGCGGAGCTGGGCGAGGGCCCATTCCGTAGCCATGACGCGCACCGCCGGATCGGTCGAGCAGAATTGCGGCCCCGTGCGCTTGCCCGCCACGAGCGCGAGATACTCCGGGTGGGCGTCAAAGGTAGCCTGATTGTCGCTGATGATGCTCTGCCAGGCATGGCCGCACCAGATCGTCTGGGACTGGGCCATGCGGTTGTGGCGGCTCCACGCTCTGTAGTCCGCCTCGCACTTGCCCTGCTGGTAATCGAAAAAGGCGAAGTTCCACCAGATGCGCCGCGAGGGAATTGCGGGGCGATCCGTTTCGTTTAACGCGACGCTCAGGGTCGTCAGCGTCGGGATGTGCTCCCACTCGGGCGCGGGAAAGTACCAGCGGCAGCCCAGGTGCTCCAGCAGGCGAAACACCGCGTGGGACGCGCCCAGATCCGTCGCGCCGATGAGTCGAACGCGTTCCGGCTCCGTGCGAATCGCGAAGGCCTCCTTGCCATCGAAGCTGTCGCGGATCGCCAGAGCCTCATCCAGCGAGGGATCGGGAAACTCCGCCAGGGTGCCCACGACGATCCCCCGGGTGCCATCGCCCGCTTCCACGGCAAACGTCGCCCCGGTGATGCGCTTCAGGTAATCGGCCATTTCGGTGGCCAAGCCCCGCGTCGCCTCGGATGCGGCTGAAGAAACCACAATAGGCAGCTTGGGTGCTCCGCCTTCCGCGAGAAGGATCGTCGCGGGTCCGTCCTGTGCGGAGGCGGACACGGGAACGAGCGAGAGGCAAAACATCAGGACCGCAAAAAAGCGCATACAATACATCGGGAACCTCAAGGTTGAATCGCACGATCACCACGTACAGCCGTGACGATGGCGAAGCGAAAGAACAGCCTACCACAAGTTCGCAACCAGGGGTGCCGCGTTTCGAAAACTCGTTCCCGTTTCCGCTATTCTATTCAAACAACCTGGCTGGCACGATTCAGCGGCTAAAGGCGTCTCGCGTTGCCCTGGCTACCGCATCGATCTAATCGACCAACGTGACAAGGATACAGGCATGCAGAAAAAACCTCGTCTCCGCATTGATCGGCGCCAGTTCCTCGCGTCCGCCGCGCTGGCCTCGGCCGGGCTCGCTGCCGCTTCGGCCCGCGGCGCATCGCGCCCGAATGTCCTCGTCATCACTACCGACCAGCAGTGGGCGGGCACCATGAGCTGCGCGGGCAACCCCCACCTCAAGACTCCGGCGATGGACAGCCTGTCTGCGAATGGCGTGCGCTTTGATGCGGCCTACACCGCCAATCCCATCTGCGTGCCTTCGCGCACCAGCTACATGACCGGCACCCCCTCCCACGTGAACGGTGTGGTGACCAACATGCGCGCCAACCAGGTACCCATCGACGTTCCCTGTCTGGCGAAGCACTTCCGCGATCACGGCTACGACACAGGCCATGTGGGCAAATGGCACATCCCCCGCGCGCTCGAAGACCGGGACTGGAGCGGCTTTGACTACATTGAAGCTGCGCGCAACAACGGCGTGGACATGAATATCCCCGGTCACTGCCGGGATTTTGTCTTGAAGTCGCGCGAGAAACCCTT
>JBIJDL010000314.1:0-7602 GCA_044344195.1 Candidatus Hydrogenedentales bacterium
CCCCGCAATACGCCGCGATCTCCGCCTCCAGCCCCTCCACTTCCGGTCCCATCACATAGCGCGTCGAATCGATCACATCGAGCACGGCCCGCTTCAGCTCGGCTTCAATCGGTGCAAGCTGGGCTTTCAGGTCAAGCAGGGGAACATGCATGGAAACTCTCCGCGACAGGCACACAAAGGGCCAAGGGTAGGGGTAGTGAAAAGCGCCGGACCCCAGCGCACAAAGATCATAGCACGCCCAACCCGCCCCGCGCACGATGACACCCTTCAATCGGGGGCAATCGCATGAAAGAATTAGAGATTTCGGGGGTATGGAGCGGGGGCTTTCCAGCCCCCGACCCATGAAACGCAGTTGCAAGGACGAGTTGGATACATTTGCATCGCACGATGAATTCAACGAAAAAGGGGGCAGGAATGCCCCCTCTCCGTATTTCCGTTAGCCTTTTGAGTGATTGTAAAGCGTTTTTAATGCAATTGCCCTGCCTTCAACCGACATCACCGTCCCAACAACGACCGTTGCATTCATTCAGTTCAGTGTCTGTTATCCATTGTCAATTGTCAATTGCCATGCCCTATACTGCTCCCAGCCCGTCACTCGAAAGGAAACGCCATGTCCCGCGAGGGAGTGCACATCATCGACGCCCGACGCCTCAACGCCATGCAGGCCGTCTGCGACACCGCCCGCATCTGGAGCCGCTCCCAGGGCGGCGACAAATCACGCGCCGAGCAATCCCTCCTGCGCGCACTCGCCACCTGGGAGGAATCGCAGCGCGAGGAAGAAGTCAGCGAAGGAGCGACGCACGCATGAGCAAGCACACACCCTGCCCGCAGGGCCACGAACAGGCTCGAATCGCCATCCAGACCCAGGCCGATGTCATCATGGCAAAGGCCGAAGGCGTCGCCGCCCTCGACGGCACGGCCATCCACGATATGCGCGTGGCTTCCCGCCGCCTGCGCATGGCTCTCGATACCTACCAGCCCTATATGCTCGCCAAGCACCGCAAGGCCCTCCGCAAGCTCGCCCGCGGCATCACGCGCGATCTTGGCACCCGCCGCGAACTCGACGTCATGGCTATCATGATGCGCGAACACCGCGAAGAGACCCACGGCGTCTGGCAGCGCTTCATGGACCACGCCATCACCATCATCGACACGCGCCGCGACGATCAGGCCCGCTACTGTCGCAACGCCGCCACCCTCGCCGCGAGTGAACCTTTTTGTGAATCGGTGGCCGCCGTCCTCGACACCATCAAGACCGACGGCATCTGCCTATTGGAACTGGCCCAAGTAGGCATCCTCGGTGCCCTGGCTGAATCACAGGCCGCGCGAAAGGAATGGCGGCGCTCGGATGACCCCGAGTCCCTCCACCTCGTGCGCATTGCACTGAAGCACCTGCGCTACGCCTGTGAATTCCACGCACCCCTCTATGGCGAGCCCATGGCCGCGCATATCAATCGCATCAAGGCGGCGCAGGAAATTCTCGGCGAATGGAATGAATGTCGCCTCTTGGAAGATATGGTCCTTGCGCTCGGCGGCGCGGCGGACTACAGCCTGGCGCAAGGAGCGCCCCTCGTGGCCGAGGCCTACGGCAACCACGCGACGGAACTGGCCGAGCAGTTCGGCCCCATTGGAAAAGCCCTGCTCGGAAAGCAGGCGAGGAAAGAATTCGAGACGATGATCACCGGACCCGAGGTACCCTGCTGCAAAATCGCTTTGGGAGAAGATGCCCCATGAAGTTCAAAATTGCCGCCCTGGTTCTCGTCGCCAGCGCCCTCGCGGCACCGGCGGCCGAACTGCCCCTCCGCTTCTGGGATGCCGCCGATATCGACGCGCCCTTCGGGGACATCCGCTTTGGCGCCGAGATGCTGGAAAACGAAGGCCGCGCCACGGGTTTTCCCGACATGCAGTACGGCTGCGAAGTCCCCCGCCCCGATGGCGCCGCCTGGATCTACGGCTGGCGCATGCGCAACTGGGAAGACCCCGAGCACCGGGTCATCCAGATCGTGCGCTGCAGCACCCGCGACGGTCGCACCTTCGAAGGGGAGGAAGTCGTTTTCGAATACGAGCGCAGCGAGTGGCAGGGCTTTGCAAACTTCGTCTACCGCCCCACGGATGGCGCCATTTTTCTCTTCTCCTGGGCCGAGTGGCCCGGCAAGCTCCATGTATTCCAGAGCGACAATGGTACCGACTGGAAACTTATTTCCGACAATGCCCTCCAGGGCCACGACGCCTCGTGTTTCTTCTGGCACGCTCCTTCCGGGCAGTTCGTGAATATCCAGACCATCGTTCAGCCCTACCCCAAGCGCTACCCGGATAACATCGGCGAGCGCCGCCGTGTGTTGTCCTTCCTCCGCTCCGGCGACGGCATCACCTGGGAACCTTTCGCCCCCGAATTTCTCGGCGGTGCAACGCTCTGGACGCCCGACGCCCACGACCCCGCCGATCTCGAGTTCTACCGCGTCGTGGTAACGCCATTGCAGGGCCGCTACGCTCTCCTCCTCAACGACTACATGCCGCCCCCCTCCGAGGCCAACTCACGCCGCGCCCTCACCAAGCACGGCCCGCCCTACATGAGCGAGTGGGCCATCAGCCGCGATGGACTCAACTGGAAGCGCCCCTTCCGCGAGACCAACGCCTTCGAGCAGCAGTTCTGGCTCGCCCTTCAGGGCCCCCTCTTCCGAGAGGGTCGCCTCCGCTATTACAAGCCCGACGGCAGCATCGCCAGCCTGCCGGAAGACCGTGTGTTCTACGCTACCTGCCGCGCCAACGGCGAATTCTCCACGCCCCCCTTCACTATGCCCACTGCGGGTCTCACCCTCAATGCGTACGCGGGCTACCGCCCTGCCGAAGGTGCCACCGGTCAGGCCTACATCATGGCGGAGCTGCAGGACGCCTCAGGCAACCTCATCCCCGGCTACGAGCGCGATAAATGCCTCTACGAAAATACCGAAGGTCGCGCCCTGCCCATGCTTTGGGCCGAGAAAAGTGGGGGAGACCTCGCCGGACAAAGCGTGCAACTCCGCTTCTTCTTACGGGATGCAAAAATCTACGGCGTTAATACAATAAGTTAGCGCACCAGTGCTAGATTGAGGCCAGCGGTGCGCATAGTACGTACTCAAGTCCCACCCCGGCCAACTTCACAATGCACGGGTGCCACCCTCAAACGGAGGAGCGAAGCGGGGGAGTTTGTGGGTGAAGGGACTTCAACCTAGCCCCATCCTACTCCGGCCGATGGAGAAAGACGTTCTCCCTCAGGCCGCCCCGTGCCGGTGCCGCACCAGGTACGCCTCAATCTGCCGCACCAGCACATCCGCTTCCGCCTTATCGCGAATTCCCTTCAGCACCAGCCGCACGCCCGAGTCCGTATGCACCCGGATCGCATAGTACAGTGTCTTCCCGGAGCGCCCATCAACTTGAGCGTCCACCAGAACGATTTCCCCAAGCGGAATCGCCTTTCGACGGCTGAAGCCCAGCATCGAAGAGACCTCGGTGAGCGAAGTGGGGGAGAGGTGAACGTAGCGCTTGCCAAACCACAGCCACAGGGTGGCATAGACGAGCGGGAAGAAAAAAAACGCAAAACCGATCCAGATGACAAGTGGCATAGAGGCCCTGCTTTGAAAATAGGCAAACGCCGCGAAGTGGATTGCTGTAGAAATCGAGAACACCAGCGCAACTAGAACGCTGGGTACGCTGTCGGCGTAGTGAAACTCGATCTCGTCACCGCACTCCTTTGTCAGAATTTTCGGTGAGCGCGCCGCCGACATCTCCGGCGCGAGGCTTTCAACAGACGATATCGCCTGTTCCCCAGCAACCTGGAATACAGGAACAATATACATTGCAGAGAGATTTATACCCGCCGCCTTCGCGGTAACGGAGAGTTCCCACTGAACCCGGTCAGGCTTCATCTCCGCTGTCGACGCCTCGCACGTGGATGGAATGGCATAATCCACCGGGATAAGCGCGTTGCCTTGCGCGTCCATCCCTACCGAAGCCGCGGGGATCGTCTGCGCTTCGCGCCATAGCTCGGTCCGCATGCCGTGGCCCGTGTCGGTGCCGCTCTCGGGACTATAGTAATAGCAGGTCAGGCGCATCTCGATGGAATCGATCTCCGCCGGAGCGACAGGGGTCCTGATGTTTGCCACCAGACGACCACCAATGGCTCCGGGAATCGTCTGGAGCTCGCATACCATGTCCCGCCATTTCAGATGCCGTAGCGTGCCAATGATCGCGGTAAACAGAATGAGCCCGCCAAGGATAGGCACGGACAAGAATACGTATCCCTTCGGGCCGTCCCGCATCACGTCCTGCCAATTGTAGAGCAGCAGCACCCCCACCGCGCTGAAAACGAGTCCAAAGAGCCAATGCAAATAGATACGACCGGGAAACGCACTTGAAAGGATGCCCCCATTCCAATCTTCCCGCCAGCGCCACGGCTCGTCCGGAAATTCGCCTTTCCGCCGCGTGATGTCCTTCGCCTTCTCCATGGCCGTCAAGAGCCCGATCAGCAGCGCCCCCGGCACCAGCGTGAACAGCGTCCCGACACCCAGAAGCGCAATCAGCCCTTCCCGGTCCGTGCCACCGCGCGCCAGTTCCACGAAGCCCATACACAGCGCGCCCAGCCCCGCAAGCACAAAGACCCCCAAGAACAATCCAATGCCCCACGTCCCAGCCCGTCCCCGCTCGTCGTCTTCTTTCATACCCACAATCTTTCCAGCCCCCGACCTTCACTTCCGCTCCAGCACCTCGGCCTTTTCCCGCGCATACTCTTCGTCCGAGAGAATCCCCTCCTGATGCAGCGCATGCAACTCGCGAAGGCGCTCCGCAAAGTCCCCGCCCCGGCCTGCGGGCGTTCCCACCACAATCCCCGCCTCGTCCATCCCATCCTTCATCATGCCCCCGGCCATCCGCGCCCAGGGCTCCAGATCTTCCCGTGCCCGTTCAGGATCGAGCACCACGCCGGATCCCGCCAGACCGGCTCTTCCGATGCCCATGAGCACGCTGCCAGCGATGAGCATGGCAATGCCGCCAAACGCGCGGAGGGCGGAAGAACGCATCTGAGCGTCAAAATTATCAAAATCTCCAATGTTCAGGGCAGCAGTCAGAAATACCGACCCGAAGCTGAGCAGGCCCACGACCGAAATAATCTGGCCCACTACAAAAATACCTCTTCGACCTTCGGAAATGTTCCGGTTTGCCATGCCTTCCGCTTTCGTCATACCGCGTCGTGATTGCACTCTATTCTATATACCGCCGTGGAGTGAATGCTATTCTGTGCCACTGGCCTTCGAATCGGGGGCCGTGTAGACATCCTGCCGGCGCTGAGCGCGACGTGTCAACCCCTGGAAAACAGCGCGAGCGCAGCGTCTCCGGTGGCCCGGAACCTGCGCCCGCGTGTAGTGGATTCGGAACCTCGCTCGGTCCAGCACTCTGGCTTCAGTGGCCGCTTTTCACACCCAGCGTTTCGAGGAGTTCGCCCGGGTTCAGGCCCGCGCTATTCGCGAGCGTGCGTACATTGTCATTGCCACTGGCCTCAATACCCCGCTCCTTCAGGTGGCCGATGGCCGTGTTTAAGTCAATTTGGGACTCAGCACAGACCTGCGCCAGTGTTTTCCGTCCGTAGCCACCACCGCCGGCACCTTCGCCCGCAAAACCGTGGCCCTCAACAGGCCCCACGCCCGCGCCGCCACTGCTCAGTGCCGTAAACAAGGTCGCGGGACTGACGTCGTACTGCGCGGCCAGCGCTTTTATCGTGGTGTTCGTATCGGCCGCGGCGTAACCCTTCGTCGCCAGGCGCTCCAAAAGCTCCGCCTGCTCGCGTCCGAGTTTGCGCGCAAACGCGTCCAGGGTGTCCTCCTCCGCATGGGCATAGGGTCCGGTGACACTCTGCACCTCCCAATAATTCTTGATGTTCTCACCGATCGTGCCCACGGTGCTGAAGGGCGGAAGGCCCCAGAGCGTTCCCAGAAACACCACGAGCGTGATCGCCAGCGCGCCGATCACCTCGGAGTTGCTGCGCTTCATACCCTTCGCCAGCGGCATCTTGAGGTAGTTCAACAGGGGACGCCAGTTGTAGACGATGTGCAGTGCGCACACCAGCAGAAACAAGACCGCCATCGTCGTGTGGGCGCTCGCCCAACTTTCCTTGCTCAACCCGAACAGGCTCCACCCGGTCCAGTTCGCGACCCGCCCCTTGGGGGACACATAGAGCATGACCCCGGAAAAGGCGATGAACAGGAAGCTCAGCGATACGGTCAGGGAGGTCAGTGCACGCAGGTTAATTTTTTTGTCAGTACGCATTTCAGTATCCTCTTCCGGGGTTTCCGGCGTTTGGGGTTTCAGCATTTCCACGCTCAACGGACTTAACGCAATCGCCGGGCCAACACGGACAGAATTCGCGCAAGTGATTTAATGGCAATTGCTTGAGTGTGCTCAACCGGTGCCCGATACGCTCGCCCATGCTCTGCAGGAATTGCACGGGGACCGCTCCGCCCTGCAAATCCGTAACAGATACACGAGGGGGGACACATCGCGGAGCATCGTTCGACAGCCAGAAAACAAAGGCATTGACCTAAGTATTGCGCTGTGCTATTCTGGCCTTCGCAGCAGTGAGACGCCCCATCGACGTGTCACAAGGAAATCCATTATGTCCCTCGTCGCCGAACCCATCGACGGTATTTTCAAGGCCCTGTCGGATCCCACGCGCCGCCGCGTGCTCGAACGATTGAGCCGGAGCGCCGCCTCCGTCAGCGAACTCGCGGAGCCCTACGACATGGCCCTGCCGTCGTTCCTGCAGCACCTGCGCGTCCTCGAAGACAGCGGCTTGGTGACCTCGACAAAAACTGGCCGCGTTCGGACCTATCAACTCGACGCCGCGAACATGAGAACCGCCGAAGACTGGCTCGCCCGGCAGCGCTTGCTCTGGGAACGCCGTTTGGATCAATTGGACGAATACCTTCTCAAACTCAAGGAGCAGCAGCAATGAGTACTCCCTATGCCTTCGACCCCACCCTCGACTTGAAGCTTGAACGCGTCATCGACGTCCCCGTGGAGCTCGTCTGGAAAGCCTGGACCGAGCCGGAGCACCTCAAGGTCTGGTTCTGCCCCAAACCGTGGGGCGTAAGCGACTGCGAGATCGACCTCCGCCCCGGCGGCATCTTCCGCACCACCATGCTCTCCCCCGAAGGCCAGGAATTCCCCAACCTCGGCTGCTACCTCGACGTCGTTCCCATGGAACGCCTCGTATTCACCGACGCCCTCCTGCCCGGCTATCGTCCGGCCGAGAAATCCTTCATGACCGGCGTCGTCACCATGAAGCCCGAGGGTACCGGCACCCGCTATATCGCCATGGCGCTCCACAACAACCTGGAGGCCAAAAAACAGCACGAAGACATGGGCTTCCACGACGGCTGGGCCACCGCCCTCGACCAGCTCGTGGCCCACGTGAAGACCCTCGCCTGATTCACTCAGAAGAGCCTCTATCCACACCGCAGGGACGGCAGCTTCACGTGGAGCTGCCGTCTCTGTTGTTCCTTCCGTCCTTTAGGTCTTCTAAGTCCCTTAAGTCCTTGAACCTCTCCTTCCGCAAGCTTCAGGCTCCGACCC
>JBIJDL010000315.1:0-7598 GCA_044344195.1 Candidatus Hydrogenedentales bacterium
CGACAACATCTACACGCGCCACAACGTGCTCTTCGAGCCACCCTACGCCGTGGCGCAGTGGCAGCGGGACTTCCACCTCCTCGACGAGCGCGCCGAGCCCGTCATCGACGTGGCGGTGTATTACCCCGAGACCATGAACCAGCTCGACGACAGCACCTTCCGCCACCTGTACGCGTGGGGCTTCAACACCCGCGCCGCCGAAGTGCGCCGCCGCATCGACAACGACTTCCTCGACGAACGGCTCATCCGCCAGGGCTACCTCGACCGCTACAAGGTCCTCGTCTTCTGCTGGGGCAACATCATCGAACCCGACGTGCAGAAAGTTATCGATGAATGGATCCGCAAGGGCGGCGTCGCGATCTACCCCACCTATCCCCGCGTGCCCCAGGAGACCACTGAGGGTGACCAGACCCTCTTCCGCGCATGGGAAAACGGCGACACCGGCCAGGGCAGCTTCCACCGCTTCCAGGGCGACATGGAGCCTATCGCGCTCTATGGCGATTACATTGAGGGTGTCCTGCGCGGGCTGGACGATCTTAACCCGCTGACCAAGCAGGCCATGGCCGTAGAACGACCCGACCGGGTCTTCGTCAGCGCGCTGGAGACGGGGAAGCTGGTGATCCTGAACTACCGCGAGGATCCCGCGCGTGTGAAATTGGAGGGACGACTGGACGAGGAAATGGCGCCGTACAGCATTCGGGTCGTGGCTGGGAAGTGAGTTCAGAACACCGCCCGACCAGCGCCAGCCTCCTATCTATCGAACTCGTTCCCAAGCTCTGCTTGGGAACGAGAATACGTTGTCCTATGTCGGGTGGGGCTGTTACCTGGCCTGGGGCACCTCGGGAGGGTACACTTCAGTGAGGGTGGAGTTGCCATCCTGGCCTTTCTTCAGGGCGAATCCGTCGACCCACTCTCCCGCGACGGTACGGGCGGTAAGCTGGATCTGGTCGTGGTTCACGTCGATGACCTGGTAGAGCTGGGTGTTGGCGAGGGTTTTGACCATGAGTTCGGCGTAGCGGGGATTGAAGTCATACATTTTGGGGCCGCTGACGGAAACAACGTAGACGGTGCCAGGGGCGTTGTCTGCGACGGGTTTTCCGGCGGCGAGTTTGTGGGAGCGGGCGTAGACGTGATCGTGACCCTGGAGGACGAGGTCTACTTTGTATTGGTCGTAGAGCGCGAGAAAGGCGTCGCGCAGTTCGGGGTTGTCGGCGTTCTTACCGACGCCGTACATGGGCTCGTGGTGGAGCACGATGGTCCAGCGATTGGGGTTGTCGCTCAGGAGCTTTTCCACCCATGCGATCTGCTTTTCCTGAACGATCTTCCGGGTTTCGGGGTCGTAGTCTTCAGGGGAGTAGGCGTTGGCTTCGAGGGCGATGAAGCGGACGCCCTGGTAGTCGACCCAATAGGCTTCGTCTTCGAGCATGGGCGCACCTTCGGGCCCGTTTTGCGGGAGCGCGAAGTGGGCCTTCCAGAGGGGGTGTGCGGCGGTAGGTAAGCCGGGCGCGCCGTCGGGCAGGTTCATGTCGTGGTTGCCGATGACGGGGAGACTCGGGATCATGGAAGCGATGAAGCCGAGGCCCGTGCACCATTCGGACCATTGCTGATCATTGAAGCCGTCGTTGATGAGGTCGCCGGCGTGAAGGATGAGGACGGCATCGGGTGCGGCGCGGTATGCCTCGCGGACGGTGCGCGACCAGAGGGACTTTACGTCGGCCTGGGCGTCGCCGAGGTAGATGAATCGGAAGGGGTCGGCCTTATCGCTTGCAGTTTGAACTCGGAACCATTCGCTCCAGACGTTGCCGTCGCCGACTCGATAGCCGTAGGCCTTGGCGGCTTCGAGCCCGGTGAAGGTTGCCTCGCAGTGGTGCACGATGTCGCCGGCGCCGGTGGTGAATTCCGCCGCCGTGGCCTGCACGGTCACGGCGTCGTTCCCGAATTTCGGGTGGGCGGTCCAGGGGGCGATCTGGGCCTGGGGCGATTCTACGGGCAACGGTGTTCGCCAGGTGACGGTCTGGCTGTGGGCGGGGTCGTTGGTGAGGCCGAGGATGATGCGCTGGGGCGAGCGGTCGGACTCTGCGGGTGCGGCCACCTGCGTCAGGGTGGCGGCGAGAAGCACCACCAGGATCCCGTAGTGGCGGGCCCAAGAGATTGAATGGCTTCTGTTGTGGAGATGCATGGGGTACTGCCTCCTGCTGTCGTCGCAGCGGGTCTGTGATTGGAGCGCATCGAGATTTTCGGGGGAATCCCCGTGGTAGACCGGGCTCCTTGCGGGGCGGTGCATTGGCCCCGCCTTATCGTGCCATCATCCTTGGCCCTGTCGGGCGCACATAAGAGAGGGCATGGCGCCACTATCGCGCCATGCCCAACTCGGTATAACTCGCCTGTCAAGGACTCAGCGTCTGACGGGCGTTACGTATTCACCATCTATCTGATTCAAAAGGGGCTGTAGTTTATTCAAACCACGGGCCTTCAATTCCGATTAGAGCTGACCATCATCCGTTTGTGTGTCTACGGCAACCTTGCTGCAGAACCAGGTACGCTGCGCCACCGGAGCGGGGTACTTTACGAACTCAACGTGACCATCCATGTAGAGGGCATTGGTGCCACCAGGGGCGTGGTTGAAGTTAGGGGCCAAGCTACCCGAAGTTTGCGAAAACAGACCGTCGATGCGGTTGGCGTCGTACATAACCACAACATCAGACTGGGCGTTGGCGGAAGCACCGGCATTGTTGATGTCGGTGATCAGAAAGCGTTCCGCGCCTTCGGCCATGTAGCTGACGGTTACCGGACCCGCATTCGGCAGCGTGAAGGACACTGATGACGCTTTTTCTGTCGCAAGGTTATTGACCGCGCCACCGGGATAGCCGTCATCGCCGAGTTGATTGGCCAACTCGTTGTAATCGGCCTTGGTGGTCACCCACTCCGCCTTGATGATGTGGTTGATATAGGTGTAGTCAATCGTATTCAGCACCAATCGTGAGGCACCTGCACTTGGCACGAAGCGACGGCAGCCGAAGTAGGGCGTGTAGCCATTGCAAGCGCCAACAGCACACCAACTGGCGAGCTTCACAGGGTCGGTCGTCGGCAGCTGCGGGAATGCGCTGCTGCTCCCACCGATCGGGTACATGAAAGTAGGAAGTTCGGGGCCGTTCAAACTTGCGGCGCCCAACTGACCAGAGGAGGGGCACTTGCCGATTTGGTAGTCCGAAAGGTATTCAGGGTAAACCAGGGCACCGCAAGGGCCAGCCGCCTGAATCCACAAGTCCGCAGCGTCGTTGTACGTGGAGCCCGTGTCCAATTCATGGTGCGGGTACTTGTTGCCTTTCGATTCGTTCGCGTACATCTTGAACACCAGGCCCCACTGCTTGAGGTTGTTCTGGCAGCTCGCGCGCCGTGCCGCTTCGCGCGCACGCGCCAGTGCGGGCAACAAGATGGCGGCGAGGATGCCGATGATCGCAATGACCACGAGCAATTCTATCAATGTAAAACCCTGTTTTTTCATGACGTATTCCTCTGTTAAGAATATTGGGATTAATGTAGGAAATCTCGAAACTGGACCATGGCGTTTCCGGCACCGCCGACGGCTGTTCCAACCCGCTCCCCGCCAATCGGGCTCCTCCTTTCTGTCTCGGTGCTTGGATACGCGGATGGACGGAACAGGGACCACTGGGGGTTACGTTAGCAGGGAGAGGAAAACTTGGATACGGGGAGATACCTGATTTTCCTGTGGGGGATTCCCCCGCAGTGGGCGGTGTGCGCCTTCTACCAGGCCCATCCGGGGCTCTTGCCGATGGAGCGTCGGTCGAGCGAAATCGTGGCGAGAGGCCAGGTTTCCTGGCTCATGGGCGCGGGATACTTGACGAACTGCACGTGCCCGTCCATGTACAAGACATTCGCGCCACTTGGCACATGGTTGTACATGGAGATTGGGTTCTGGCTGGCCCATTCGCCGTCCTGTTTCGTGGTATCCCACACGACGGGAATAACCGACTGCGCCTGCGACGAGGCGGCGGGGCTGTTAATGTCGGTAATAAGCATGCGTTCGATGCCTTCCCGTATGAAATGGCATTCCACCTGCCCGAAGGAGAGGGTCACCTTTATGGAGTCGGCCTGATCATCGCCAAGGGACAAAATTCCGCCCATCGGTTTCGAGGTCGTGTCAGATACCAGAGCCCGGGCCAGGAGGGCATTGTCGGTGAAGTTAGACACCCACTCCGCTTTGACGAGGCGATTGAGATACCCGTAGTCAAAACTGCAGAATACCCTTCGGGTAAGATCTTGTGCGCCTCTCATGTAGCGGCGGGTCCCAAAGAAGGGGGTTTCGGTTACTCCACCCCAGGTGGCGAGCTCGTACGCATCCAGCGGCACAAACTGGCCCGTGGGCGCGAAGTTGCCGAGCGTTGCGAAGAAGGAGGCCTCGTAGGGGCCGCAGCCCGGCGTCCAGCAGGTTGGGTGGTCGGCCAGTGAGGTGGGGCAGATCCCGATTTCGGGGTCGGACATGTAGTCGGCGAAGACTTCAATACCCGCCGGGCCGGAAACCTTGGGCCAGGTGGGCGAATTCGGCGCAATGGGGGCGCCTTCATCGGGCTGGTGGTTGGGAAAGCGGCCCTGTTTCGACTCGCCGGCAAACATTTTGAACACGACGCCCCATTGACGCAGATTGTTAGCACAATTGGCTCGTCTGGCCGATTCCCGTACCCTTGCCAGCGTCGGCAGGAGTATGGCGGCGAGAATACCCATGATCGCAATAGTAATCAGCAACTCAACGAGACTGAAACCTCGCACTTTCATTTAATCCGCCCTTATGTGGCCTGGAGTAACGTCGCTGTCACGCCTGATCCCTCCCCTGTTTTTCTGTTTTAATGTAACACACAGTCAACGCACTTTTCACATATTCCACAGCCCACTCCCCCCCCCGTCGGGTGTGGGCACGCCCTCTCCATGACCTCGGCTCGTCGCGGGGGCCTACTCGTCGCCCGGGGTAACGCCGCCGCCCAGAGAATGGTCCTGCCACGTCACCCATTCGACGGCCTGCCGAACGAGCTTCGCGCTCGAGGTGAGGCTCAGTTTAGTCATGATTCGTTCGCGATGCGACTCGATCGTCTTTGCGCTTCTGTTCAGTCGCTCGGCGATTTCCCGCACGGTCAGCCCGCGTCCAAGAAGCTCGAAGACTTCAAGTTCGCGGCTCGACAACGCGTCGAGGTTATTTCGGCCGGCGTCGGCCCCGGTCATCGTCAACATGAGAGAGTCGGTCACACGCTGGCTGACCGCCATATGCCCCTGGAGGACTTTGCGAATGGCCTCGATCGTCTCTCTGGGGTGAGCACTCTTCTCGATATACCCCATGGCCCCGGCCTGGATGGCGCGGACGGCGAAGAGACCCTCGTCGTGCATGGAGTAGGCGAGCATTTTCTGAGACTTGTACTTCCTCTTTATATCTTGAATCAGGGTTAGTCCACTGCTGTTTTCCAGAGAGATATCGATCACGATCAGGTCGGGGCGGTGGGTCTCGATGAGGGGAATGACGCCGGCGGCTTCGTGGCATTCGCCGCAGACTTCGAGGCCCGGCTGCGCTGACAGGAGCTGGGTCAGTCCAGCGCGGATCATGGGGTGGTCGTCCACGATCAGAATTTTCGCTCGGATGGCATCATCAGACGACATAGCCGTGCAAGCCTTTCTCCGACAGTTCCTCGCCGTGCGGGTCACGATTGAGCACGCACTTGACCTGGGTTCCTTTTCCAGCGGTGCCAGCGATGCGCAGCCAGGCGCCGATGGCGGCGGCCCGCGATCGCATGGTCTGCAGCCCCAGGCCTTTGGGCGACTTACGCTGCCCATCGATGCCGATTCCATCATCGGCAACGGTCAACACCACTCGTTCCACGCTGGAGGACAGGGTGACTACAACTTTCGTGGCCTGGGCATGTTTGATGGCGTTGGTCAGCGCCTCCTGAGCGATCTGAAACAACTGCGTCGCCACGCCGTAGTCATCGATTCCGGTGGCGGTGGTGCAAGCGAAACGGATATCAACCCGGTGGCAGGCCCGAAGCCTCTCCACCAGTTGCTCGAGGGCTACTTCAAGCCCGCGGGGATGAAGCTCGATGGGCGCAATCCCCAGGATAGCGTTGCGCACATCTTCCATCGTGCGCTGAACCCCCTCCACGATGGCATCGGCCTGCTGCGCCAGCGGGCCGGAGAGAGTCTGGAGCTCCATCGCGAGACTTCCAGTCATGCACAGCAACCCGGCGAGGTCTTGCCCGACGGTGTCATGCAGATTATAACGAATTTGCTGGCGTTCATCGGTTCTGGCGGACTGGAGCCGCTCCTCCATAGCTCTTCGCTCGGTGATATCCCGCGCGTTCACAATAACTCCGTTCAAAACGGGGTCGAATTGAAGGTCACTGATGCATTCCATGACCCGCCAGGCGCCATCGGGTATGTGTACACGAATCTCCAGGGACTGCACCGGTGTTCGAGCAGAGGAAATATGTCTCAAGGCATGGGCCAGTTTGGAGTGGTCATCGGGGTGACAGAAGGAGGTAACGGATTTGCCGATGAGGGCCTGTGGGGCATAGCCCAGAATGCGGGCGACGGAAGCGCCGATATCGCGGATCACACCATCGGGCCCGAGAATGGCGACCAGGTCGGTGCTATTCTCGACCAGCCGCCGGAAGCGCTTTTCACTCGCCTGCAGTTCCCGCTGGGCCTGCCTGCGTTCGGCGACCTCGGCAACGAGCTGTCGATGATCGAGAAGGAGCCTTCTCCGGGCTTCGCCCGCTTCGATACCGGAGAGGGAAAAGGCGGTGAGCAGCAGCAGCAGCCCGAGAATCCAGACGAGGTCGCGCAGGGGGCCATGAAGGATACTCTGCATGGCGGTGAAGACGGCACCGGAGAAGAGAGGTGCGGCGAAGAGGGTGTCGATTAATTGGGGCAGCGCAATGATAACAAGGGCCACAAGGGCGAGAACACGCATCTCGACGCCGCTTCCCGCGCGATTCAACACGGAAATGGTAGCGTGGCCCATTCCGAGTAGGGCCAGCAGGATGATAATGCTCTCGAAGCCGTTCCACGCGAGCGCCTGCGCGGCCGAGACGAGAAACATCGCCATGACGAGCCCGATGAGCGGGTTGTGCTCCCAGGGGGAATAGCGTGGCACGCGAATGTCGGGCGGGGAAAGGGGGCGTCGCTGGAACTTTCCCCGTGAGGAAGACCTCCTGGCCGGGTAGTCGGCGAGACTCGCGGCTGGAAGGTGCAAATCCTCCGGACACGCGAGGAAGACGACGAGCATGAGAACCAGGCCAATGGACGCCAGATAGATGGCGTCGGCGAAGTACATGTCGTGGAGGTTTTCCATGAAGACCACGAGCGCGAGGACGGCGGTGAGCGACGCCAGTTTTCGATCACCTCGCCGGTAGAGGCGCCAGCAGGCACCGGAGATGGCGACAAGCGCGAGCCCGTTCGTCAGGTCGACCGGCATCTTCCAGGCGGTGTAGGGTACGCGTGCCGCAACGAGATTCTTGATGATCGGCAGGGAAAACAGGTGGATTTCTCCGAAATAGGACACGAACATTCCGGAAACCGAAATGACGTGCATCAGG
>JBIJDL010000316.1:0-7567 GCA_044344195.1 Candidatus Hydrogenedentales bacterium
ATCGAATTCCGTATGCGAGGTCTTCGCGACGGGCAGTACCGATGGATCCGGAGCACGGGGCGTGTCGTTGAATGGGGTGCGGACAACCGTGCGCTGCGCATGCTGGGCCAGCACGCCGACATCGGCGCTCAGAAGGCCATGCAGACGCACGAGGCGGACCTGGCGCGGATTGTGGACGATTCTCCGAGCGAGGTCTACGTATTCCTGACCGACGAACTGCGGTTTCTTTCCGTAAATCGGTCCGCGTCGAGGAATACGGGTTATACGAACGAGGAGCTGCTGTCGAAAACCGCCTATGACCTGATTCCGGAATCGCGCCGCGGCCAACTGGAATCTGCCCTGGATCTGCTGCGCCGGGGCGAGGCCCTCTATCTCCAGCACCAGTTCCAGCACCTGCGCAAAGACGGCAGTGTCTACGACGTTGAGTCGATCGTCCAATTGCAGACCTTTAATGAACAGCCGGCCTTCGTGGCCATTGTTCAGGACATCTCCGGGCGTGTCCTGCTCCAGCGGCGTTTCGAAAAGCTCTTCGAGGGCGTGTCTCACGCCATCATGGTGTTCGATTGTGACGTTCGTTTCATCATGGTAAACCAGGTGGCCGCACGGCTATTCCGGGTCCCCGCCGGGGATCTGACCGGTCGCACACTGGAGGAATTTGTCCCGGATTTTCATGCCCTGTTGAAAGAACGGATCGCCGAGGTACTCACGGTCCGCGTCGGTGGCGAGTTTGAGGATCGCCTCCTGATCGGGGGCGTCCAGCGCTGGTTCCAGACCTTTCTAGAGCCCCTCGAGGACGACGGTGGCCAGTTTACCTGGGTGCAGATGATTACCTATGAAACCACCGAGGAGAAAGAGAACGAGGCGCGTATCCATGCCCAGCAGGAGCGTTATCGCACGCTCGTCGAATCCACCTCGGCAATTCTCTGGGAGGGAGACCCGGACTCCTTGGCTTTCACCTTCGTCAATCAGGAAGCGGAGAACGTGCTCGGCTACCCGGCCGAACAGTGGATCGGCGACCCCGAGTTCTGGCCCCGGCACATCCACCCCGCAGACCGGGACTGGGCCGTCAAGTTCTGCCAGAAAGCCACACACGAAGGGCACGAGCACACTTTCGAGTACCGCATGGTGGCCGCCGATGGCCGGGTGGTCTGGCTGCGCGATATCGTGAGCGTTATTCGTGAAGATGGGCACCCCGTAAAGCTCGTGGGCGCCATGATTGATATTTCCCGGGAGAAGCGCGAGGAGGAGCGTTTCCAGGCGGCCTTCGAGAGCATTCCCATCGGCAATATCGTAATCGACGCCAAGGGCACCATCCAACTGGCAAACCCTGCGGCGCAGCAGATGTTCGGCTACTCCGCTGAGGAAATGGTCGGGCGCAACGTGGCTATGCTGATGCCCGAGCCGGATCGCGACCATCACGATGACTACATTCAGGCCTACCTGGAGACGGGCGTCCAGCGGATCCTCGGGACGTCACGCGAGGTCCAGGGCCTGCGAAAGAGCGGGGAGATCTTTCCCGTCCGGCTCGCTCTGGGGGAGATGCGCGACGCCGAGCAGCGCACGTTCGTGGGCAGCGTGATCGACCTGAGCCACGTGAAGAGCCTGGAAGCCCAGTTGCTCCAGTCGCAGAAGATGGAGGCCGTGGGCCAGCTCGCGGGCGGGATCGCCCACGATTTCAACAACCTGCTCCACGTCATCAATGGATTCACGGAGATCGCCCAGAGCGCCCTGCCGCCCGACGCGCCCGTGCAAGTGGAGCTGGGCCAGATCGCCATGGCGGGCGAGCGCGCCGCCGCCCTGACCGGCCAGTTGCTGGCCTTCAGCCGCCGCCAGGTCATGGAGCCGGACAACCTCGACGTCAACAAGGTCTTCGCCAACATGGGCAGCATGCTTCGGCGCGTAATTGGCGAGCATATCCAACTCGACGTGCTCCCGAGTCCGCGGCTGGGGCGGGTCTATGCGGACCGGGGCATGATTGAACAGGTATTGATGAACCTTTCCGTGAACGCGCGAGACGCCATGTCCGCGGGCGGACGCCTGAATATCGAGACGGAGAACGTGCTGATTACCGACGAGTATTGCCGCGATCACGTCTGGGCAAAGCCGGGCCGCTATGTGCTCGTGAGTATCACGGACACGGGCTGCGGCATGGACCGCGAGACCATGAGCCGTGTCTTCGAGCCCTTCTTCACCACCAAGGGCATGAACCAGGGCACCGGCCTCGGCCTATCCATGGTCTACGGTATCGTGAAGCAGCACAACGGCATGATCACGGTCTACAGCGAAGTGGACAAGGGCACGACCTTCAAAGTTTACCTGCCCCACTCCGAGCGCGCTGCGGAAGACGTGGGCACGAAGATCGAAGGGGAAGTGCCCCGCGGCGATGAGACCATTCTCGTGGTGGAGGACGACGAAGCCGTGCGCGGACTGACGCGTTCCGTGCTGGAGGCTGCGGGCTACACCGTGCTGGAGGCGGCCGATGGCCGGGATGCGCTGCAATGCTTCCGAAAGCACCACGAACACATCCACCTCACCCTGCTCGATGTGGTGATGCCGGGTATGGGCGGTCGCGAGGCCTACAAGGAAATGCTCAAGGTGAATCCGGCGCTGAAGGCGCTCTTCGCCAGCGGCTACAGCGAAAACGCGATTCACACCAACTTCGTGCTGGACAGCGGCCTGGCCCTGCTGAAGAAGCCCTATTCGCGGGATGAACTGCTGCGGGCCGTTCGGCGTCAATTTGACCAGTGATGCGGCCCCGGTAAAAATCGCAGCCTTTTGCCCCCGCCACCACGGCTTCGGTAGACTGGACTTCCGGTGCCGCCGTCAGGCGTTGTCATGGCGTTGCCGGGACGACGTCCACAGCCCCTCAAGGAGTGCCCCGAATGCGCATGCGTACCGCTCTCGCTTTGTGTCTAGCCCTGACCCTTTCGCTGGCCGCCCCAGCCCAGTTGGCGAAGTTCGAAAATCCCCGATGGGAGCCCATCGCGGATGAAGTCTATCTCCAGGAAGTCTCCCGGCAAATCCCGTCCACTGAGCCTTTGACTTCCGTGGCGGTCTTTTGCGGCGCGGCCTACGTGAGCGGGGCATCGGGCGTGTCCCGGATTGCCGGCGAGGCGCTGGAATTGGTCGCGGGACCCGAGGGTGCCGTCACGCGCCTGAAGACTCTCGGGGGCGCGCTGTGGGCCGCGGGCCCCGGCGGTCTCTGGCGCTTTGATGGCACAATCTGGGCCAAGGTCTCCTCGGAGGCCGTGTCCGATCTCTGCGAACACAATGGCAGCGTCGTAGCCGCGTCTGGACCGGCCCTTTTCACCGCCACGGCAACGGGCCTCGCGCCGCTGGCCACCGCACCCGGCCCACTCCTTGGCCTCGCGTCCTACGCCGGCACGATTTACGTCCACGATGGTCTCCGCGTCGGCCTGCTGGAAGGTGACGAGATCACTTACCGCTATATATTTGACTGGGGCACGCTCCAGCGTGGCTGTGTCATTCGGGATATCCTCTCCCAGGGCAGCCGCCTCGTCGTGGCAACGGACAAGGGCCTTGGCGTGTTGCGCGGCATGACCTGGTACGCGATCCAGGGCGAAGACGGCCTGTGCTATGATGACACCACGAGTCTTTCGGAGGGCTTCGATCACGATCTCTGGATCGGCAGTTCGCGTGGGGCCATGCGCAACATCAAAGACGAATACCAGTACTTCGCCGGCGTTCGCTGGGTGCCCAACGAGCAGGTGAACGCCATCGCGGCGAACGACAAATCGGTCTACCTCGCGACCGACGGCGGTCTGGGCATCATCTCGTATGAACCGTTCACCCTGGCAAAGAAAGCCGCCTACTACGAGCGCTGGATGGAAGAATGGGGCCAGAAGCGCCTCGGCTTCGTCCACTCGCTGAACCTTATCGACGGCCAGTGGGTCCGCGAAGTCAGCGACAACGACGTGGGCTACAGCAGCCACTACATGGCGGCGAAATGCTTCGAATACGCCGTGACCGGCAGCGCGGAAGCCCGCGCGGAAGCCGTGAACATGATGAAGACCGTGAAGTGGAGCGAGGAGATCACGTCCATCGACGGCTTCCCCGCGCGCTCCATCTATGCCGTGGGCGAGCCCACCCTGAAGGCCATGCACGGCTCCGGCGGTCTGCCCGCCGAGTGGCACCGCACGGAAGACGGCCTCTTCGAATGGAAGGGCGACACCTCCAGCGACGAGACCGACGCCCAGGTCTACGAGACCATGCTGTTTATTAAGCTCGTGGCCAATGACGAAGAAAAAGTATGGGCCACGCAGCACCTCCAGCGATTGGTGGGCCACATCGTCGACAACGGCTTCATGCTCCGCGACGTGGACGGCGAGCCGACCCGCTGGGCCCGCTGGGATCCGGAATACCTTCAGACGCCGTATGGCTATTATTCCCGGGGCCTTAACGGCATGGGCGCGATGAACTACGTGACCACGGCCTATCATTTCACGGGCGACGAGAAGTTCAAGACCGCGAAGGACCAGTTGCTGGCTTGGAATTATCAGCCCGACATCCTGCGCCAGAAGCTCACCTTCCACCCCGGCTACTTCACCCACTTTGACGACCGTCTCGCCTTCTACAGCTACTATTCCCTGCTTCAATACGAGACCGACCCCGAGCTGAAGGCCCTGTGGCTTCGCAGCCTGGAGCGGGCCTGGGAAGTGAAGCGCATCGAGGCCGTACCGTGGTTCCACTTCATCTACGGCGCACTCACCGGCAATGACAACGAGGGTGATCGCGCCGTGGCCCACCTGCGCGACTGGCCCCTTGACCTTCACCGCTACAGCTACCGCAATTCTCACCGCGACGACCTGTACACGCCCAAGGGCTACCGCGAATACGCCGAGCGACCCAAGCCCTTGTCCCCCCGAGAGACCGAGCCGAACCGCTGGGATGGCGACTTCATGCAGCTCGACGGCGGATCCGGCGGCGAGGTCGTGGCCGATTCCGGCGGATGGCTCGACGCCTACTGGATGGGCCGCTACTACGGCATGATCACCCCGCCGCAGACGAATGATGTGTCGTTGACAACCGTGCCGCATCGCGGCTTGCAACTGGGCGCCGCGCCCTACGCCGGCCCCGAACGCCCGAAACTGGAACACGAGAAGTAGTTGACAGTTGACAGTGGACATGGCTCGGTTCACTCCGTCCACAAATAAAGGAAAGGCCCTGCGAAAATGACATGTGCCCCCTTTCGCGCAACGTTTGCGCTGCTCGTCCTTTTCGCGGTTGCCGCGCAGTCCGCCCTCGCCAAGCCCAACATCGTTGTCATCTTCTGCGACGACATGGGCTACGGCGATATCGGTGCCTTTGGCCATCCCACGATCCAGACGCCGAACCTCGATCGTATGGCGGCGGAGGGGCAAAAGTGGACGAGCTTCTACGCCGCCGCGCCCGTGTGTACGCCTAGCCGGGCCGCGCTGATGACGGGGCGTTTACCCATTCGCAGTGGCATGTGCAACGACACGCGCCGCGTGCTCTTCCCCGATTCCAGTGGCGGCATTCCAGCGGAAGAAGTGCTCCTGCCTGAGCTGTTGAAAGCGCAGGGCTACGCCACCGCCTGCGTGGGCAAATGGCATCTGGGGCACCTGCCCCAGTACCTGCCCACGCGCAACGGATTCGACTACTACTACGGCATCCCCTACAGCAATGACATGGACCGAGACCAGGCCGTGCCCCATGCAGAGGCCTTCGGCAATCCGAAGAGTGAATACTTCAACGTGCCCCTGATGCGCAATGAGGAGATCATCGAGCGGCCTGCGGACCAGACAACGATCACGAAGCGCTACACGGATGAGTCCGTCACCTACATCAAAGCCAACAAAGACAAGCCCTTCTTCCTCTACCTCGCCCACAACCTGCCCCACATTCCCCTCTTTCGCTCAACCGAGTTTGAGGGGAAGAGTCGGCGCGGACTCTATGGCGATGTGATCGAAGAGATCGACTGGAGCGTGGGTCAGGTGCTCGACACCCTGCGCGCGGAGGGCATCGCGGATAATACCCTCGTGCTCTTTACCTCCGACAACGGGCCCTGGATCAAATATGAATTGCAGGGCGGCTCGGCAGGCCTCCTGCGCGGCGGCAAGGGCGGCACCTTCGAAGGGGGCATGCGCGTGCCCGCCATATTCTGGCAGCCCGGCACCATTGCGCCCGGTGTGATTGCGGAGATGGGCTCCACGCTGGATGTCCTGGCCACGGCCGCCGCGCTGGCGGGGGCCACGCTGCCCGCGGACCGCGCGCTGGACAGTGTCGATCTCGGCCCGGCGCTTCACGCGACCGGCGCGAGCCCTCGTACCTCCATGATTTACTACCGCGACACGACGCCCTATGCCCTGCGCCAAGGCCCGTTCAAGGCCCATTTTCAAACCCGTGAAGAGTACGGCGACGCCACGGTGACCCAGCATGATCCACCCCTGCTTTACAACGTGGAGCA
Source organism: Candidatus Hydrogenedentales bacterium (assembly GCA_044344195.1). Lineage (GTDB taxonomy): Bacteria > Hydrogenedentota > Hydrogenedentia > Hydrogenedentales > JAEUWI01 > JAEUWI01. Next base: position 6,449 of record JBIJDL010000316.1, read on the forward strand.
GGATCCCGGTGAGCAGTTCGACGTGTCGAAGGAGCACCCGGAAGTGATTGCGGCGATCAGGGCCGATCTGGAAGCCCACATCGCCGCCATGGTTCCCGGCGCGAACCAACTGGCAGGCAAGATCACGAATTGAGGCAAACAAGAACGTAGACCACGGATGGCACGGATATCACGGATAAAATAGGTGCGGAGGTTATGTTTATGCGCGTGGTGTTAAACAAAAGCTATGACCACAGAGGACACGGAGGCACGGAGAATTCATTTCAAGAAATCCGTGTTATCCGTGCCATCCGTGGTAAAAAATTGGAGCGTACCATGAATTTTCTATCCGCATTTCGAATCGCCGCAGCCTTCACCCTGTGCGTCGTGGCCCTGTCGGTACAGGCGGATCCCCGCCACATCTACCTCACCTACTCCGATGCCCCCGAGTCTTCCGTAGATATCAATATCATCGTCGAGAGCGAAGTCGAGGCCATGCACGTCTACTACGACACCGAGCCGCGCCACGAAGCGCGTGAAGCCTACGCGAACCATGTCGAGGCGGTTCACGTGCCTTCGCCCATGGCCCTGGCGGACGGCCGCGCGCTCTATGTGGTCGCGTTGAAGGGCTTGAAGCCCGCCACCCTGTATTCCTTCGTCGCGGGCGACGACGACTCCGGCTACTCGCGTGAGCTCAAGTTCAAGACGCTCCCCGGCGGCGACGCGCCCCTGCGCTTCGTCAATGGCGGCGACATGGGGGCGGACGGTCGCGCCCGCACCATCCTGAAGCTCGCCGCCCAGCGCGACCCCGATTTCGCGCTCCTCGGCGGCGATCTGGCCTATGAAAACGGCATGCTCGGCGATGGCGACCTCGTAGATGCCTGGCTGGACAATTGGTTCAATCACATGCGCCGCACCGACGGTGGCCTGGTGCCCATCATCACCTGCATCGGCAACCACGAGGTGAACAAGACCCACTACGACGACCCCATGCTGCGCTCCCCATGGTATTTGTCCCTCTTCGGGCGGCAGGGCGAGAAACCCTATTTCAGCCGGCAGGTCGGGGATAACATGGTCTTCATAGCCCTCGACAGCGCCCATCTGATTCCGGTGGAGGGCGAACAGACCGCCTGGCTCGCG
>JBIJDL010000317.1:0-7546 GCA_044344195.1 Candidatus Hydrogenedentales bacterium
TGAGACCAGGCCGTTTCGCAGCGATTTCCCGATAGAGCTGTGACAGGGAGCCCTGGGGAAAATTGTAAGCTTCGATCTTGTTGGTGGCCACCAGTTCGCCGATGGAATGGTTAAGCCCGATATGGCCCGCGATGACCCGCTTGAGCATACCCTCCCGCGCAAAGTGATTCATCCCCCGCGCCTCGGCGCTGAACGGCCCGATTCCAGCGGTCCAAACCACCGTCAAGTCTCGCGGTGAACCCGTCGCGTCGAAGGAGCGGGCGAAAGCGGGGTAGACCTCTTCGCTGGGCATGGGTACGACGGCCAGAGTGGCGCCGTTGGGCACAAGGTGGGCGGCTTCATCCGCAGTGATGATTTTGGGCATGGTTAAGAACCTTCGCTTGAGCGTTCCCCAATTACGCCCCCCATCGAGCGGCCCCTCCTGAGCCTGCTCGTGCGCGATCTTCCCCGGTTCAGGTAGCGGGCCAAGGCCAGCGTTGAACTGTGATTCGCACGAGGGGATTATAGGCCCCGATTGCGCCACGAGACAAGATTCCTGTTCTGGAGGATTGCGAGAAGCGCATGAGGTCGAGCCCGGCCCCCAGGCATCCGAAAGAAAAACCCCTCGCCCGGCATAATCGCGGGCGAGGGGCAAAGTCTATTTTCGTCACTACCGCCCGGATCGAGCGGTAGAGCACCCGTCATTGGAAGGGACGATTCTTGCTGACCTTTACATACTCGTCGCCTGCAGGCTCCCACTCGAAGAAATTGATCATCATCTCATCGGATGTGGCGTTGCCATGGCGCACTTCCTTGGTAGGGTCCGGATTGTCCGGGTTCTCCGGCGTATTGTCGTAGGCGTGCTTGATTACGATCCGGCTTCCCTTGGCCACCAGCATGGGTTCATCGAATTCGTAGGAAATCTGCCAGTCGAAATCATACTTGGGGACATCCACAAGGGTCTCGATGCGGCCATCGGCATGTTGCAGGTAAGCGGCGGCCGCAGCGCCACGGGAGTGCATGTGCGGCATGATCGCGACCAGGCGCACGTCTTCCGCGAAGCGTTTCGAATAGATGAACTCCGACTTGGAATTGGGCTGGAGCACGAAGTCGCCCTTCACCACACCGCCGCTGATTACGGCACGGTCCGGCGGGCCGGGCAGAAATTTCAGGCCGACTACCGTCCGATCTTCCACCGCCGTGCCGTTTGGGTTGTAGTGCATCTGGATGGAAATCTTGCCGCCCTTGGGCAGCAGCTTGCCGCGCCCTTTCGGAAGAATCATGCACTTGCGTCCGGGGAAATAGGACAGCCAATAACCTTCCGAGCCGCCGCCCTCGCCCTTCTCGCCATGGGTCTGGTGGGCACCCCGGGGGTCGTCCTTCGCGTACTCGACGAAGAGCATGGCGTGATGCACAACTTCAGGCGCAGATGGCTTGATCTCCGCCTCGGATACCCACAAATCTTCTTTGATCTCGTAGTCCACGGGCACGATGCGCCAGGGGATGAAGCCTTCGGCCGGAATCTGCTGCGGGGCCATCGCCAGCTCCGTATCGGGCGTCCCGATCATCCAGCCCGTTGGCCAAACCAGCGGGGCGGGTTCGTCGACGGGATCGCCCTTCGGGCAACCCGCCTTGATCCAGGCCTTAAACATGAGGCGGTCCGGCTCGGAGACCAGGCGCGCGTTCCGCCAGTGGCCATAGGCCGCATCGGCAAACCAGGGGGGCATGGTCTTGTCTTCAAGCACCGTCTCGATCATCGCCTTCCGCGCGAGCACCTGCTCGTAGGTCTCCAGGGCGAACGGCGCGGCCTCGCCGGGGCGGTGGCATTCGAGACAGTTGGCCTGAACGAAGCGCGCAATCTGATTGTGCCACGTGACCTCCGTTGCCGCCTGCGCGGGCGCGTCCGCCGTCAGCGTGCAGCCGGGCGCGGGTGTCACCTGGGGGAAGTGCTTCCGTTTGTCCACCACCGCCGCGATGGCTTCCACAAGATAATCATGGAACTCCGCAGTCTGCTTCACGGACCCCACATCGAATCGATCATCCAGCGCCCCGCGATAACGCAACGTCTGCGACTCGTCCAGGACGAAGGTCTCGGTAGTCGTCCTCGCCGTAAGGGCACTGGACAGTTTCCCCTCAGGATCGGACACATAGCGCCAGCCGGGGAACTGCGCGGCATGCTGCTGAAGCTCCTCGGCTTTGACGCCCGGGTCCGGGTTCACCATGAGCAACTGCACCTGCTCATTCTTATTGCCTTCACCCATGCGGGCGAGGGCCGGTGTCGCTTTCTTGGAAACGGGGCACCCGATGGATGTCATCGAAATGACCACAACCTTGCCGCGATATTCCCGCAGGGTTCCCGCCTTGCCCTGGACGTCCGTAAAGGGCACATCCGGCAGGAGGCGGTTGACCGTGCCAAGAATGGGGCTGAGGCTGCCCGATTCCGATGTCGGGTCCGGACGCGGCATCTCGGCCGCTGCCGCGGCAATCTGCTTCGCCTTGTAATCCCCCACCAGCCGAATGCGGATCCGGTTCAATTTCCCATAGGCATAGGGTCCGCCCGCAATCAACGTCCCAATTACCAGCAGGACGACCGCGCGCCTGATCCAGATGAACGTGCTTCGAGGTTTTTTCCCCGAAGTCCCCGAGTTCTTTATCCCAAACATACTTCTCAAATCCTCAACGGTAATCCTGTCGTAAAAAGTGATCAAAGCCGCCCGCAGGTTAAGAGAAGGTCACCTTGGGAGACCAGGCGTGCCCGCAGGACATGCAATGGGGATGCAATCAGACCGGCTTGCCGCTTCTTTCCCGTGGTAGACTCCGATTCGGGTGTCTGCCAGGCTAATCCACTATCCCAGTGATTACAGGATAACATGGAAATGGGCGAGCGTCCAGTCCAGGCATTGTCGGATGTGAATAGCAAGAATACTGCGCGTCGCGGGCCTCCAACGTTGAAGGCCCGCACAAGCGCGGCAGTTGGGCGAACTCTTGCTTCAGTTACCGACGGCGGCGTCCAGGGCGTCCGAATCCCAGCCCAGTTCCTCGAACCAACGCCCGCCAATCTCGCGGTTGATGGGGAAGGCCTGGTTCATCACGCCGCCGTAGAGCACCTCATTGTTGCGCTCGAGGATGGCGGGGCCGAGATTGCGCAGCTCCCGCGCACGGGTTTCTTTGTCCTGGATGCAATCCACCTCATGCACCTTGCGGATCATGTCCACCGCATCGTCAATTTTGGCCACGTAGTCGCGGACAATGGCATTGGGGAGATGGCCATGGGCCGCCTTGGCCAGCATGAGCCGACGGACGGCTTCAAAGCCCACATAGACCAGGTCTTCCCGGCTCAGCCACTTGGTTTCATAGTTGATCCGGTTGATGATGGAGGCATTCTCCATGCCTGCGCGGTGTTCCTCGACCGTGCGGAAAAAGGTCTTGTACCCGTTTTCGGTGGGATACTCGAAGAACGTGGAAGCCGGATCCAGGAAAGGAATCATGGGGCACAACATGGGATTCACGTTCTTGCCCTTGAACTTCTTCAGCAGATGTTCGCAATACTCCACATTCTTCATCACACACGCCTCGTCCTGTTCGGGCATGCCGATGAAGTACCAGATATCGATGTGGTAGATGCCCATGCCGAGCGCCTTCTCGATCCAGTCCTCCATCTCTTCATTCGTATACACCCCGCGCCCCGCCAGGGTGGCCACTTTGATGTCCGAGCTTTCCGGAGAGAGGGTGATGATCGTGCGCTTGTTCGACTCCGCCATGCGCTTCAGAATGTCGTCGGGCGTCAGATGATACTGCTCGTAGCTTATGGAGCGCAGCGGCGTGTCTTCCACGAAATCGAGAAAGCGGTGCATGCCGGAGGAGGGCTCGTTGTAGGATCCGACCGAATAAAAATGGTATGCGTCCTTTTCCGTGAAGGGCTTGAGCGTGTTCATCTCAAAGGCGATTTCCGCCGGATCCTTCCGGGCCATCGCACGCTTGCGCTTGTTGATCCGCCGGAAGGCATCCCGCGAACCGCCGCACCATCCGCAATTGTAGGCACAACCCGCGTTCTGTGTGGAAAGCACTTCCCGTATGGGAAGCGTGCTCGATTTGGGGGCGGAGGGCTGCTGGGACCAGTCAATACCGCAGGAGAAGGTGTCGGGCAGATGCTGAAAATCGTTGTCCTGAATCTCGCCCTGTTCGTTCTTCCACAGCAGATTCGCCACATGCTCCGGTTTCTTGCCATCGCGGAAAGCCGTGAGCAGCGCGTTCATGGGGACGTGGGTGTCATAGCCCCGCATGACCATATCCACAAAGGGATACTGGATTAGTTGATCGGCAAAGTAGGTGGAGGAAATGCCGCCGAATATCGTTTTGATGTCCGGCCGGACCTCCTTGATGCGCTTGGCGACGCCCAGGCTGCCCTGGCAGTGGACCATCCAGTGCAGATCGATGCCGATAATCTTCGCGTCAATACTGCTGAGCAACATATTGATATCAATCTTGGGATACCGCAATAGGACGGTCGAGAGATTCAACAGCTTCACGGCGTGCCCACAGCCCTCCAGATGACGCTGCAGCGTCTTGAACCCCACGGGGAAATACTCATACAGGGGGGTGATGGGCACGTCCCCCGAGGTTCCCAGAAAAGGGAAATAGATGTCTTCCCGATTGCGGAAATCAAAGTGCGCGGGCGCGTGCATGAGCAGCAGATCTGCCTTGAGCGTAGGAAGGGCCGTGATCCCTGCGGCCGTTTCAGTCATTTCCAAAAGTCCCGTCGACATGTTGCTGCCCTTAATGGTAGAAAAAACGCTGCCCCAGCCTCTGCCAGAAAGGCTGGTCCCATGACTATTATGCTACATAATGGACAGAATGTCCATTGAATATTGAAAAATAATCAAAGTGTTAACATTGCCAAAGCGGCGTCAGGCCCTCTGGCCCCAATTGCGCGCGACAGCGTCTATCACGGCGTGGCGGACGCCACTACGGCATAGAGATTGTTCAGCGAGTTCACGTAGAGCACCCCATTGGCCGCCGAGGGCGTTGAACCGATTGGTGCGCCCAGATTGATCGTGGCCAGGACGTCTTTTTCGCGTCCCGCCTTTAGGATACAAAAATCGCCCCCCTGCGACCCCACGTAGACTTTTCCATCCGCCACCAGCGCGGAGCCCCAGATTTCTTTTCGAAGCTCATGGGTCCAGACCGCCTGGCCCGTGGCGAGATCCACACAGTGCAGCAGGCCCGCGCAGTCGGTGATGTAGATCAGTCCTTCCGCAATCGCCGGGCTGGAGCAACTGTGGTCGTTCATGGCATAGGCCCAGACCAGGCCCGTCCCCGTGATATCGCCCGCGCCGGTGGCGTCGATACACTTCAGCCAGGACTTCTCCTTGCCCCACCAGATGTCGCCGCCCACGGTGAAGTAGACCCGATTCTCGTGGAACACCGGCATGCCCTTGATGTTGCTCGGGCTCACCTCACGGTTGTTGAGGTAATCGTGCACATTTTCCTTCGGGCCCTCCGGATCGCCGTCGAAGCGCCACACGCACTTGAAGGTGGCTCCTGGAGCGACCGGGTCCAGCGCCTCAAAGGCATAGCAGATCCCATTGCCACCGCCGAAGAAAATTCGCCGCGCCCCGTTGACCTCGCCCAGCGAGGGAGACGACCAGGTACCGTGGACCGTGTTTGGGCCCATGTGTTCACCGTCCTTCGCGACGATTCGGCCGGTGTGCTTGTCGAAGGCGACCAGACCCGGTGCGTCGGGCTTGCGAATCACCGCGTGGGTATTGTCCACGCCGTTCCCTGAATTCACATAGAGGATGTCGCCGTCCAGCAGGATAGAGCCATAGGCGGAGTCATGAGGATACATGCCAATGGCGGGATCCATCTGCATATCCACGATCCACAGGATGTCCGCATCAAGGGGCGTGACCTCCAGAGGAGCCTCGCCCTCGGCCACCATGTGCCGCCCTTCGTCCAGGTACGGGCCGTCATTTCCATCCGCCTGCCCCTTCAGATCAAGACAGACCACTTCAAAGCGGTTGGTGATGGTGTAGGCCCGATCCCCCTCGATGGTGGGGGGCGAGGACATCCCAATCATCGGCCAGTCCTTGTACTTATCATCCGTCAGGCGCGGTACGACCAGTTGCCACAGCAGCGCGCCATCGGCCTCGTTGAGGCACAGCAGGACGCCCCGATCATCCGTCTGGCGGGGATCCCGCGCGGCGGCGTTGTTGGTTCCTATGAGTATCCGGCCGTTACCAATCGTCGGCGGACCATACGCATTGCCGAGGGCGACCGACCACTTGATGTTCTCGCCCGTTTCGGGGTTAAAGGTCGCCGGAAGACCGGTTTCCGCCGAGATCATATTGCGCGAATGGCGCTCGCCCCATTGGAGCTGGTCTGCGGCGTACGAGGGGAAGGGGATTGCTAGCACAAGTGCCGGAGCAAGAACCCGACCGAAGTGTGTGAAGGCGTTCATGGGTACATCCGTTCATACCGCGCGACGGCGGAAAGTCGATAGTAAAGCGCCATCGCCCTTCCAAGGATCCTCGCTCGGCCCGGCATGGGGCGGCGTGCTCCCCGGGAAGTTCCCCCCGACGCGCTCAAGCACGATTGTATTCCTCTGTCGAATTGCGATCAAGATGGCCATGCCAGGGCAATCCCACTCCATTGCGGAGGTATGGAGCGGGGGCTTTCCAGCCCCCAACCCGTGCAACGCTGTTGCACGGACCAAGCCAGCCCCGCTCCGTTGGCCGGAACCAGGAATTTTCCTACAGATCTGCACAGATAATACAAAGAAATGCCTCCCACGGAGTTCACGAAGGCACGGAGAAGAGAAATTGGAGAGGAAAATTGGAGAGATCTTTTCGAACGTAAGCGTACAGTGACTCGGTACTGCTGCCTTTGTACCCCTCTCCTTCTCCGCGCCTCCGAGTCCCCGTGGTCCAAATACTTCGACCGCGGCCAATCGCTGTTCCAAGTTCTACCGTGGCCCGGATAGAAATAGCGCTGTGCGGGAATTTCAATTACCGCCGAATTGGACGAGAAAGCTCTATACTGTCCGCAGAACAACCCTAAGCGCGGAGAGACCATGGAATCAACCGACTCAGCATCACCCGATCTCACCAGCGTCGTAATCCGTCCCCTTCTCCCGGGAGACGAGGTCACGTTAAAGGATTTCAATGCCTCCCTCACAGAAGAGTCCCGAGGGCGCTTTCTTCCCCATGCCTACGACGACGCCACGCTGAACCGAATGATCGCGCGGGCAACACAGGGCATTGATCGGGCCTTTCTGGCGATGGCGGGCGATTGCCCCGTCGGTTACTGCTTCCTGTGGGATATCGCGGATTCCGCACCCGTCCTCGGCATTGGACTGACCGATGCCTGGCAAGGTCGGGGACTCGCCAGGCGTCTCATGGCGCACCTGATCGATGAAGCCAGAGCGGCGGGTTGCACGGGCATCGAACTGACGACGGTCCCGGAGAACGAACGGGCCTTTGCGCTTTACCAGAAGGTCGGCTTCATCTACGTCGGAGACACCGACAACATCGCTGGCGATGGACGCGTGGTGCGGGAACGGGTGATG
>JBIJDL010000320.1:0-7526 GCA_044344195.1 Candidatus Hydrogenedentales bacterium
CTTTGGGCTTAAGCCGGCCGTCCCCGGTCCACTTAAGCACCCGCCCAGTCAGGGGTTAGGCGCAGGGCCACAACCAACTTCCAATCCCCTCTAAAGGTGGTGTACACTTGGGTTCGGGCTTGGGTGAGGGACAGGCTGTGGGCCCATGCTGACCATCACCTCACGAGACGACGAGATCCTCGATTCCCTCACCCTGCGCGTGCGGCTGCTCACCCTGGATCAGGTCGCACGATGCTGGTGGGCCGACGCGAAGTCGGCCCGGCAATCGGCACTGAACCGCCTGCGCCAACTCGAACTCGCCGACAAAGTCCACCTCTTCGAGCTGCCCGCGCACCCCGAACTTCCCCTCACCGAGCCCGAGGCGATCTGGAAGCCGAAGGCCCCAATCCCCGATTTTCACCGGCTGAGCTACCGCCTTTCCAGCCGCTGGAAGCAGCCACCGATCCTCCATCTGGGGGTCATCGCTTCCCGCGCCTCGGGGCGTCACTATGGCGGCTGGGGCGGCCGCAAGCCCCGCTCGACGGAGCGGACCCACGACCTCCACATGGCCGCCGTGTTCCTCCTGAAGCGGGCTCGGGATCCGGAGTCGGTGGTCCACTGGATCTCCGAGGAGAAGGTTCGCGAGGGGCAGCGCCAGCGCCGGAGCGAGGGGAAGCAGCACGTGCCCGATGCCATCGTGAAGCGTCCCAAGCGGACCGTCATCGAGTTCGGCGGCTCCTATCCCGCCGACAAGCTGGCCTCCTTCCATGACTACTGCGCGGCGCAGGGGTGGCCCTACGAAATATGGTAGAGGGGGAAAGCACACTCGACCTGGGGGCCTTGATCCTCGAACACATCGGGCGCTACCGCATCTCCTTTCTGCCCGTGATGGAGCGCGTCTACGGTGGCCTCGGGAACGTCAAAGGGACCGTCCAGAAACTCCAGAAGGCCGGGCTCGTCACCGCACGGGGCAGCAAGGCGGGCTATGGAAGCATCCTCGGTGGCTATACCGCTTACCAAGTCACGGCGAAGGGTGCGACGCAGGCGGGCTTTACGGTGAAGCGCGCAAAGAAGCTCGAGGAGAACGCGCTCGAAATCTCCTTTCGGATCCTCTGGCTTTGCTGCATGGGGAATCCACGCTACCGCCGATTAGAGGAAAGACACCTTAAACAATTGTTCGCCGATCCACTCACGAAGAACGGCTACTACTGCATGGAAATGGAAGGCGAACACCGGGTCTATCGCATTCGCCTGCTCGGCCAGGATTCGAAGGATGACCATGCCCTTAGAGAGACGCGCGAAGACTTGATGGAATGCGGAAAGCTGCCCATCTTGAAGGAATTCTGTCAGCACGGTCGCTACGGTAACCTGCTGGTGGTCAGCAAGCCCGAAAGGCGGCGGCGACTGGAAGAGCGGATAAACAAGCAGGGACTCAAAACGCTGGGGCATGTCCGGGTGGCACTGGTGCCCGACCTGGCGGAGATCAAGGGAGCTTTCAATGAACGATGATATTTTCAGTCCCCTTCGTGAGCCCGCGAAGCCGCTCAGGCGGTCGAAGCTTCGTTACACGCCTTCTCCAATCGCCTACAAGTTCGAGCACCTGCCGCCGCCCGAGGCGTATCGCGATATGGAGCTCGCGTTCAAGGAGGACTACTTCCACCCGCCCGTGCTTTCCAGGAGGTACCTGTGGCCCTACCTCAAATACACCGCTATTCTGGTTCTCCTTCTGGCGGGGTATCTCGCCCTGGGGGCCAAGCTCGTCCTCGTGGTTACCGCGGTTCTGTTCTTTTTCCTACCTGCGCTCTTTGTGCGCCCGTCCATTGTGCAAAGTGACTACAATATTCAGCTGACGGTAGCCTGCGTGATGCTCCTGCTTTTGGGGGGAATATTCTTTGTCGCGGATTCCTTTCAGAACGCGCGCCAGGTCTTTCTCGCTTTTGCGGCGATACTCCTCGTGGTGCTCTGGGTGGTGGGCCGCGACTTTTTTGAGTTCATCGCACAATGGCTGTACGCCCATCCCTGTCTCCGTTCGGAAGAGCGGCGACAGCTTCTGCGTGGGATGGCCTACCCCGGCCTCGATCTCCTTCCCGCGGGCCTGACGCTGCTCGTGCTCTTCGCCAGCCACGTTTTTCCGCCCTTCCCCATTCTCGTGGCCGTCTATAGCGTGCTCATTCTCTTCCTTCTCCGTGGTCCGCTCTTTGACACCGGACCTTCGGGCAGCGGGCTGCGCCTCTTGCCCGTTCTACAGTCGCTGAACCGCTACCTGGCGGCCTATCTCAGCTATGGACGACGCTTCCAGATGCCCTTACCGGGGGTCTGGAATCCCAAGCGTACCTTTCGTACGCGCCAACGAGTCGCCGCCCTGACACTGCTCCTCCTTCTGTTCATACTGGGGCTGGGCACCAAGTGCTTTTTTGCCTGGGACACCCCCGGCTTCCGCGCTTCCTACGAGAGTATGTTCGCTCGATCCATGTACGGGGATTCGAGTGCCTGGACTGCATTGCAGAAACGCATGGCCGGGTTGGATTGGTCCTCCATTCCCTCCAAGGCCGAGCTGGATCAAATGAATCGGAAACTCGCCGGACTTCAAAGCCAGCAGCGCTGGGGAACGCTGGATCAGCAAATCGCGCGGGACTTCGAGGTCAACGAACTCCAGAGCCGAATCGCACGCGCACCGGTGATGATTCGGCAGGTATCAGAACTCTGGTTCAATCAGCACGCAAATGGTTGGATCAGTGTGGCGTTCAGAAATCTCGCAACAGCGCCTGGGCCCGTCCTGGGCAGTTTGGCCTTTGCCATCTGCAACGCGTTGCTCCTCCCCATCCTGCTTCTTCTGGTGGCCAACCAACGTGCCTTCGTCGCACTGATCCGTGCGGAGCGGGATCTGCAGGCGCGAATCCTGAAAGACGCGGACAGGAATCCCTGGGAATGCTACGTGGATCGGCTGAGCAACTCGCCCCATAAGGCAGAAGACGCGGTGCAGGCGGGCGCTACGGTCCGCGAATCGGAGCACGTTTTTCTCGGACTCGAGGCGGAACACGGTTTCCCCGTTCTTCTGCATCGGCCTATTCTGGAGGACCACGCCTACATCGCCGGTGGCACGGGCTCCGGCAAGACCTCCCTCGGGATCCTCTCCCTGCTGGTGCAACTGATCCGTGGTGGCCCTGCGGACGGAGCGGACGAGGGCAAAATGCCGCCGATTGTCATCATCGATCTCAAAGGTGAGCACGCTCTGCTCCACTCGGTCCGGGAGGAAGTTCGTAAGAAGGCCGAACAGGAAGGCCGCACCTTGCAAGATTGCTTCCGGCTATTCAGTTGCGCGAAAGGAATGCCCACCCACTACTTCAACCCGATCAGCGATATGACCCATCCTGATCGCTACCTGGCCGATCTGACAAACCTCCTTTTGGACGCGCTTGAACTCAACCATGGTGCTGGCTATGGACGTTCGTACTACAGCCGTAAGAACTACATGATGTTGCATGACCTGCTTAAGTCCAATGACCCGAAAACCTTTGCCGACCTGTGCGAGAAAATTGCCCGCAGTACCCATCAGAACAAGGACGACCGCAACCAGGCCTTCGAGCTCATGGCCACACTCTACGGGCTTATGGAATTCGAGCAACTGAAGCCACCGCCCGATGTCCCTCCCGAAGAAATGATATCCATGCGCGAGGTGGTGGAAAATCGCCAGGTGGTGTATTTCTGGCTCCCCACCGTCGAGAGCAGTATCATCGCGCGCGAGATTGCAAACCTGGCGCTCTTCTCTTACTTTTCTGCTATGCGAATGCGCTCCGAGAAGCGTGCGCCGAAAAGGCAGGCGTACCTCGTGGTGGATGAGTTTCAGAAGCTGGCTGGCGCCCGTTTCGGCGTCATTCTTGAGATGGCGCGGGGCTTCGGACTGTCGGCAATTCTCTCCAATCAGTGTATATCCGATTTGCGTACACGCGATCACGATCTTGAGAGTTCCATCAAACAAAATACGCGCGTCAAGCTCTTTTTCTCGATCACGGATACACGTGAGATGACGGAGTTTATAAAGCGTTCCGGCGAAGAACTCGCCTACACCCGCTCAGGCGTCTATGACTTTACGGAGGACGGCCAGCCCGATGCACCGGTCTACGATCAGTGGCGACACGACATTAAACCCCGCGTGATGACCAACGATATCCTCCGGGTTACGGATCATCCGCGCCAGTGCTTTCTCGATATCCGCTCCGGCAGCGGCTACACCCAGTTTGAAGGAGCTTGCATTCCGCTCCAGATGTTTCACCCGATCAACCTGGCCGATTTCCAGCATCGGCGGGATACGGCGCCCTGGCCGTCACGGGAGGAACTGGGCCTGCGTGCTTCGACGGATTCCACCATGTGCGCCAAAGAAGTGGACGAACGCGCGGCCAGCGTGCTGGCACGCTTGGACGAGTATATACGGGTCTTTGATGAGAAGTATCCCGATCTTCGCTATTCGTGATCGACCGCAGGTTTGGGAGCGGTCTTGTGTGCTCATGTTGAAGCAGAAACAATAGAACGAAAGGACGGCAACGTGGACGGACGATCAATTGGAACGGTTCTTTTTCTGGTCATCATGGCGGGCGTGGTATACATCTGGTCCGCGGGATCCAAATCCGCCGCACCTGTGCTCGGGGAGCCCGCACCGGTGACACCGGTGACGCCAGTCGCCCCCACGGATCCCACGGCACCGGTGCAAATGGGCGATGTGCGCCAGCTCAATCAACAGAGCGAAGCCGTCGCGATTGCACGAAGCATGTATCTGGAGTTGAGCAACCTTGGCGGGCGCGTCGAGACGCGGTTGTCGGAGTTGCGAAGCCAGCGGGACAAGTGGAACACACAGATTTCGGGTTTGCTCAAGAATCAGGATGGCCTGTTTATCGCAGTCGAACAAGCGGATGCCGCTGCTTTTCGTGCCCACTATGAGAATGTCCCGACCCTGCCGGACGAGGACTTAGACAGCTTTCAGGAGACACTCGATGCCATGATGGGGCCCATCAAGAGCGCACTCCAGGGTCAGGGCGTGACGGGCACACCCAATCCCGAGTTCGAGCCGAGACTCAAGGCCCTGGAGACCCAGATTAAAGAGGCAGAAAAGCCCTTCCGGGATTCCATTCCCGCGATCGAGGCGATATTGACCGCCGCGAAAGATCGGGGGCAGAGAGGAAGTCAAACACTTCAAAGCGTACTGGATGATATGAAGGAGGCGGAATCGATCACACGCGCCGCCCGCATTGAGGCATCGCGAAAAAAGGCGGAAGACGAAGTGACCCAGCAGCTCGCCAAGGCCGAAGCAGACCGCGTTCTGGCTGTAGGAGAACGCGAGCGCACGGAAGTTACGGCGGAGACGGCAAGAGTGCAAGCGCAGGCGAATGAGATCGAGTTGCAGAAACGAGCTAAAGACCCCGAAACGTTGAAACGATTGGCGCCGTTTGTCGGCAAGGGGAAGACCATTTTTCAATGCGCGAACACCCGAAGCCATGGATGGGCAAATTTGAGCTGGCTGGAGTCCGAGGGGAATATCTTGTCGTCTAAACCGATGTCGTTGAACGCGCTCATTTGTTATGGCGCACTCGAGCCGACAGAAGCAGGCCTGAGCCGCCTGTGCGAACTGGCCGTCTCCGTAGAGAATGACCGGCCGCGCTGGACGAGGGATACCGCAGATCCCAACTCGGATTGGGTAAAGGAGAACCAACTGCTTCTTCGGGATCTTGGCGTCACCTTGGTCAAAGAAGAATTATTGTTGCCATAAGCGCATAGGTTTGACATAAAGGCCCCAACAGGGCGCAAGCCGGGTCAACTGCGGCACCGTCGCAGTCATCATCGCGAGTTCTTGAAAAACAATTCACAAGTCCACGGCAACAGCATTCAAGGGCCTTCGAAATATTTCGCATTTCCGCCCAAGGTGCACGGGCCGCGCTCCGAGGCTCCTGCGTCGCCACCGAGCGCGCCGGGGTGCTTGGTGGGGCTTCCGATGGGCCTGCGGCCCAACCGAAGCCCTGGGAGAGACCCTCGGACTCGGGACCGATCCGGTAGGGGGTGTAGCGGTTCTCCCCCACCGTCTTCGGACGCCGTGCGTCGGGCCCGTGCCGGGGTGAGACCCGACGACGACGGCCGAAGACGGCAGGCAACCTGCCCTGGTGGCCAGGGACTGGCCGACACTTCGGACGTCCGAAGATTGCCGGGTGTGGGGAATGGTGAAGTGGCGCAATAGTTGCTTTATGATTGCACCAATCCCTCACGCGCGGACTCGTCTTGTGCGTATACTCGTTGTTCTATTCTCCCTTGAGAGTACCGTATTCTCTGTTTAAGAGTCGTCTTTTTGACCCTGCCTTAGCTTGCACAGTTCGATGGCGAGCCCGACCCACTCGGTCGTGAGTTCTTTGAACTTTTTGTAGTTGGCGAGTTGGCGTTTCACATCCCTCACTCGCTCGGGCGGCACGTACTCGGTCCGCCCCTTTCCAAGGTGGGTGTAGCTCAACTGGTGGTAGTTCCCGCCCCAGGCACGGGTCTGTACGGAGAGTGAGCCTGGACGCATGTCGTCCAGTTCCGTTAGCGCCTGTTTTATTTTGCCTATCCGGCGCTCGATGCGCTTGCCTTCGTCCATTTTTTTAACCCTCCATTTTTTCCTTGACTTTAGCGCATTTTATGTATCATTACAATGATACATTTGTGCGCGGGCTATCCCGCCAGCCAAAGGAGGGTACGAATATGCAGCTTTGGTGCGAATGGTGGCGCTGGTGCGCGCCCCTGCGGGCGGCCTGTGGTCGCGAGAGAACTTTTGTATGGATGTGCGTCGTCCTCGCCGGCTTTTGCGTCCGGGAGGACTTGTGGGGCGTCACCAGCTTCGTGCGCGCGCTGGGGCTCCAGGGCCTGTACTACGACCGCCTGCTGGATTTCTTCCACAGCCCCTCGCTGTGCGTGGACAAGCTCGCCCGGCTATGGACCGCGCTGGTGGTGGCCAACCATCCGAGATTGATGTGCGTGAACGGCCGGATCGTGGTCCTGGGCGACGGGATCAAGGTGCCCAAGGCGGGCAGGAAAATGCCCGGCGTCAAGCACCTGTATCAGGGCGGCGATTCCAATACGAAGCCGGAGTACATCCTCGGCCACTCCTGCCAGGCGGTGTCTATCCTGGCCGGGGAGGGCACCGGCACCGCCGCCATTCCATTGGCGGCGCGCATCCACGAAGGGTTGGTCTTCTCCAACCGGTACCAGCGAACCTTGCTGGACAAGATGGTCCTGCTCTTGAAGACCCTGGCCATCGACAGGCCCTACTATTTCGTGGCCGACGCCTACTATGCCTCCCGCAAGATTGCACGCCCGCTCCTGAACATGGGGCAGCACCTCGTGACTCGCGCCCGGAGCAACGCCGTCGGCTACCTGCCCGCACCCGCACCCGACAAGCCCAAGCGCGGGCGGCCCAAGCTCTACGGCGAGCGCGTGCCCCTCAAGAGCCTCTTCGGCCAGCCCGAGACGGCCCAGGTGATGGAAAGCCCCGTCTACGGCGAGTCCGGCGTCAAGCTCAGCGTCTGGAC
>JBIJDL010000037.1:0-24085 GCA_044344195.1 Candidatus Hydrogenedentales bacterium
GTTCCACAGCTTACTTGGCCCGCGGGTGCGTGAGAACGCGGCCTCCTTTATACCACTGGAGCGTCGCGCACGCAAACAGGTATCGCATCCCCGAAACGCGGTGGCGTATAATACACAATATTCCGCCTTCATTGTCATCTAGAAATCCCGCCCTCAAGGAGCACCCCGTGCATACCACCCCGTCCCGTCGGCCCATGGAGCACCATTCCCTCGCGGAGATCCAACAGCGCCTGGCGGAATTTACCCCGGAGACGGCGGCCTCCCGCAGTTCGAACCGCGTGGCCGCTGTGGCCATGGTGCTGCGCCACGGGGACGACGGCGCGCTGGAGGTGCTCTTCATGCAGCGGGCCGCCCGGGAGGACGACCCCTGGTCGGGCCAGATGGCTTTCCCGGGCGGGCATGTGGAGCTGGACGACGCCAGCGTGGAAACAGCGGCGCGGCGGGAGACGCTGGAGGAGGTGGGGCTGGCCCTGACGCCGGAGATGCTCCTGGGGCGCCTGAGCGATGTGTCCGGCGGGCGCTTGCGCACCTTTGAGCTGGCGGTGTGTCCGCTGGTGTATTACTGCCCGGAGCCGGGCGAGCTTGTCCATAATTATGAGGTCGCCGCGACGGTGTGGGTGCCCCTGGCCTATCTGGGCGACCCGCGCAATATCAGCAGCTACTACTACGAGCAGCGGGCCTTTTCGGGCTTTACCTATGGCCCCTACACGATCTGGGGACTGACCTACCGGATATTGGCGCAGTTCATGGGCTTGTTTTCGATAGCGCTGCCCACCGAGTGGCCGATGACGGATGGGGAATAAGTCCCTGGCGTCGCGGTGGTCCCGGTGGGGGTTTGAATCGATCCCGTGCTATAGTAATTTCAGCATTGTCACTCATTGTGCAGGCCCCCAACCCCGCGAGGTGCCCATGGATACGTCGAAAAAACTCGTCACGCCTTTCCGCATTGCCAATCTGGTCATGCTGCCGCTACTGCTGATGTCAGTTGTCGTGCAATACAACGACCCGGATGGCATCGTGTGGATGCTGATCTACGGCTACAGCCTGGTGATTACTGTGCCTGCAATCTTCGGGGTCTACACGGCCTGGGCGATTCCGGGGACCCTGGGGTATCTCGGCGGATTCGCGGCGCTGGTGCCTACCTTCGAGCACCCCTATCTCAAGAGCGAACTAACGCGCGAAGGCGGTGGACTGCTCATCGCCGGCGTGTGGATGCTGTGCCTTGCGATTGCGTGGTATCGCAGCCCGGCGCGGATACCCGTGGCTGAGCCGATGCCGATGGGGACCCTGCAGCTTGTGCGGCCGACGGCGGGAGGTGGCGGAGGCGGAGGCGGTTGCGGGAGTGGAAGTTGCGGGTGTGGGAAGAAGTAGGGGTGTTGGGGGTACATATGGGTCTTAGGGTCGTATGGGTCATTGGACCTATAAGACCCATACGACCCATAAGACCCATTTTTCTACTTGGAGTTTATGGTTGAGTCGCTTGTGCTGGCTGCTGTTCTTCTTTAGTCTTTCGGCTTTCGCCGAGGATCGTCCCTGGCCCACGTTGCCCTTGGAAAACGCTTCGGCCGAGCTTCCCGCGCAGGAATGGCCCTTTCAGCCCGGCCCGCGCACGATTACGTCCTATGTCTACTATCCCGGTGGTGCGTTGGCGAACGTCAACGCCGAGACGGGGCTTTTTTTGAGCCTCCACAACTGGGGCGGCACGAACGCCATCGGCGCGCCGGATCCGCTGGTGTTGGCTGAGCGCTACGACGTCGTCGCGATCTGTGTGGACTATCTCCAGAGCGGGAAATACGATGTGGCGACCCAGCCGCCTTATGATTTTGGATATCTGCAGGCGCTGGATGCGCTTCGGGCCCTGTACTGGGTGCGCCAGGGGTTGAAGGAGGGTGGTCATGCCTTTTACGATGGTCGCACCTATGCGGCCGGTGGCTCGGGGGGGGGCAATG
The DNA here is from genome assembly GCA_044344195.1 of Candidatus Hydrogenedentales bacterium. Classification (GTDB taxonomy): domain Bacteria; phylum Hydrogenedentota; class Hydrogenedentia; order Hydrogenedentales; family JAEUWI01; genus JAEUWI01. The sequence continues at coordinate 1,950 of JBIJDL010000037.1, forward strand.
TGTCGCTGATGGCCAACAAGCTTGCGCCCCGTACCTTCGCAGCGATCGTGGACTGCTCGGGCATGGCGAAGTTGAGCTATGACATCGCCTTTGGTCGTCCGGGGGGCTCCTATCTCGATGCGGGCTACAGCCGCAACCGGAGGAGTCCGGAATTCCTGTCGAGGGATGCACGCGACCTGCGCGACATCGGTCTGCCTTCGCACCTGGCACAGATGGTGGCGCTGGGCAACGAAGCGCGGATTTTCGTGGCCCACGGTGGGCGGGACAAGGTGTGTCCCACGGCGGACAAGCGTCGGCTGGTGAGGAAAATGGCGCGGGCGGGCCTGAAAGTCGACGCGCGCTTCATCGGTGAGAAGGATTTAGACGGCGAGGTGTTCACGGACACAGGCCATAGCGTAGGGGACCGCACAAAGATTCTGCAACACGTGGCGGATGCCGCGTTACTGCCGGGAAGTCCCGATGCCGCCGTGCGAAAGGGAGCGAGCGATTTCGAGCGGCGCGAGGTGATCCGCTACGAAACGAAGAATGGACGTTGGGAAATTTATTTCGCGGCGGGCTATCCCGTGGGAAGGTTTGTGGCGGGTGGCAAGTAAGGCGCGTCAAATCCGGTTACGCCCGAGAATTCACATCAAGAACTCGTTCCAATGCGACTTTTTCTGAGCTCCATGGCTCTCCGGCTGATCTCGTCAACGGATCCTTCGCTGTTGGTATTCTGACGCCATTTTGTATAGTCAAAGGGCTCGCGCTGGATGAGCGCAATAAACCGCTCCGCTTCCACATCGCCAAGATGCTGCGCGAGGATCCGGAGGCCTTTTACTTTTATTTCAGTGTCGGTGATCAAAGCATCATCTCCCGTGTAAAGCCAATCGGGTCAACCACATTAATCTCTGGGATCCGTGATGAACTCTTGAGAATTATATCATCCGTAGTCAAAAAGTGCGCTGCTCCGGCATACACTGCACAGGCAACATGCAATGCATCCATCGACTTGACACCACGCTGGGTAATTTCCTTAGCCAATTGCAGGATTGCCCTATCTTCGTCCTGATCCACTTCAGCATATGCCCTCCATGCCGCAATCTGTTCGCGGCGTTCTTCAAAAGGGTTTTGACTGTTCTCGTATTCCAGTACACAGGACCATACAAGTTGCCATGTGCCCGCCAGTACTTCCTCTTGAATCTCTAGTTTTGCCTCGGCCTCGAGCCGCACCCTGAGTTGAGACTGATCGTCGAACGGTCTGTTGAAACAACAATTGTCCAAATAAATTCTCATGTTCCGCGGAATCTCCGACGCACCCAAGTGCCCCAGTTGACCGACTTCAACCTCTACCCCGTTGTACACCGATTCGGGGCCGTATGCTCAATCGGTGTCCTGCGCCTTCCCCTCCAGCCTATTTTTTGGCCGCACCAGCGGCCCGGCCCAGAGATCTTCGAAGGGGCTCACCCAGCGCTCGTAGATCATGCGAATCGGAATCACGTTGAGCGAGTTGATCCGCCTGCGCCCTTCGGCCTTGGTCAATATCAATCCCGCTTCGCGGAGAACATCCATGTGCTTCATCACCGCGAAGCGGGAGAAATCGGGAAAGAGCGCCACGAGATCCGTGGTGAGTTCCAGTTCGATGTTCATGATGGAGGGGGTGTCGTTGGTGGTGGACATGGTCTTGAAAACTCCTTGGGGTTCGTTGCTGCCAATATGTGACCAAATAGCAACGTATTGGAGAGGAGTTGTAGAGGAGCTTGTGGACGGAGTCGATGCGCCCCAGCGAATGGACAGGTGGGCAGAGGGATCAGCCAACTTGCGTCCACACTGTCCACACTGTCCACTCCGTCCCCTTTAGTCCACTTGTTCAGCGTTCCCCGCCCAGACCCGATACCTCGCCAGCACATCTTCGCGGCTCACGAAGGGCGTGACCACGACCCGCATCTTGTACCCATAGCGCTGGCCGACTTTCGGATCGCGTATCACATATTGCCAGTCCCATGCGGGGCTGTGGGGATCGGGCTTGCCTGATTCATCCTCGATGAAGTTCCACAGGGCGAAGCGCATCGGCGCGATTTGGTCGAACATCAAGATATAGGCGAGGGTGTCGTCCTTGGTGGCGAGGTCTTGGTCGCCGTCGATGAGACCGAAGTAAAAAGGAAGGACGAAACGCTTCTCCGGATGCTCGATAATGTTGAGTGTCTTGGATTCCGCCTCATAGGGCAGAGGCACCACACCCTTCGCGGCCACGGTGCCGGTTTCGAAGCCCTGCGCATCCGCAGTGGCCTCGCCGAACTGGAGCCAGCGCTCGTCGCCGCCGGTGGTGCCCCAGAAGTGTATGGGCCGCTCGACGGTGCGCGCCATGTAGCTCGCCCACATGAAGGCGAGGTAGCCCTGGGGCCAGACTTCCCGCGTGGGTGTAGCGGTAAACGCCATGTCGATGATGTCGGGCTCCACAAAGGAATAGGTCATGGCGCAGTCGACGCCCCACGAGGACGATGCGGCGGGCCAGTGGAGTGTCGCCTGCTTCTCGCTGATCTTGACGAGTGAATTCGGCTCTTTGCGCGGGGTGAACATGGAGATGGCCGCGTCCGCCGCAGTGCCGTTAAAGATGTGCTCGAAATTCAGCCCGACATGATCCGCGCGGTAGAAGCTCTTGCCAGGATAGAAGCGATGGGAGAGCAGGTTGAAGCCACCGCCGTCGTGTTTGGCGTTACCTTCGTTGTCGAGGAGCCAGCCGGAAAGATCGGCGTTGCTCAGGAAGACTTCATTGGCGGGATTGCCGCTGACTGCGCGGCCTGACTCGGCGGCATATATCTGGGAGGTGGTGAGGGCGAGGATGAGGCAACAACGAAGGAATTGAAACATGGCGTGAATCTCCTTGTGGACACAGGATAACACGCGGGGGATATGAAACATTTATCACGAAGGCCACGAAGTGCATGAAGGAAAGAAAGAGAATGGTGTGTGTCGTCGCACGACTACGTGAAGAGTCATGGGCGAATCGAGACCATGATCGCCCCTTCCACCTTTATCTTCGTGTGCTTCGTGGTTAGATTAACTGGGGCACCGAATGCTCGGCAGTAGCAATCCGCGCCATCACTGTCCGCCAAAATCGAGCACGGCGCGGTAGCGCACCTGGCCTGCTTCCAGGCGTGTCATGACTTCGTTTATTTCCGCTGGCGCGTAGATTTCCACGGAGGGCTTCACTTTGCCGCTCGACGCGAGTTCCAGTACTTCCACGAGATCGGCGCGGCTGGATTGTTGTGAGCCGACGAGTGAAATCTGATGGCTGAGCAGGTGCAGGGGATCCACGGTGATGGGCTCGGGGCTGATGGCCATGGAAATGAGTTTTCCCTCGTCGCGGATGCCGAGGAGCAGCTCGCTGTTGTGGCGCATGTTGTTTGTCGTAGAGAGAACGATATCTGCTCCGCCCATGGCGGCGAGCTCGCGGCCCGCATGCTCCTTCACGACAAGGGCCTCATCCGCACCCAGGGCCAGGATCTCCGCGCGCTTGCCCTCAGTTGCGGTGACACCGATCACTTCGTGGCCGTGGGCTTTTGCGATCTGAATGGCGATGTGGCCGAGTCCGCCCACGCCCGCGACCGCCACGCGGTCACCGGGTCGCATGCGCGCGTTGCGGTAGCCGCTCATTACGGTGTAACCCGCGCAGAAGAGGGGCGCGGCGAGTTGCCAGTCCAGTCCCTCGGGCAGCAGCGTGCAGCCTGCGGCTTTGGCGATCATGAAGTCGCGGTGGCCGCCGCCCAGCTCCATCCAGGTCTGAACGCCGGCGCAGTAATCCGGCTTGCCGCTCTGGCATGTGCGGCAGCGCCCGCAGCCTTCCTGAACCCACGATACGCCCACGCGGTCTCCGGTGCGCAGGCGTGTCACGCCCGGTCCCAGCGCGTCGATGATTCCCACCGGTTCATGGCCAAATACCCAGGGCGACGCGATGTCGAGATCGCCCCGCCAATAGTGGATGTCCGTACCGCAGATTCCGCTGGCCATGGTGCGGATACGTACTTCGCCCGGCCCCGGTTCGGGTATGGCGTCGTCGCGCAATTCGAAAGGGGTGCCGGGGCCGTTGAAATAGATCGATTTCATGGTTTCGCGCCCACCTCGATCCAGGCGCGGTTGAAGGCGTAGTGCTGGCGGCTGCTGATCAGTTGAATCACGCCGTCGGGTGTCTGGCAGGCGCTCATGTAGCCTTTGGGTTCGGCGTTTGTATTGGTCATTTCGAAGGGTGCGCCGTCCATCAACTCCAAGGTCGTACCCGATCCATCGCCTATGATGCGTTTCGCGGGCCACGTCGCTCCATCGTCCATAGAGAGCGCCGCGAAGAGTCCCTTGCAGGGGCTCGTACCGCCCGCAGCGTCCGTCATACGTTCAAGTTCATTGGCGAAGGAGACCATAAGCAGTGCACCATCGTGAAGCCGCATGAGCACCAGGCGCTGGCCGCTCTTGATCGGCTGGAAGGGGCTGGGCGAAACGGTCCAGCGACGACCCCGGTCGGTAGAGACGCTCTGAGGCATGCGCATTACGCCGTCGGCCCCGGCCACATCGTCGCCACGCCCGAAGCCGAAGAGGCGGCCATCCTGCAACTGCGTGACGCCCGCGTGGATCCCGGCGAGCTTTCCGCCCGCATCGTTCCAGGTCTGGCCCTTATCCGTGCTCAGGTGGACCGAGGTGCCGCCCTGGCCCTGAGAGCGGGCATCGCAGGGCAGGAGCCAGGATCCATCGGCCATTCGGAACACGGACTCGACCGGGAGGTGGCGGGTGGTGTGCTCCGGCATGATGATCCTGGCCTCGGTCCAGGTCGCGCCGCTGTCGGCGGAGCTCATCATGACCACGGCCAGATTGCCCCACGTGGCGGCAGTGGAAAGGCCCACGAAAACGTGAATATTGCCCTCGCCATCATTCCAGGCGGCGGGGCCGTGATCATTGCGGTCCGGCGCATCCCAAAAGGGTGCGGCGTCTTCCCAATCTTCCGCGCCATGGCGCAGGCGCGCGGCGGCCAGGCCGAGCTCGCGGGATTGCTCCCGGACGGTCGAATACCAGATGGCCAGCAGATCGCCATTGGGACATTCCACCAGCGCGGGGTCATGGTTGTGCTCGGAGTAGAGCGGACCCTGGGAATTCTCGGGGATGTTCACATAGCGCCGTGGTGCCCGAAACCACGGGACGTCGGGGTCGGGGCCCTCGGCGAGATTCCGGGGGATTTCCTGCTGAACGTCCCGCTGGTGCAGCGGCTGCGCGGGCGGAGCGAGGGGCTGCGTTGCAGGCAGCGCGCCGAGGACCACGCGGAAGCCGAGGAGCCAGTGCTTGTCCTGGGGCAGGGTGCCGCTGCGATTGGCGGAGCGGAGGTAGTAGGGCAGGGTGCCGTGGCTACCACCGCGCGTGACGCGAAACTGGCCCGAAGCCCGGCCCACAGGATCGGTTTGCGCGCCAGCTTCGTAGGGGCCGTACCAATCCAGGCACCACTCTTCCACGTTTCCGTGGAGGTCGCGCAGGCCCCAGGCGTTCGCCGGGGTCTTTCCAACCGCCAGAGAAACGAAATCTGCCTCATAATCCTGGGGATAGTGTTCCACTCGGAATGGATCGGGATACCAGGTCCGGACCTGATTCTTGTAGTACAAGGTCGGCAGCGCCGCACCGGTGTTGAAGTGGGTCTGGGTGCCCGCGCGGCACGCATACTCCCATTCGGCCTCGGTCGGCAGGCGGTAGGGGAGGCCCTCCTGCGCGCTCAGCCAGGCGCAGTAGGCCTGGGCGTCTTCCCACGATACGAAGATGACCGCTTCGTTGTCCTCCTTCGAGAATCCCAGTTTGCCGCGCAGGCCCACGTGATCCGGATCGAACTTCTCGTACTGGGCGTTGGTGACTTCCGTCGTGCCCAGGTAGAAGGGCTGACTGATGATCACGTCGTGGCTAGGAAACTCGTCGAAGTCGCCGTTGAGCATGTTAGACTGACCTTCCGAAAGGTACTCCGGCAGGGGCGTGGTGTCTGCGCCCATGCTGAAGGCACCGGGCTCGATTCGGACGAAGGTCATATCCTGGCTGTTGGTGTGGGTGGGGGTGTCCGGCAGTTGTGCGTGGGCGGATGACCATTGTACAACCGTGAGCGCGGCGATCAGCGAACGATACATGGCATAAACTCCTCCGTTGTGGCTCCCGTATGAGAGGGCCAGTAAAGGTTGCGATGGCGTGTCGGGCCGATTCCGCCACGGGCACACGAATCTCCTGCGGCGAATCTTCGACCGCCCTTTCGGGCGGATCGCGTGACACGTTTGGAATTTCGATTTTTCCGTGCTACTTCACCGGCCTCACGCGCTTCAGCGGCCACCAGACGCCCGTGGCGCGCCCGATGAGGTTCGTAGCGGGAATAGTGCCCATCACGCGGCTGTCGAGGGCGGATTGGTCCTCGGGGCTGTCGGTCAGGATGAATAGCTGGCCTTCGGCGACATGCACCTTGCCGTTGTTCGTCGGCACCAGGTCTTTCAGCGATGCAATGGGCCGATCCAGCCAGGCCGCCTTCACCGCAACACCGCCCACCATCAGTTTGCCGTCGTCAATGTGGACTTCGTCGCCGGGCAGGCCCACGACGCGCCCCAGGAGCTGGTCATAGTCCCGGGCTGTTTCGCCCACGGGCCGATAGAGCACCCAGTCGCCGCGCGAGGCTTGTCCCCAGCGCGCGATGCGCAGGGTCGTCATGGGCACGCGGAGCCCAAAGGCGATGAAGCTGATGAAGAGATGGTCCACGCCGTCACCGGTTTCGTTCATGACCGGCCAGGAGCACCCGAAGAAGAGGCGTATGACGCAAAGCAGTGTGAGCATGAAGAGCAACCCGTTCCACCAGTAGGTTTGAGAGAACCCCGTGAAGTCGCGCCACCGGGGCGGGGGCCACCAGATGGACGCCACGCGGCCCACGATGTGTTCGTTGGGAAGCCACCCGAAGTAGCGGCCGTCGCGGCTGTTCGCGCTGTTGTCCCCCAACACGAGATAGTGCCCTTCCGGCACTACGGAGAATTCCGGCTCCGGGCGCACGCCGTAGGTCATGCCAAAGCCGGCGGTGTAGAACTGGCCCTCCGGCATGAAATCGGGGATGGCCAACTCTTCGTTGTTTACGTAAACCTGCCCGCCGCGAATCTGAATGCGCTCGCCGGGCATGCCCACGATGCGCTTCACGAGCGTGGGGTGTTCCGCGTCGGGCTCGACCGACTTGAAGACCACGATGTCCCAGCGCTGGGGCGCCGCGCCCTGCCAGATGCGCTTGTTCATGAAGGGATAGCGCACACCGTAGACGAATTTATTCACAAAGACGCGGTCGCCCTTGCCGAAGGCGGGGTCGCCGTGGAGCGTGGTCTCCATGGAGCCCGAGGGAATCCGGTAGGGTTCCGCGATGGGCCAGCGGATGAGTGTGGCGAGGCCCAGGGCGAAGATGAGGCTCTTGTTCCACTCCCACGCGGCGTCGGGTGACATCCGGCCAAGCGACCATTCCACGATGCCCAGCACCAGGGCGCCCACGGCGCAGTAATAAAGCCAGTCGGGAAGATCGACGCCAGTAAAGCGATGGGCCAGCAACAGGGTGCCGCCAAGGATGACCAGCGTTGCGCCGCCGAGGGTGTAGAGGCGCAGGTGACCCTGGCCCTGGGGGGAATCTGGCGTTTCCTGTGGACTGCCCATGCTGGCTCCGTAAATTGACTGATCTCGTTACCACGGTCCTCCGTGGTAATGCGCGAATGCTTCCTTCATAGTAAGCTGGACCGAATGACGTTCCAAGGCTCTCAGCGCGCTTTCGCTTTTTTCGCCGCCCGCTCTTTACGCCATTGCTGCACTTCAAAGCCCACGATCAGCGTCGGAATGCCAAACAGCAACAGCTTGCCCCACCACGTATGGGAGAAGCCGGTGAAGTCCCGTGCGTGGCCGATGGGCCAGAAGACGGCCGAGGCGCGCCCATAGAGATTCTCGCGAGGCACCCAGCCATACATGCGGCCGTCCACGCTGTTCAGGCTGTTGTCACCCAGCATGAAGTAGTGGCCCTCAGGCACGACCTGGTACTGATCTTCCGGCAGGCAGCCGTACTTTGGCGGATACTTATCCAGCATCTGGGCGAAGGCGGCGCGGGCCTCCGGCTGGGGGGCGGACTTGGCCGCCCGCTCAATCTCGGCATAGCCCCAGTAGCCCTGGAAATCTTCCGGCATCGTCTTGCCAATAGGAACAACTTCGCCGTTGATCAGGAGTTTGCCGTCCTTCAACTGCACGCGCTCGCCGGGCAGTCCCACGATGCGCTTGATGAGGCGGGGATGTTCGCTGCCACCCTTCGGGGGTTTGAATACCACGATGTCCCAGCGCTGGGGTTCCCACCAGTCCATGAGGCGGATGGTCGTGAAGGGGATGCGCGGTCCGAAAAGCAACTTGTTCGTAAGCACGCGATCGCCCTTGAACATGTTCTCGTTGCCGTGGAGCGTCGGCTCCATAGAGCCGGAGGGAATGCTGTATTGATCGACGATACAGGCCTTCACCGTGAAGATGACCAGCAGCAGGACGGCGATCTCGCGCACCTGACGCCACCATCCGGAGCGGGGGCTTTCTTCGGCGGGAGCAACCGAGGGTACTTCTGTTTTAGCGGCCATGATCAGTAGTCCGTATCTTCGCTGACCCGCAGCAGCGCCATAAACGCTTCCTGGGGCACTTCCACGGTCCCGACTTGTTTCATGCGCTTCTTGCCCGCTTTCTGTTTTTCGAGGAGTTTCCGCTTGCGCGTAATATCGCCGCCGTAGCATTTGGCTGTTACGTTCTTACGCATCGCCTTCACCGTCTCGCGCACGATGATCTTGCCGCCGATGGCCGCCTGGATGGCGACTTCGTACTGCTGGCGCGGGATCAGTGTGCGCAACTTGGAGGCCAGGGCCTTGCCCATGGTCACGGCATTGTCGCGGTGGATGATGACCGACAAGGCGTCGACGGATTCGGCGTTGAGCAGGATATCGAGTTTTACCAGGTTGCCCGTGCGGTAGCCGATGATCCGGTAGTCCAGCGAACCGTAACCGCGCGTGTAGGACTTGAGCTTGTCGTAAAAGTCCACTACGATTTCCGAGAGGGGCATCTGGTAGACCGCCATGCAGCGGTTCCCATCGATGTAGTCCACGCGCACGTGGATGCCCCGCTTCTTCTTGCAGAGGTCGATCACCGTGCTCAGGTATTCCGTGGGACACATGATGTCCGCCTCGATGTAGGGCTCCTCGCACAACTGGATCTCACCCGCGGGCGGCATCTGCGACGCCTTCTCGAGGATGGTCACGGTCCCATCCATCCTGGTAATCCGATAGGCCACGTTGGGCATGGTGCACACGAGCGTGAGGTCGAATTCGCGCTCGAGTCGCTCCTGGATGATCTCCATGTGGAGCAGGCCCAGGAAGCCCAGGCGGAAACCCAGGCCCAGGGCGTCGGAGCTGTCCGCCACGTAGTCGAAAGACGCATCGTTCAGGCTCAGCTTTTCGAGGGCGTCCCGGAGTTCGCCGAAGTCTGTGGCGGTGGCGGGATACATCCCGCAGAACACAACGGGCTTCACTTCTTCATAGCCGGGCAGCGCTTCCGTCGCGGGTTTGTTGGCGTCGGTGACCGTATCGCCCACCTTCGTGTCCTGCAGCGTCTTGATGTTGCAGATCATGTAGCCCACTTCGCCCGCCTCCAGCGTGGGCAGGGCGCTGATGCCGGGGGTAAAGCAACCCACCTCGGCCACATCGTACTTGCCGCCACCGGACATCATGAGAATTTTCTGGCCCTTGCGAATGCTGCCATCCACCACGCGCATGTACACGATTACGCCGCGATAGCTGTCGTAGGAGGCGTCAAAAATCAGGGCCCGCAGGGGAGCGTCGGGGTTGCCCCTGGGCGGGGGCATCTTGGTCACCACCGCCTCCAGCACGTCCTGCGTGCCGATGCCCGATTTCGCGCTCGCCAGCACGGCGTCGTCAGAATCGAGGCCGATGAGGTCTTCGATCTGGCGTCGGGCGCTCTCGATATCGGCGCTGGGCAGGTCGATCTTGTTGATGACCGGGATGATCTCCAGATTCTGGTCCACGGCCTTGTAGGCGTTGGCCAGGGTCTGGGCCTCTACGCCCTGGGCCGCGTCCACGAGCAGCAGGGCACCTTCGCAGGCGGCCAGGCTTCGGGAAACCTCATAGGCGAAGTCCACGTGCCCCGGCGTGTCGATAAGGTGGAGCATGTAGGTCTCGCCATCTTTGGCTTTATACTCCATGCGCACCGCCACCGACTTGATCGTGATACCTCGTTCCCGCTCGATGTCCATCGTGTCCAGCGTCTGCTCTTTGAGCTTGCGGTCCTCGATGGTGTGGGTGAATTGGAGCAGGCGGTCGGCCAGCGTCGACTTGCCGTGGTCGATGTGGGCGATAATGCAAAAATTACGAATGTGCGATTGAGCCATCAAAGGGGCCTTCAGTTAAAACAAGCAAGCGCGGGCCAATGCCCGGCGCGGTCAAACATCGCGGCCGCTCAGTTGCGCGGCCTTCGTTTCATCAAGTCGGTAAACCACTTCGCCGTCATCCACTTCGCCGGTCGCCTCAAAGCCCATGCCCTCGTAAAGCTTAATCGCCCGCGTGTTTCCGGGCACCACGCTGAGGTGTACGGGGCACACGCCGCGGTTCCTCGCCACGATCTCCGACACCAGCAGGCGCACGGCCTCCCGGCCTAAGCCCTGGCCCTGAAAGGAGGCACCGATCATCAGCCGGACAATATAATAACGCTCGGTTTCCGGGTCCAGGCCGTAGAGGGCAAAGCCGATGGCCTTCCTCCCGCGGTAAAGCACCCGGGGCATGAGATAATTAAATACCTTCGACTCCGCAATGGTGAACACGTTCGGTGCCACGAAGCCCGCCTGATCGAAGGACACCTCCAGCTTCGTCGCCGCCGGGAAATTCTTTTCGGACAAGGGTTCCAGTGTTATCATCGAACGCCCAGCCGGGCGACTGCCTTTCGTATACGCTGCCATTGGCCCGCCCGAACGCTAGGCGAACATGTCGTCCAGCACGCGGAGGCTCCGGTAATCGGTTTCCGTCTGGCGTATCGCGTAGGCGCGAACAATCCGGAAGGTAATCGCCGCCGAGGCCAGGGGCGGGCAGGACGACTCCATCGCAAAGACCGAACGCAGATCGTCCAGGATGTCCCGGTCGATCCGGCGATCCGGCGTACACGTACCACAGACGGCACCCGCGCGGTAGTCGAAGCCGGAATTATCGCCTATTTCACGCCCGCATTGCACACATTCGAAGAGTTCTGGCGTAAATCCCGCCGCAGCCAGGAGCCGGGCCGCCTGCCAGCAGCAGTGGTCGCGGGCATGACCATCCCAGGCGTTCAGGCTATAGAGACCCCGCGAGAGGGCCTCGTAGAAGGGGCGGCAGGGTTCATTCTCAAGGGCGACCTTCAGGGCAATTTCCAAGGGGAAGGCCGCGTAGGCACCCCGCTCCAGATCCGACTTGATCCGAGAAAAGGGCTCCAGCAGGCTGGCTTCCCCCAGGGTCTGCACCGATCGCCCCTCTTTCCAGTAGTACACCAGTTCCACCCGGTTCATCGTGCCCAGCACCGACGCGAGGGGGCTGTTTTTGCGACGGACCCCCTTGGCAATACAGGCCAACTGGCCGCGGTCCGGCGTCAGAAAGGTGACAATCCGGCTGGTTTCGCTGAAGTCGACCGCGCGAAGTACATGGGCCTCCGACTTCTCCTGGGACACGGGGATATCCTCACTGTTCGGAGGGAAAATAGCAATACGGGATGGGGTAAGGATTTCCCAAAGTCTATCATGACAAATACTTGGGGGGCAAGCGGGATTGCGGCGAGGGGTGGCCTCCGGGATGGGGACGGGCCAACAAAAAAAGCCAGCACTTCGCAGGGAAGTGCTGGCCGAATGGCAAAAAAGAGGATCAGTTGTAAGCGCCGGCGTCTTTGGCCTTCTTGCTAACGGGCCACATCTTATCCGACGGATATTTCACAAATTCCGCATGGCCATCCATGAAGAGCAGGTTACCACCACCGGGAATGTGGCTGTAATTGTTCACGACCACGCCGGTGTTGTAATCCGCACCCGCGCCAACGGCGTCAAGAACGACCTTGAACTGGGGGCTGTAGGCGATGGTCGTGTCCCACATGACCGGCATAGACGACTGGGCAATGGCGGAAGCGCCCGGATTATTGATATCGGTGATGGCGAAACGTTCAACACCTTCGCGCAGGCGATTCACTGTACCCGTGGTGCCGTCTTCGTACTTGATGTTGCTGATATCGCTCAAGTGGCCACCCTTGGTCCAATTGGCCCAACCTGGCTGGGAACCATTGAACTGCACCGTGGTGAGCCAGAAGCCGTTGAGCGATCCGGGGAAAGCGCCCCAGATGGTGCCGGTACCGGCGGTAATACCGGGATCGGCCTGATTCCAGGTCAGCGAATAGCCATAATAAACATAGCTGAAAACGGGAAGGCGGACGAATTTCTGTCCGACTTCGGGTCCCGGAATGTTTGGCTCTTTCCACGTTGCCGTGCTCATATATTTATCGAGCGACTGGCCCTGGCGATCACCGCCGCCATCGGATTCCGCATCGGAAGGACACCAGTAGATGTTGGCGTCGGTCAAATACTCCGGCGCGATTTCCCAACCATTGGGGCCGTCATAGGTACCCGAGGTGCGATCGCGGTAGTCCGGTCCGCGGGACGGCCAGACCTCGCCCTTGGACTCGTTGGCGAACATCTTATACACGATACCCCACTGTTTCAGGTTATTCTGGCAACTTGCACGCCTTGCCGCTTCTCGTGCGCGCGCCAGCGCGGGAAGAAGGATAGCGGCGAGAATTCCGATGATGGCGATGACCACCAACAGTTCGATCAGCGTAAAGCCTTTTCTTTTCATGGTGTTACATTCCTTAATTATCGGTAAGTATGAATTCGGCTGGTTGGATATTAAGATCCCGCTTAAACTGCATAGACTGTAATGAGAGTCTGTCACACCTCCTGTCCGATTGGGTTATTCACCAACGACCTGCTGCTGCCCAAGGCTGACTATCGAGTCAAGTTGAACTCAAGGATAGATCGAATTCTCCAAAAACGCAATACCCTATTCAAGAATAAGGTGAAAGGGTTGCCAATTGCTCAAAAATTCGTTTACGTAAAAATGTATCTACGTAAATTATTGCGTTTGAATGGCAGGCGAAGGCCGGGGCTGTACGCGTGGAAGCGTTCTGAAAAGAGGGTAATTGAGTCACTCCGCGCCAGCCCGGGGAAAGGCGAATCGACCGCGATTCAAAAGAAAATCCGCGAGCCACGCCCTGCCGGGCCTGTCTCGCGGAGAAGATGTAAAACGCAGGCGGTCCTGCGACTAGCGAAGACCCTTTGGCGGTCCCATGACCTCCATGGTGATCATGCTGGCCCGTAGCGCATTCTTATTGCGGGCCAGGCCGCGGAACAACTGGGCCTGACTTATGCGGGCGGGTTGCTTCGGTGCCACCGATGGCTTGGCCGCATCGGTGCTCCGGTAGCGGGCCTCCGCCCTGATAGCCTCCTCGGCGGAGCGTGCGCGCTCTTGCGCGTGCTCGCTGGCGACGACGGAGGATTCTCTGTAGTCGGTCTGGGGAGCCTGGGGCTGCGGCATCTCGGGCGTCCCCCGCCAGTCCTGTCGTTGGAGGGGCTGGGCGATTGGGCGCGGGGCGTCCGGTGCGAACTGCCGCTGGGGTGCCGGTCGCTGGGGGGCGGGCTGTTGGGGGGGCTGCTGCCATGGCGGGCCCGCCGGAGCCCCTTGCTGGCGCTGGGGTACGGGCCGACGCTGGGGCGCAGGGCGGGGCGCTTCGGCTCGCGGCACGGCCACGGGAGGTGGGGGAGGCCCTTCACCGCGTCGCCGGGCCACGGGCGGGCCGCCGTCGCCATAGAGCATGCGCTTCGTTGCCTCGGGGAGTTCGTCCACGCCCTTTCGGTTTCCACGCTCTTTGCGGGCCTGCTCTTCCTTGCGCTGCTCCTGGAGCTTTGCCAGGCCGCTGACGGCGGCGATGATGCCAAAAATAACTAACCCGATTAATTCTTCCACTGAAATTACCATCCCATGGGTTGGGGAATTTTGTGCAAGACCTTAGAAACTTGCACCCGTCTCAGGGACGGCAGGAACGTCAGGGACGGCAGGGAGCCAAATTCCTGATGTCGCTGTTGTCCCTGACGTCCCTGTATGTAGGAGGCGCCTCTATCGCACTCAAAGGAATTGCGACATGGGTCGTGCCGTTCAACTATTTCTTCGCGTCGTCGTCCGTCTTGGCGATGGAGGCGCGCATGTCGGTATCGGCCATCACGTTCTTCATCTTGTAGTAATCCATGATGCCGAGATTGCCGTTGCGGAAGGCTTCGGCCATGGCCCGGGGCACTTCGGCCTCGGCCTCGACCACCTTGGCCTGCATCTCGATGACCTGGGCCTGCATTTCGGCCTCGCGGGCCTTAGCCATGGCGCGGCGCTCTTCGGCGCGTGCCTGGGCGATCTGCTTGTCGGCTTCGGCCTGCTTGATCTGCAGGTGTGCGCCGATGTTTTCGCCCACGTCAATATCGGCGATATCGATGGAGAGAATTTCAAAGGCGGTGCCCGCATCCAGGCCGCGCGCGAGCACGGTCTTGGAGATCATGTCGGGATTTTCGAGTACTTTTTTGTGGGTCTCGGACGAGCCGATGGTTGTCACGATACCTTCACCCACACGGGCGATAATCGTGGCTTCCGTCGCACCGCCGACCAGGCGGTTGATGTTCGTGCGCACGGTTACGCGGGCCTTCGCCTTGAGCTGGATGCCGTCCATGGCCACGGCGGCCACGGTGTCGGTGCCCCGCGTCGGATCCGGGCAGTCGATGACCTTCGGGTTTACGGAGGTCTTCACGGCGTCGAGCACGTCGCGGCCCGCCAAGTCGATGGCGGTCGCCTGCTGGAAGGAGAGGGGGATGTTGGCCTTGTTCGCCGCGATGAGGGCGGCCACCACGCGCTGGACGTTGCCGCCGGCGAGGTAGTGGGCCTGGAGCTCTTCAACGCCGAGATTGATGCCGGCCATGACCGCATTGATGCGGCTGTAGACAATTACCTGCGGCCGAATCTTCCTGAGCTTCATAAACACCAGACTGGCCATGCTGACCCGCGCACCGGAGGTCCAAGCCTGGATCCAGAGGGAGAAAAAGCTGAACATCACGCCGGCTAAAATCAGCACCAAAATGCCGCCAACAACGGCCATAATCAATCCTAAGTTACCCACGATATTCTTCCTTTCACTTGGCATTGCTTCCACCAGAAAAAACCCAAACGTTTTCCTGGTTCGGCAATGTGTTGCGTTCAAATAGGTGCAGATGCTCTCGGGCAGGCCCCGCCGTGCTTTAACACACTTCATATGGTTCGATTTGCTGAATTCCGACCGAAATCGGAACTGAATTTACTCTACGTCGTTCCTCTGCCCGTCGGCTAGTTCGACGACAACGCGGTTGCCTTGCACCTCGAGTACCCTAACATACTGGCCTTCGCCGATAAATGAACCATCTGACACGGCGTCAAGCCGTTCTCCGTTTACGACTATTGTACCAGCGGGGCGCAACGGGGTCATGACGACGCCGTTCCGGCCCACGAGGTCGATGTTAGAAATGACGTTAACGTAGCCTGATTCCTCGGAAAGCGTCGTTTCGAGCGAAAGCCCCGTGAGGTGGCTGGTGCGCGTAAGCAAAAACAGTCCCGCTGCGACCCCCACCGCCGCACCGAAGAATTCGCCCAATATAATACTGAAGGCATAGTCGGGGTAGGCGTCAATGCCCATGATTGCGGAGATGCAAAGCAGCACCACTCCGCCTACGCCGCATATGATGCCGGGCAACACAAATTCCAAAACAATCAGCGTGATACCCAGCAGGAACAATACGATTGGCCATACCATCAGCTTGTAACCTCCCCGGTGTCCGGTTGGGTAGATTCGAGTAAAGCGATCAACTGGCCAATCTCTATGCGGATTCCCAGCAGGCGCTTGCTCTTATCCGCAGGGTCCTTCGGGTCGGCTTCATCCAGGGCCTCGAAGCTCTCCATCAGCAAATTTCCCTCTCCAAGAAAGCGGGACGCCTGCACGCTCAGCTTGTTAAAGCGCCGGGCAAAGGGGGTACAGGTGTAGTAACCCGCGCCCTGCGACTGAACATAATCCATCTCCTTCAGGAGCTGGTGAAGCATGCTGATTAACGATTCACGCATTCGAATTCCGCCTTTTCTGAAACCAATGTTGCCATTGGTACGTTGACAAAGCTTACTTATTCATCCGAGTGAGTTACCACATGGCGATTCCCGTCTGACGCAATAATGATGATGGGCGTGCCCTCATCCAGAAACTCACCTCGGGTGACCACGTCGAATTTCTGGTGACTGAACCGGCCTTTACCGGCAGGGCGAAGCTTGGTTGCCGCCACGCCCCGAAGGCCCAGTGTTGCCCCGACTTCTTCGTCGGTCTGAACGGTATATCCCGTCTCTGCGTCCAGCGTGCTACTGAGTACCATGGCATTGCCCAGGGGGGTATAGGGCAATACAAATCCAGATATCACAACAAAGGCGATAAAGCTGAACATACCCACGGAAAGGGTGTAAATCGCCTGGTTCATCTGTGCGAATTCCCACGCGAAATCCGGGCGGGGCGCATCCACCAGCGCGAGATAGGAGCCGCCCACGAGACAGGCGAAGCCCAGCACGCCCGCAATGCCGAAGCCCGGCAGCAGAAATATCTCGGCGAGAATCAAAAGAAAGCCTGCGCCCACGAGCGCAATATCGAGCCAGTCGGTCATGCCGATGACCATGTGGGAGCCGAAAAAGAGGGCCAGACAGGTCGCCCCCAGAATTCCCGGCGCCCCGAAACCCGGCGTGCGCACCTCTACGTAGAGCCCGCCCAGGCCCGCCATCAGCAGCAGCCCGGCAATCGTGGGGCTTGTGAGAAATCCGAAAAGGGCCTCTTCCCACGTCGGCGTGATTTCCAGACGGTCCACGCTGCCCAGCAGGTGCTCGCGCAGGGTGTCGTCGATGTCGGTGGTGATGCCCTTCGCCAGGCCAAAATGAACGGCCTCGTTTGAGGTCATGGTGAGCAACTCACCCCGAGTGCTCACCAGCTCCGTGTTGGCGTCTAGGAGATCCTGATAGTCGGTGACTTCTTCCTGCGGATCCGCAGGCGTTTCGGTCTCGGTGCCGGGTGCGGGAACGCCCAGCACATCGCGCAGCACCTTTTTAATGTCCTCCGTGCCTTCGCCGTCGCCCTCACTGATGGAATCTAGGATTACATCCAGCGCGTCCTTGTCTGTGCTCCGCGATCGATCCGTCTTGCCCGCATCCACCTCGAAAATACGGTAGGTACCATCCGGATTGCGGTAGGCCCGCACTTCCATGTTCCGGTCCACCATCGCCTCGCCCAGAATCGGATCGTGGTCGTTGGCCTCGCCCAGGGCGCGATACTTGGCGCGCACGAAGGAGTTCGACTTCTCGTCCATTTCAACCGTCGTTTCGACGCCGGGCATGATCGGGGTGGACGCGCCGATGTTAGAGCCTTCGGCCATATAGATATAGTCGCAGGAATAACTGATGAGCGCACCGGCCGAGATCGCGCCCATACCCTCCACATAGGCGAAGGTGGGGCACTTGACGGACATGATACTCGTCGTAATTCCGATGGCTGAGTCCACCCGACCGCCGGGGGTGTTGATGACGAAGAGCAGGGCCGAGGCATTTTCCGCCGAGCGGACCGCCCGCTCCACGATGACGGCCACGCCCTCATCGATTTCCTCTTCGATACGGCAGATGACCACAAAGGGCTCGCCGGTGACTTCGTGCACCGGGGTGGCCTTGGACTCGGCGGCCCATTCGGGGACGGTGGGGGCACCTTCCTCGGCAGGCGCGGCTTCCGCGGGCGCGTTGGCGGGAATAGCCTCTACCGCAGGCTCCTGGGCACGGGTGCCACTCAGGGCCAGGATCATAAGGGACACGAAGCCTAAAACCCGTAACATGGGGAAACGTCCTCTCTTCAATACAGCCCTGCAAGAGCGTCCCGGATCTGGGGCGAAGCTCGTTTGCGGCAACGATCTACGACGGACCCGCTGACCGGGCCACGACGCCTATACCACTGGACCCGGAGTTTTATTCTACGTGTTACCGGATCAGGTCGTCAATGGGGGGCTATGAGTTGACAGTTGATAGTTGATAGTGGACTCAATAGAACGGAAAAGACCGATTTGTCACCCCACGATCTGTCCCATCAGACCTATCTCTCCTATTCGCTGTCAACTATCCACTATCAACTATCAACTATTTGTGCTAGACTTCCGCGCTATGGCAACCGACAAACCCGTAATCGTCCAATCCGACCGTTCGATCCTGCTCGAAACCGATGGGCCCGCCTACGCCGAGGCGAGGGATTGCCTTGCGGGATTTGCGGAGCTGGTGAAGTCGCCCGAGCACATCCACACCTACCGGATTACGCCCCTGTCGCTCTGGAATGCCGCCGCCGCCGGCATGACCGTCCAGGAAGTACTCGACGGCCTCCTGGCCTACAGTAAATATGACATCCCCCAGAACATCACGGCGGAGGTGGAAGAGCAGATCGGGCGCTATGGCCGCCTCAAGCTCTACAAGCAGCCCGAAGACGGCCAATTGGTCATCGAATCCGACGATTCCATGCTCATTATGGAAATTCTCAATCAGAAATCGGTCCAGCCCTACGTCACCGGGACGCCGGACATGAAGCGCATCCTGGTGAAGCCCGCGGATCGCGGCAACGTGAAGTGCGCCCTGATCAAACTCGGCTTTCCGGTCGAAGACCTCGCGGGCTACACCGAAGGTGCGCCCCTTGCGGTGGAACTCCGTGAAGGCTGCCTCTCGGGCAAGCCCTTTGGCCTGCGGAAATACCAGCAGGAATCTATCGACGCGTTTCACGCCAATGGCACGAACCGAGGGGGCAGTGGCGTCGTCGTGCTGCCCTGCGGCGCGGGCAAGACCGTCGTGGCCATCGGTGCCCTCGCCGTCGTGAAGACCCACACCCTGATCCTTACGACCAATACCGTCGCCCTCAGACAATGGAAAAACGAAATCATCGACAAGACCGATCTCACCGAAGACCAGATCGGCGAATACAGCGGCGAGACCAAGACTATCCGCCCGGTGACGCTGGCCACCTATCAGGTGCTGACCTATCGCAAGACGAAGGATGGCCCCTTTCTCCATTTTGGCCTCTTCGACGAAGGCCAGTGGGGCCTGGTGATCTACGACGAAGTCCACCTCCTGCCCGCACCCGTGTTTCGCGCCACGGCCTCGCTCCAGGCCCGCCGCCGCCTCGGTCTCACCGCCACCCTCGTGCGCGAGGATGGCCGGGAGGACGACGTCTTCAGCCTCATCGGCCCGAAGAAATACGACGTGCCCTGGAAGGTGTTGGAGAAGCAGGGCTGGATCGCCACGGCGGTCTGCTCCGAGATCCGCATCCGCCTGCCCGAAAGCGAGCGCTACAACTACGCCGTGTCGCCCAAGCGCTTAAAATTCCGCATCGCCTCGTGCAACCCCTCCAAGGCCCGGATGTGCGAGTTCTTAATCAACCGACACAAGGGCGACAACGTCCTCATCATCGGCCAGTTCCTCGACCAGCTCCAGGAACTCTCCAAGAAATTCGGCGCACCCATCATCACCGGACGCACCCCCAACGGCGAGCGCGAGAAGCTCTACGCGGCCTTCCGCACGGGCGAGATCAAGCTGCTCATCGTGTCCAAGGTGGCCAACTTCGCCATCGACCTGCCCGACGCCAACATCGCCATCCAGGTCTCCGGCACCTTCGGCAGCCGCCAGGAAGAGGCCCAGCGCCTCGGGCGGATATTGCGCCCGAAGAGCGAGGAAAACGTCGTTGCGCGCTTTTACTCGCTGGTGTCGCGGGATACCTGCGATCAGGATTACTCGGTGAAGCGGCAGTTGTTCTTGACCGAGCAGGGGTATCGGTATGAGATCCTCACGGAGGATCAGGTGATGGCTGCGGAAGAGCAGGTGGACTGAGTGGACTTGATGGACTGAGTGGACACAGAAAATTCAACCAGGTCCACTAGGTCCATTCGCCATTGACCATTCGCAATTGTCCATTGTCAATTGCATTGACTTCCCGCTACCATAGCCCAACCAACACGGCAGGGAGAGATCACGGTGGCCAACAAGCGAATCAAAATCCTCTGCGGCCCCAGCGGCAGCGCGCGCGCCGCGCGCATGGATGGGCTGCTGCGTGACTCGATGGGCTCGGCCCGACTCCTTGTGCCTTCGCGCGGCCAGGCGCGGATTCGGCGCGACACCCTGCTCGCCACCGAAGGCTGCCCTGGTACTTGGGGCGCGCCGGTCCTTTCTCTCACGGATTTCGCCGAACAACTCGTGAGCCGCGAGGGGATTTCGGTTACCCGCATGGATTCATCCTTCCAGCAGCGCCTGATCATGGAGCACTGCCTGGCCGAGGTGGCCGTGGAACTGCCCGAGACCATGCTGGTGCGCATCCCGCGCACGCCCGGTCTCATTCGCCATCTGGTAATGGTCGTCAATGATCTGAAACAGGCCGCCATCGAGCCCGAAACCTTTGCAGAGCGCATCAAGACGACCGAGTATACCTCGCATCTGGACGAAGGTGTTGCGGCGGTCTATGCCCTTTACCAGGAAATGCTTCTCGACCAAGGGCTCTACGATGTGCCCGGCCTCTACTGGCATGCTGACCAATTTGCGACCGAGGGTCGCCCGAGAATACTGGAGGGCGTCACCACGCTGCTCTGGGATGGCTTCGACGACTTTACGCCCTCGGAATTCCGCCTGCTTCGTTCGCTGGTGAGTCATGTGGACGAGGTGGTCATCGGTCTCAACCTCGATCAATCGCCGGACCGCCAGGATCGCTACGCGCTGCCGCGCACGACACTGCAACAACTTCGGGAGCACTTCGACTGCCAGGTGATCGAGTGCGAGGCGCCCGAAGTGCGGAGCCACGCCGAGTATGCCGCTCGCCATATCTTCTGGCGCGAAGAGCCGACCCTCCCCGAGGGGATTGACGCGAATCTCACCCTGATGCCCTGCAGCGACTCGACCCATGAACTCGAATGCATTGGGCGCCGGGTGAAGAAGTTGATCGTGGAGGAGGGCGTTCGCCCCGCCGATATCGCCATTATTTTTTGGAATCTCAGGAATACAGGCGGTGCCCTGCGCGGTGTATTTGCCTCATTCGGCATACCGTGTCAGCTTGCCGAGCAGCGTGCCCTGGCGGAGACCGTGCTCGGCCGTACCTTGATCAATCTGTTCGCGGTGACGGATTGGGAGCGGGAGGCCATCGTCGATCTGCTCCATGCGCCCCATCTGGGCACGAAACTGGGACATGTTCCCGAAGCCGCCGCGTACTATGCACGCCGCGCGCAGATCCTGGATGGCTACAAGAACTGGGACTATCGCCTGAAACGCCTGAAGGGTCAACTGGAGCGGGATGAACGCGACGATGCCCGAGCGTTGCTGGCGCGACGACCCGATGCGATTGCTGAACTTGATACGCTCCTCATCGCGATTGAACGACTTCAGGTGCTGCAACAGCAACTGCCCGCGAAATCGACGCAACACGACTATGCCGCGCTGCTCGATATCTTGCTGGCGGCGCTGGTGCTTAGCGACGAAAATCCCTTGCTCGTGGCGGAAGACGAGCCGGCGCGGGAGGGCATTTACGGCCTGCTGGAGATGCTGGCGGATGCCCCCGGCAGCGATGTGGTGGACATGACACGCGATGATTTTCTCGCGCGCATCACGCAGGGCATGGAGGAGCTTTCCTGCACCCTTCCGGGGACCATGGGTGGCGTGGTATGTCTCGATGCGAATCAGGCGCGCAACCAGCGCTTTGCCCATGTTTTCGTCGGCGGCATGAACGAGGGCCAGGCACCTGCTACCCCCTCGGGCAACGCGGTCTATCCGGAGCGCGACCGCGAGCGACTCCAGGAGGCGGGCATCCCTATCGAAAGCAACCAGGCGCACCACGCGCGGCAGCGCATGCTCTTCGGCCATATACTGGAGTGCGCGGGCGAATCACTCACGCTATCGTGGCAGCTCATGCAGGACTCCGGCCGCGAGGCGAGCGCCAGCCCCTTTCTC
>JBIJDL010000388.1:0-6245 GCA_044344195.1 Candidatus Hydrogenedentales bacterium
CCGCATACACCGCAGGCAGGAAGTGCCACGCCTGCACGGAGCTGGGAAGGAAGGTGAGCGCCGTGAAGACGGAGACGCAACGGAGAAAAATGTGGTGGCGTGCGAACAGGTACATGGTGGAAGCCCTCTTCCTTGATGTTGTGAACCCTATAATGTGTCTTGTACTGCCGCGACATATGCCGCTTTTGTTGACACTATAGGAAAAAGACCCGCTTGTCAACGACAAATTTTCAGCGGCTATCTCACCCTAAAAATCCGAAGCGTATTCTAACAAAGGCTCGAAATCCCTTTGTTTCGGCGCAAAGATTCTCAATATGGGACGGGCAAAAACGCAGCCGCCCGTTACGCCGCGCCGTGGGTTCTTCTCAATTGACCGCAGGCGGCGTCGATGTCCTGGCCTTTTTCGCGGCGGACGGTGACGGTGAGTCCGCCGTTCTCCAGGATTTTCTGGAAGCGCAGGCAGGCGGCCATGGGCGAGGGTTTGTAGGGCAGGCCGGAGACGGGGTTCCAGGGAATGAGGTTGATGGAGACTTTGAGGCCGCGACAGTATTCGAGGAGTTCGCGGGCGCATTCCGCGGTATCGTTGATGCCGTTGAGCATGGTCCACTCGAAGGTCAGTTGGCGCTCGGCGCGCTCGGTGTAGATGCGCAGGGCTTCGTGGAGCCGCTCCAGAGGGTACTTGCGGTTGAGGGGCACGAGGCTGGAGCGCAGCTCGTTGTTCGCGGCATGGAGCGACACGCTGAGGCGCACCTGCCAGTCTTCGCCGGTGAAGCGCTCGATCTCTTTCACTTCGCCCACGGTGGAGACGGTGATCTTGCGGGCGCCGATGCCGACGCCGTCTTCGTCCATCAGGAGGCGTATGCTGGCCATGACGTTGTCGTAGTTGCGCATGGGTTCGCCCATGCCCATGTAGACGATGTTGGGGGTGCGGTCTTCGATGTTTTCGTCCCGGAGCATGTAGAGGACCTGCTCGGCGATCTCGCCGGGGCTGAGGTTGCGCGTGAAGCCCGCGAGGCCCGTGGCGCAGAAGTCGCACTTGAGGGCGCAGCCCACCTGCGACGATACGCAGATGGTGGCGCGCATTTTATCGCGGATGAGCACGGACTCGATGGTTTCTCCGTCGTGGAGGCGAAAGAGCGCCTTCTTCGTGCCGGTGACTTTGGAGACCTGCATTTCCACCAGCTCCAACTGAGAGGCGACGGCTTCGGTTTCCAGTCGTTCGCGCAATTCCTTGGAGAGGTTGGTCATGGCGGCAAAATCGAAGACCCGTTTCTGGTGGATCCATTGAAAGAGCTGGCGCCCCTGGAAGGGTTTCAGGCCAAGGCGTTCCGCCAGTTCGGCCTTGGTAAAATCGCTGAGGGCCAGTTTCATTCCACACCTGCTTTCTGTTTCGTTCCATTAACTTCATTGAAACCCGCCGCCAGCAACTCGGCCCGCTTCGTGTCGATGCTTTCCATCGCCGGAGGCGTCGCCTGATTCACTTTGACCGAGGGCGGACTCATGTAAAAACTCATCTCGGCCTCGCAGGCCGGAAAGGTCACCGTGGACCGCGTCGGCAGAACGACACCGCCCAGCCGCTGGTAGGCCTCGCAGGTCGTGCGGCCGATAAGGGACTCCTGATCGTCGAAGATCTGGCTTTCGAGGACGCACCAGCCTTCGGGCAATTGCGCGACGACCAGCCTCCGCTCCACCTTTTTTCGGCGGCCCTCGCCGTGAATCGCCAGCACCGCCTGGCCGGTCCCGGCTTCGAATGACTCCAGAACGACCCGTTCGGCGGGTATACCATCGAGCAGACCGATCAGGAACAGCTCCCTGAATATCTGAGATGGGGCGATGTCCAGGGCGATATCCTCAAAGTGGTCGCCCTCTGCGCCGTGGTAGAAGGTCTTTTCCGAGGGGAGTTCGAGCAGGAAGCGCCCGCCTTCGCAGTAGATGCGGACCACGGCCCCTTTTCGGCCCTGGGCGAAGAACTGGGCGGGCGCGGTGAAGTGCACCCGGCCCTGGGTGAAGCGCTGGATGCCGGCTTCGCCGGGGAGGCGCATGCGAATTTCGCCATTACTGGCCAGATTGGCGAAGTGGCGGTCGGGTGCCTGCAGGCTTTGGAGTATCGCGTCCACCTCGGGTGCGCCGGGCGGTAGTGTGGCCTCGGGGGCGCCCTGGCGGGTGTGAACACAGCCCGCCATTGGCAGTATTAGAACTAAAAGCAGTAAAATAGACCGCATGCGCCGCTCTTTATCGTGTTGGAAGTAGACAGGATGGGAATGGCCCTGCAAGGTTTGAAATCCCCTGGGGCATATGGTATAGTGTACCGGTTTGATGGGCGCAGTATACCACGCCCATTGGGGTAATCCCAACGCATTTACGAAAGTTGCAGGTCTGTGCAGGGTATGCCGTGTCCTGCACGGGCTCTTACGAGTATTGAAACCGCGCTGCGTGACGCAGTGCATGAACATCCGGGCTGCTGGTGCCAGAAAAACTGGTGAATTGGCCTGCGGCGCTTGTTCAAGAGAAGGAGATAACAATGGCAAACGTATGTGAATATAGCGGTAAGCGCCCCCACACGGGCAACACGGTCGTACGTCGCGGTAAAGCGAAGAAGGGCGGCGGTATCGGTCTTAACGTGACCGGCATTTCCAAGCGCCGCTGGAAGCCGAATCTTCAGACGATCCGCGTGGTCGATGAAAATGGCCGGGTACACAAGGTGAAGGTTTGCGCGCGCTACATCAAGGCCGGCAAGTTCATCAAGTATCCCCGTGGCAGCCGCAAGGCCGCCTTGGCCGCTGCCGGTTCCTGAACCGACGCGTCGGAATAGTTAGCTATTATCGCGCCCGGTACCTCTTCGGAGATGCCGGGCGCGTTGCTTTTGACGGCAAGTCGATTCGATTCACTCTTGTTAAATTTTCCGTGAAATTCCGTGTATTTCCGTGGTGGAAAAAATATTTGACCACGGAAATACACGGAATTTCACGGAAGGAAAGGGGGGGGATTCACTGCCATTCCTACGGCGTTGCACCGACCAGGCTTGATTCTTTCGCTTCCTCTGGATAGCGGGGCACCAGCGGGACGAAATCGTCGTCCTCTTCGAATTTCCGCTCCAGCTCCAGGGCCAGCTCCGTGATCGCGGTCGTGATCTCGGCCGGCGCGCGGGGGTGGCGACGCAGGACCACAATGACATCCGCCGGGGCCTCTTCGAAGAGCGTGCGCAGTTCTTCCACCGTGGCCCGCTCTCCCTCGGCCCGGATGTCGCCACTCTGGCCGACGCCGATGATCAACTCATTCTCATTTTTCGATACCGTGTCCGCAATCCGGCCCCAAAGATTCTTCTGGTTGTGGCGGTGCTCTTCGGCGATGGATTCCTCGGCCGAGGCGAGGATAGACGCCTGGGGATCGGTGAACTCATCGACGATGGTGGGCGTGATGAAAATCAACAGCGAACTCTTCTCGGATTTCTTGTTGGGATAGCGGAAAATACGCCCTATCCCCGGAAGGTCCCCCAGGATCGGAGTGCGGGTTTCGGTCTTGCCCGAACGATCGCGGCGCAGGCCACCGAGCACCACGGTGTCGCCGGACTGGATGCGCAACTGGGTTTCTGCTTTTCGCAAGGTCTTCTGCGGCACGGTGGACTCAAGATCGTTCGCGAGTACGCGCACCTCGACAAAGGTGCTGTCCTCCGCGCTGATATCGAGGAGGATATTGTCCTTCGTGGTGATGCGCGGCAGCACGCGAAGTATGGTGCCGACGTCGATAAACTCCACGCGGTTCGTGTTGTTGGTGTTCCCGAAATCATTCACCGAGTTGTTGCTGAAGAAGGTTGTGGCGGAGACGAAGGGCACCTCGGTCTTGTTCTCGAAGCTCGCCTCTTCGCCATCCTGCACGGCGACCCGGGGCGACGACAACACGGTAGCCTTGTTCTGCTTGTCGAGGTATTCCAGGGTGACGGCCAGATTGTTACCCGCAACGCGGTCGATGACGTTCTCCCCTTCCGTATTCGTCACGATGGGTCGCACGATCTGGCCGTTGTCATCGAGCTCCAGCGCGCCATAGAGCGGCACGGTGTAGGGCAATTGGCCTATGTTCAGGTTGCCCCCTTCGGGATTGAAGCCGTTGCCGCCATCGAAGAAAATGGGCGACTGGCCGTTCGAACCGAAGTACGACCAGTTGATGTTGAACTCACGCTCCACATCGCTGCCCACTTCCACGATAAAGGCCTCGATCTGTACCTGCTTCCGCTGCACGTCCCACGCGGTGATGAGCTTGTCAATTTCGTCCAACCGCGAGGGGATGCCGGTGACGGTGATCTGGTGCACGTCTTCCTGGACCACGATCTCGCCCATCTCCGCAGGGATCTTTGACTCGATCTGATCCGCCAGGAACTCAAGGTCGGCATAGTCAATGACCCACGTGCGCGTGTCGAGGGCCTGGTCCAGCGTCTTCAGGGTTTCGGCGATGGTCTCCATCCGTCCGGGGAGATCGGTCACGATGATGGCATTGTAGCGCGGGTCCACCTGGATGACGCCCCGCTCCGATACCATCACTTCGAGGTAGTCGAGCATGTCCTCCGCCTGCACGTGGCTCATGTAGAAGGTCTTCGATTGAACCGGGATGTCCAGGGACTCCAGCGCGCCGTCCATGCGCTCCAGGACATTGGACTGGTCCCAGACGATGAGGGTATTGGTACGGCTGTCGGGAAGCAGACTGCCGGCCGGGCTGAGCATCGAAGTGAAGGCCGCTTCGAGATCGGCGAACTCGGCAAATTCGACTTTATACTCGCGCTTCTGGAGGGGCACATCGAGCTCGGCCACCGCCTTCTCCATCAGGGCCAGGTTGTCCGGCGTGTCCCACACATAGATGTGCCGCGTCCGCGCATCGGCCACGAGTCGCCCCGTGCTCGAAAGCATGGCGGCCAGCAGGGGTTCGATGGTTTCGTTTTCGGCGTGCTTCAGGACGAACTTGTGCTCCTCGACCTTGCCGAACTGCTTGCGCTGCCATTCTTCGACGGACATGATGTAGAGGTATTTTGATTCGGGATCGTACTCGTAGTAGATGTCGTGAAACTTCAGGATTTCCATGGCCTGCTGCGGCGTTGCTTCGGTGATCCAGAATTCGAGGGTCTTCTCCCGGACCTCTTCGGAGATCAGGATGTTCCACAGGGTGGCCACGCGAATATCTTCCATGAACTCGGGAACCGTTTTGGGTCCCATGAGGTCCAGCAGGACTTCGCCGCCCTCGGGCAGGGGGCCGTATTCGACTTCGCGTTCAAGAATCGGTTCAAAGGCGGTGGCGGACTCGTCGGCATTGCCTGCAGCAACTGTCGGCCTCGAAAGGTCCTGGGGAGCCACCCCACTGGACGGCGTGGCGCTCGGGCCGCCGTTTACGAGCCCCCGTGGCTGCGACTTCTCGCTCTGATCGCGCCCCGTCACTACGCGGCTCTTGACCGCCGCCGGGATCTCAGCCGCTGTCTCGCGCGTATGGCGAATCGCAGGTGTTTTTCCGTCTTTTTGCGCGCCCTCGGCGGGGGCCTTTTCCCGAGACGCCCCGAAGCGGCCACCGTCATCGCTGAATCTGGAATGGGTGTCGTTTTCTGTGGGAGTGCGGCCGGGTTCGGCCTGCGGCTCCTCCGCGGGGACGCCCGGCCGGGGGCGGGGCGACGTGGGGGATTGTTCCTGAGCCCGCACGCTGCTGGTGCAGAGCAGCACGCCAACAAGCGCCCACATCGCGATTCGACTGCGCATCACATTCATAGGAAATCCACACCCAAAGAGCCACTCTCCCGAAGGTCGATTCCGGCTCGCTCCGACCACCCGATTCGATTCGGGATTCTAACACACATGGGCACAAGTGCCGGAACACAAATATCACCACCCGCCTGCGCTCTCAGGGTCGCGGCAGGGCGATGGAAAGCTTCTTCCCGCCCTCTTTCCAATCATAGGTAAAAATCGCCTCGTCGCGCGTGAACGAGTCGAGCGTGCATCCGTTGATCGCGGTGCCGATCGACATCCATTGCCCCTCGGGCGCGTCGGGCGTGTGGACGCGGATCTTGTTTGTCCCGATTTGCCCTCGGCCCATCGATACATCCTTCAAGCGATCCGCCAGATTGGGTGCGCTCGGGCCCGCGTTCACTGCAGGCGCTTCTGGCGGTGCCTCGGGCGCGGCGATTAATTCCCGCCAGAGGGACGGTCGTCCGGCGATCCTGTTCTGCAGCGCGGCAAACTCCAGGCCTTCGCCGCCGGATGCGCCGCTGGCGG
>JBIJDL010000321.1:0-7432 GCA_044344195.1 Candidatus Hydrogenedentales bacterium
CCAAGCGTTCCTACACCTAATACGTACATTTTCAAACCGGAGTTCACTTTGCCTCGGACAGGAATGTCCGAGATCCTTGGCCCTCCGTTCCTCTTGATTTCTCACGCCACGTAGCGCCCATCTTCCAGGGCCCGGCATTGGCCCAGCGACGCCAGCGTTTCCAGCAACTCCACCACGCGCTCGGTGCGGGCGCGGGTGAAGCTTCGGGCGACGTGCTCCGCCGTGGCGGGGCCGTTGAAGGCGGCCAGGGCGCCGCGCACGGATTGGGCCTGTTCCGCCAGGCCGTTGGGCCAGGCGCGCTTCGTGGGCACCTGCGCCTCCACCAGGGGGTTGACCATTCCTGGTCGACACAAAGTGTGCCGTAATATTCGCGCCCGCCGCCGCTTAGGGCGAACGGGCGGGAAGTACCAAAGAAAGAAGCTGATAATTTCACATCACCTGAACAGCATCACGTGCCCTGTGGAACTTGGCGTGGGCCTTGTGTCGACCAGGAATGGTCAACCCCCTGTTAGACACGTCCAATTTTCTCGCTCACGCCACGTAGCGCCCATCCTCCAGCGCACGGCATTGTCCCAGCGACGCCAGCGTTTCCAGCATCTCCACCACGCGCTCGGTGCGGGCGCGGGTGAAACTTCGGGCGACGTGCTCCGCCGTGGCGGGGCCGTTGAAAGCGGCCAGGGCGCCGCGCACGGATTGGGCCTGCTCCGCCAGGCCATTGGGCCAGGCGCGCTTCGTGGGCGCCTGCGCCTCCACCGCCGCGACGGCCAACCCTTCCACGGACTCGGTCTGCGTCGCCGTCCCTCCGGGACACTGGTACTCGGGCCGCAACCACCGAATCTTGCCCTGACGTTCCTCGGCGGCCGCGATCGCCTTCGGGTGAACGCACACTTCCCACCCGATGCGCTCAGTCCGACTTGTGGTGCCTCACTTCGCCGAACGGCCACGCCGATTTTGTGTGCCCATTCTCACAGCCAAAGCGCAAAATCCAGGAGCGATTTGAAATCGAAGCGCGCCTTGTCTCAGCCTGGAAGGCTAAGCCACGTTGGCGCCCTTCAAGCACTCAGGCGGATTTGTCATCAGGCAAAAGCCATGACGGGCAAAGCGAGAGCGCTCGGCGTACTCGCGCAAGAAGCCGAAGTACACTTTCCAGTCGTCCTCCTAAAAGAAGACGTCCTGGCGGTTGTTCCCCCGCCGGGCACCACAATTCGGGCAAGTCTGGGCACGAGGCGAGCATGGCAGGGCGTCTCGTGAATGTCAATATACGTGACTGTCCCTCTTTACTTTGTTTCTCTAGGGGGCATGTCCTGTGGATGGGCCAAGCGTCCCCAAAAGGATACTGTCAAGTTAGGTGTTGTGACTTTTCCCTTGGGGAGAGTGGAAGTCACTATCAGAAACCAGACAATTGACTACCCGAGGTTGCATCGATCACAATGCCCACATTTGTCGAACGGTTCGCCAAAGTAGTTGACCAGGCATTTTGTACGACACCCCTTCTGGTGAACGTATGCCAGAACTCTACGTATTCTTGCGATGCTGTAGGCTTCACGCTGCTTGAATCGTTGGTTCATTCGCTCAACAATCGATTCTATGCTCACGTTGTGCGGAAGCCGACGATACCTTTGTCTCGGACCTTTAGTTTGCAGTTCGAGAAAACCGTGTGACTCAAAATACGTTAGGGTGGAGACTATCTTTTTTCGGTCAGTGTCCATAACGTCACTAACCTGATCAACATTGAGGGTAGTCCATTTGGGCCCATTCTTCCCATGTGCGAAGATCTCTGTCAAGGACTCCTTTTCGGAACCGCTGACTAGGGCATTTATATCAGGGTCGGAATGGTCTATGCGACACTTATACTCGGTGTAGATGTGACCCACGGATTTTATGATTCCGTCAAGTTCCAAGTAAGATAGCAATACTTTTGCGCTGGAGCCCATATTGTACGCGGCTGATAGTTGTGACTCAGAGAATTCGAATAAATCTCCGGCCTCAAGCAGACGACGCGTCAAAGAATCCACTTTTATCGGACAAGGTCGATCTCCACGTGCAAAAACCCTGTGTGTTTGCGCGTCATCGTCGCAAGCCAGCATTTCACAAACTGACAATTTCCCATCTCGTCCCGCCCGTCCGATCTCCTGACTATAGGACTCCAGGGACTTAGGTAAATTGTAATGATAGATGGATCTTATGTTTGACTTGTCTACACCCATGCCGAATGCGATTGTAGCTACAATTACATCGTCACTCGAGGCCATGAACCTTTCCTGAATTTTTGAGCGTGTATCTCGATCCATACCTGCATGATAAGCAAGAGCGCATACACCATGCTGCGACAAGAATTCGGCTACTTCGTCAGCAGTGTCTCTCAAAGTTACATAGACAATCGACGGACCCTGCGGGCGACTTCTCATCCGGGAAAGGAGCGTTTGATCCTTTGAATACGAGTTACAGGGAACAACATGAAGGTTTAGGTTGGGACGGTAAAACCCTGTGCGCACTTCGTCCACATCCTCTATGCCCAATAACGCGCGGACTTCGCCTGCAATGTATGGTGTGGCCGTAGCAGTCAACGCCAACACGCGTGGCACTTTCAACTCTCGAACCAAAAAGGCAATTTTCAAGTAGTCTGGGCGAAAGTTGTGTCCCCACTCTGAAATGCAATGCGCTTCATCGATTGCTACTAGTGATATTGGAATTCTGGCAATAGTCTGCAAGAAGCGCTCATTACTCAATCGCTCGGGGGAAATGTACAACAATTTCAGTACGCCAGAATTAAGGTCTCTATAGATTCTAAGGTAATCGCTATGAGACAACGTTGAGTCCAAGCGCGCGGCTTGAACTCCATGTCCAGTCAAGAAATCAATCTGGTCCTTCATTAGTGCAATTAGCGGAGAGACTACAACTGTCAGGCCTTCAAACAAGAGCGCCGGCAACTGGTAGCAGATGCTCTTACCAGCACCGGTTGGAAAAACGGCCAATACCGATTTGCCTTGAAGCAGCCGACTTATTACCTCCTCTTGCCCTTTAAGAAAATGGTCAAAGCCGAAGTGCTGTCGGAGCTTTTCTTGTAGATCAGTCATAAACTGTTGCATCCAAGGTGTCTTGTCCGTTCCCAGAGCGAGATAGTTTAGGGGCGTATTGGCTCTTTCAGATCACTTCCCGTAAGTTCCACTTGTGTTGTCTCAGCCTGAATCGGACCGCGCCCTGTTTGGCCTCCAGGACGAAGCAACCGCGCTTGTAGAGGTCGATGCGGCCCGGACTGGTCGTGCCGTCGCCGTTGTTGAAGGTCACGCTCCGCTCGAAGACGTAGGCGTTGTCCCCATCGTGGGGCGTGGCGGGTTCCGGGCGCGGCGTGTGGAGGAGATCGCAGAGTTCGGCCAGAAAGAGTTGGCAGTTGGCCCGCTCCGCCGCCCCGGAGGCTTTCCAGCGTTTTACGAAGGCTTCGATGTTTTCCCGGCTCGCGCACGGATGATCGGCTTCAGTGGTCAAATTCCCTCTCCCTCAATACATGGATGCCGCAGCCAGACCGGTTTGGCCCGGGAAGTCCCCAGATGAACAAATACGCGGCCCAATTTCAACGCAGTCTACGAGACGGGTTCGGGAATTTCAAATCGTATAACCGTTTAGCCGAGTGAAGCAGCTCCAAGAGGTTGTATCGGTACCTGAAACAGAAACGAGCGCCAACGGAGGTTAGGCATTCCTGCCTGACCAGACGCCCGCCTGAATTTAAAGAGGCCCGTTTCTCTGTTGCGCACCACCTTGGTCGGCAAAGGACTACAAATGGCCTGCCGGTGGTGAAAGCAGGCTTTGGGTCAGGCAGGAATGCCTAACCTCCGTTGGTCCGCTTGGTTAAATTCTCGACAACCACGAATTATTTACCTCGTTCCCAAGCTCCGCTTGGGAATGCAGTGCGTGGAGCTCCGCTTCACAGACGGGGGCAAGCCAATGGAGCTACTCAAGAGTACCAGGTCGAGGCGCGCTACACCTGTGAGGTGGACCTCGGATGCCTCAGTGCCTTCGGGGCGGAGCTCCGGGAGCTGCATTCCCAAGCAGAGCTTGGGAACGAGTGGAAGTAACCGTAGACGTCGGATCAGTACATTTGAGCAGTCTAGTAAAGAACGCAGCGAAGTTGTATGGCGACTTCAAACGAAAACGTGCACCAACGTGGCTTAGCCTTCCCATTATGTTGCACGATTCGCCCCATCCCTCGCACGTGGTGCTGCCGATCATTCCAGCAGGCACCTGACCTCCCGAACCTGCTACAATACCAGACTTTCCGATCATGAAAAATCGGTCCTATCCGTCCAATCGGTCCTATAAATCAAAGCTCGCGCGCCCGTGGCGCTGATTCACCAAATACGAGGCATCCAATGAACGTAGAAGTAGTCCCTTTCGATAGTTGCACCGTCGTCGAAGAAGAATCCTGCCTGATCATTCCCCTCTTCGAAAAGGCCTTCCCCCTCGACAGCAGCCTGCTGAACGAAAAGGATGACGAACTCCTCCAGACCCTGGCGGACAAAGGCGTCTTCGCGGGCAAGGCCCAGAGTTGCTACTACGTCGCCACGCCGAACAGCGCCTACCAGGGCGTACTCGTCGTCGGCCTCGGGCCCAAGGAAAAGTTCGAAGACGAAATTCTCCGCCGCTGTGGTGGCAAGGCCGCCGAACTGCTCAAGCAGCACCGCGTGAGCCACGCCTACTTCGACGTCTCCCGCCACGCCAGCGTGCCGCCCCTGCCCCTCCTCGAAGGTCTGGTCCTCGGCCAGTACTCTTTCGACGTGTACAAGAAGGCCCCCGACGCCGCCGATGCCCCCGTCAAGGTGAAAACCGCCACCGTCATCACCGACAAGGGCGTCCAGATCACCCCGCTACTTTCCAGCCTCCAGCTCGGCGTGCTCGCATGCCTCAGCGCGAATGGCGCGCGCCATCTGGCGAATACCGCCCCCAATGAAATGACGCCCATCGCCCTCGCTGAATTCGCCCAGGGTATCGCTAAGGAATCCGGCGCAAAGTGCACCGTCTTCGGCCCGGAAGAAATGGAAGCCCTCGGCATGAACGCCCTCCTCGGCGTCGCCCGCGGCAGCGCACAGCCCCCGCGCCTCATCATCCTGGAGCACCACTACAGCGACGACGTTAAGACCGTCGCCCTCGTTGGCAAAGGCGTCACCTTCGACACCGGCGGCATCAGCATCAAGCCCGCCGCCAGCATGCACGAAATGAAATACGACATGTGCGGCGCGGCCGCCGTCCTCTGCGCCTTCATGACTCTCGCCGAACTGCGCCCCGCCATCAACGTCATCGCAGTCGTGCCCGCCGCCGAAAACATGACCGGCGACGCCGCCCAGCGCCCCGGCGACATCGTCCGCGCCTATAACGGCAAGACCATCGAGGTCCACAACACCGACGCCGAAGGCCGCCTCATCCTCGCCGACGCCATGGCCTACGCCGTGGACAAATACAAGCCCGCCGCCATGGTCGACGCCGCCACCCTCACCGGCGCCTGCGTCGTCGCCTTGGGCTTTTACGCCGCCGGCCTCTTCACCAACAACCAGGAACTCGCCGATTCACTCATCGCCGCGGGCAACGCCACCGGCGAGCGCCTCTGGCAACTGCCCCTCTGGCCCGACTACGAAAAACTCATCGAGGGCACCCACGCCGACCTCTGCAACATAGGACCCCGCGAAGGCGGCGCCATCAGCGCGGCGGCCTTCCTCAAAGAATTCGTAGGCGACACCCCCTGGGCTCACCTCGACATCGCAGGCACCGCCTGGGGCGTAAAAAACATCCCCTACTGGAGTACGGACCACGCCACCGGCTTCGGCGTAAGACTGCTCACGAACTGGGTGCTGAATCAGGTGGAAGAAGGCTGAAGGGTGATGGGTGAAGGGTGAAAAGAATGTGGCACAGCCGTCCCGGCTGTGATTTAGAACCTCGTTACCACGGTCCTCCGTGGTAATGCATACCGTTCCGCTCCGCGGAACAAACGCGAGTCCAGTTACCCCCTATGTCAACTATCAACTATCAACTATCAACTAAAAAAGCCTCCGTCCACACCCTCGGCTGCCGCCTTAACCAGTCCGAATCCGCCATCCTCGAAGAAAAACTCCGGGAAGACGGCTACACCCTCGTGCCCTTCGGCGAAGCCGCCGACCTCGCCATCGTCAATACCTGCACCGTCACCAACGAAGCCGACACCAAGTCGCGCAAGCTCGTGCGCCAGTTCATCCGCAACAATCCCGGCGCCTACACCGCCGTCATCGGCTGCTATGCCCAGATGGGCGCGGGCACCCTCGCCGCCATCCCCGGCGTCGACCTCATCATCGGCAACCAGGAAAAGATGAACGTCCTGGATTACGTCAAGGCCGGAAAAAACGAGAAGGCCCTCATCGTCCGCGACCGCATCGACCGCGACGATTTCTCCATCGACTTCGGCGGCGAAGACAGCCCCCTCAGCCGACGCGCCAACCTCAAAGTGCAAGACGGCTGCGACTTCATGTGTACCTTCTGCCTCATCCCCTTCGCACGAGGCCGCGCACGCGCCCGCGAATGGGACAACCTCCTCAGCGAAGCCCGCAGCTTAGTCGAGCGCGGCGCGAAAGAGATCATCCTCACCGGCGTCAACATCGGCACCTATGATTTGGAAGGGCGCAACATCCTCCACATCGTCGACGCCCTCAACACCATCGACGGCCTCCACCGCATTCGCATCAGCTCCATCGAACCCACCACCATCCCCCTCGAACTCTTCGACCGCATGAACGACCCGGCCCACGCCCTCCTCCCCTACCTCCACATCCCCATGCAGGCCGGCTCCAACGACATCCTCACCGCCATGCGCCGCAAATACACCCGCGAAGAATTCCTCGACTTCATCTTCCAGGCCCACGAAGCCGCCCCCGGCATCGGCATCGGCACCGACATCCTCGTCGGCTTCCCCGGCGAAACCGAACAAAACTTCCAGGACACCTGCGACACCCTCTGGAAAAGCCCCCTCTTCTACGCCCACGTCTTCAAATACTCCGAACGCTCCGGCACAGCCTCCGTAAGAATCCCCAACAAAGTCCCCGGCCCCGTCATCAACGAACGCGGTGCCCGCCTGAGAAAACTAAGCGCCGAAAAGACAACTATGTTCTGCGAACACCAGATCGGCCAAATCCACCAAGTCCTCTTCGAGCAAGCCCAGGACGGCTACTGGACGGGCTACACCAGCAACTACACCCGCGTCGCCGCAAAAAGCGAACAAGATCTCGAAAACCAGATCCGCCCCGTGCGCCTGGAAGAAGTCCGCGGTGATTTGGTCGTCGCCTCCTTCGCGTAACCTCCCACTCCGCGAAGACACACCACGGGTGCCACCCACACGCGCAGGAGTTTGCGACGAAGCTTGTGGGTGAAGGGACGACGGCGTGCTTCGACCCCCAATAGCCCCCCCCCCCCTCCA
>JBIJDL010000322.1:0-7430 GCA_044344195.1 Candidatus Hydrogenedentales bacterium
GTTCGACCGCACGGTCCGCAGATAGAGTGTCCGCCGGGGCGCGGCGATATCCGTTACCGCCAATCCGCCCATGGTCAAGTCCAGGCGACCCGACGCCGCAAGGATACTGTCGCGCACGGCCTCGGCCTCGATCTTGCGCCGGTTCATGCGGGCGAAGAACTGGTTCTCCGGATCCTTGGACGCCGAAAGGGCGTTGCCGCCGGAGGCTTGCTGATAGGTCGCCGATCCCATCATGATCCGGTGGAGGTGCTTGAGACTCCAGCCGGATTCGATGAACTCGCTGGCGAGATAGTCCAGCAGCTCCGGATGGGTCGGGGGCATGCCCTGCTTGCCGAAGTCGCCCGGCGTGCGCACGAGCCCCTGGCCGAAGTGGAGCATCCATACCCGATTCACCATCACCCGGGCGGCGAGGGGATTGCTCTTGCTGGCGACCCAGTCGGCCAGTTCCAGGCGGCCGCTGCCCGTGCCCACCGTCGGCTGAACCTCGCCCGCAAGCACCACGGGCATACGCCGGGGCACGAGGTCGCCGAGGTTGGCATAGCTGCCGCGCTTGTGTACCTTCACATCGCGGATGCCCGAATAGGGCGTGTTGGGCACGCCACCTTCCTGGATGCCCACGGCGAGATCGATGGACTTCGCCAGACGCGCGTCCAGCGGTGCCAGGGCCAATTCAATCTCGGTCAAGCGCGGGTTCTGCTCAACCGGCGGGGCCTCGATCCAGAAGGGTCCTGCCTCGCCAAGAAACTTCGCCAGGTACTCCGCCATGGCGCCTTCGGCGGGCTGCAATGCCGCCGCCTGCACCAGGCGGGCCGCGTCGCGCAGGGCTTCTGCGGGCCGCGCGCCCGAGGCCACCTCGGCCTTCGCCGTCGTCCAGGGGGAGAACAATATCGAATCGGGTGCCAGCCCCGCGCGGGACTCCGCGAGCCACCACACGTCTGGACGCCCCGCGGCATCGGGCCAGGGGTTGCCCAATTCAAATTGTGGAACGACCTCGCTGGAGAGATTCCACGCGGGTAAGCCGGCGGGCGTAATCGTCAAGTCCACCACGGTGCTGTCGCAGGCGTGTCCCATGGCGGGATCGATGCGAAGGATGACGAAGTCACCGGCGTCAAAATCGAGGAGCGCATCGAGCGTCACATCGACCGCTCCCCCATTCGCCACCATGCCCTCGCGCAGGATCGCGTCCTGACCGCTCCGGCGGCTGATGAGTTTCCAGGCGACGCCATCGCCGCAGGAAGCGTCCGCATCGGCCACGCGCGCCGTAACAGTACCGCTGACAGCCTCGGGGCTCCGCCACGCCACTTCCACGGGAATAACCGGCGCGGGATGGACGATGATCGATCGCGGGGGCTGGGTGATGGAAAGGTACTTCATTTCCTCGTCACTGGTATTGGCGGCGGCGGCGGGCATGTCCTCCGTGCCAACGCGCCCGAGAAGTCCGGCCTTGCCATGAATACCGGGGGTCACACGATTCATCAGCGCGAAGCCTGTCTGGTTGACGAAGCGCGTCCAGCGCTCGACCACCTGAGGATTCAAGGTGGCGGGGTCAACCCCCGGTGATGCGGAAGCGGCCAGGAGATAGTCGGCGGCGCGGGCCGACTCTTGTTTCACCCACTGCACCTGGGCCTCGCGCAACAGCGTCGCCCTCTCGGCGCGGAGCGCCTCGGCCTGCTGCTGATCCGCCGCGCGCTGGGCGATCTCTTCCTTCGACGCCAGGGGCAAATGCAAAATAGGCGAGCCCTCGGTCTTCGCGCCCGGTCCCGGCAGAATACTCGTGCTGTAGAAAATACCGGCGAGGGCGTAGTAGTCCTGGGTCGTAAAAGGATCGAATTTGTGATCGTGGCAACGCGCGCAGGCCAGGGTCGACCCAAGGAGGCCTCGGGAAACCACGTCGATCTGATCGTCCACGATATCGGAGACCATCTTCTCCTTGTCGGCATCGCCCTGGGGCCAGTTTCCGATGGCGAGCATACCCGTGGCCACGAGGCCGTCGCGGTTGTAGCCGCCGTCCGGCGCGGGAATGAGGTCGCCCGCGATCTGATAGCGCAGGAACTGATCGTAGGGCATGTCGGCGTTGACGGAATTCACGACCCAGTCCCGGTAGCGCCAGACCTCCACAGGGTCCGTGGCGGGCGTTGCGCGGGAATCGAAGGAATCCGTGTAGCGCACCACGTCAAGCCAATGGCGTCCCCAGCGCTCGCCATACTGGGGCGAAGCGAGAAGTCGCTCGATGAGCTTGTCATAGGCCTCGGGCGATTCATCCGCCAGGAAGGCGCTGACCTCTTCGGGTTTCGGCGGAAGGCCGGTAAGATCGTAGGTGGCGCGACGTATCAGGGTGCGCTTGTCGGCCTGGGCCGCGGGCTGGAGTCCTGCCCCTTCGATGTGATTCAAAATGAACGCGTCAATGTCCGTTTTCACCCACGCCGCATTGGCCACAACAGGCGTTGCGGGCTTTGAAATGGGCTGATAGGCCCAATGCTTGCGCCCGGCTTCCAAGTCAATCCCGGCGGGCTTGGCCGCCGTCTTCGCGGCATCACCATAGTCCGGCCAGACCGCCCCATCCGCCACCCACTTCTGGAGCACCGCTATCTTCTCGTCGGGCAATTTCCCATCCGGCGGCATCTTGACCTCGCCGGTATAGCCAAGCACCGTAAAAAGAAGGCTCGCCGGATCACCCGCCTTAACCACAGGGCCACGCGACGCGCCTTGGAGCATGGCGGCGGCGGAATCAAGGCGCAGATCGGACTTCTGCTTCTCCGGCCCATGACACCCGTAACAATGCTCGGCAAGAATGGGCCGGACTTCGTTCTCAAAAAATTGCACCGGGTCGGCCAAAGCCGGAACTGCAAGGGAAAGGCTAGCGGCAAAGGAGCACGCAACTGAACTCAATCGGTACTTCGAGAAGGTCATAGGTAAAGGTTTCCCGGCTCTCTACAATTGGGGGCCGCGCGGAGGCGCAGGCCACTTCAAGATTTTACTCTGGAGAGGGGGGATGGAGCAAAAGGAGGTTGGAGGCGTGGACAGAGTGGACGAAGTGGACTTGGTGGACAGAGTGAACAAATGTCACCCATGCGAATCCTGTCCACCTTGTCCATCCTGTCCACCAAGTCCACTTCGTCCACGTCTCCTCCCTTACCGCCTATTCCGCAGCCGCTCCGCGAGCAACGTGTTCCGTCGCGTGATCTGGCTGTTCCGCACGGCCATCGCAATCGCCTTCTCCTCGCCCACGATCACCACGATCTTCTTCCCCCGCGTGATGGCGGTGTAGAGCACATTCCGCTGGAGCATCATGTAGTGCTGGCTCAACATGGGGATCACCACGGCGGGGTATTCGCTGCCCTGCGACTTGTGGACCGTCATGGCGTAGGCCAGGCCAAGGTCGTCGAGCTCGTCGAAGCCGTAGAGCACACGGCGCTGGTCGTCATAAGCCACCTCCACCTCCAGGGCCGCCTCATCCACCCGGGAGATTACGCCCACGTCGCCGTTGTACACATCGAGCTCGTAGTTGTTGCGCAATTGCATCACCTTGTCGCCGTCGCGGAGGTCGTGCTTGGCGATGGGCTTGCCGTTGGGGTTCAGGGCCGCCTGGAGCGCTTCGTTCACCCGGATCATGCCCGTCTCGCCGCGCCGCATGGGGCTGAGCACCTGGATGTCACGAATCGGGTCGAGGCCGAATTTCTTCGGCAGGCGCTCGGTTACGATCTCCACGATGGTCTCCAGCGCACGCTCGGGCTGGGGACGGTCGATGATGAAGAAATCTTCCGTGTTGAACTGGGGATGTTGTCCCGTGTTGATCCGGTGGGCGTTCACCACGATGCCGCTCTGTTCCGCCTGGCGGAAGATGGTTTTCAGCGTCACGACGGGCACCACCTGGCTCGCAATAACGTCCATGAGCACATTGCCCGCACCCACCGACGGAAGCTGGTCGATATCGCCCACGAGAATCAACCGCGAAAAGGGCGGAATGGCCTTCACCAGTGAGTACATCAACTGCATGTCCAGCATAGAGGCTTCGTCGATGATAATCAGGTCGGTGAGGATCGGGTCCGTCTCGCAGCGGGTGAAACTGCCAAACTTCGGGCTGAATTCCAGCAGGCGGTGAATGGTGCGCGCCTCACGGCCTGTGGCCTCCTCCACCCGCTTGGCCGCGCGGCCCGTGGGCGCGGCGAGCTGGTAGGACACGTTTTTCTTGTCGAGAATCGCCAGCAGGCTGTTGATAACCGTCGTCTTGCCGGTGCCGGGGCCACCGGTAATGACCATGACCTTCGACGCGAGCCCGGTGCGGATGGCCTCCTGCTGCTCTTCGGCCAACTCGATCTTCAGCTTTTTCTGCGCCCATTTCAGGGCATTGTCCATGTTCAGGATTTCGATGCTCTCGGAGGGCGTGCTGATGAGGCGCTTGAGGTATTCCGTCGCGCCCGATTCCGCCTCGTAGTTCTTCGGCGTGTAGCAGGCCTCTTGATCGCGCACTATCTTGCCCGCGGCCACCACGCGGGCCAGGGCCGCCGCCACGGGCTCGCGCGCAATCTCCAGCAGACCCACGGAGTCGTCCACGAGCTGGTCGGCGGGAAGATACAAATGCCCGAAGACCGTGGCCTGCTGGAGCACGTGGGCCACACCCGCCTCCAGGCGCGCCTCGGAGTCTTTTGCAATGCCCAGGGACGCCGCGATTTTGTCAGCCCCTTTGAAGGAAATCCCCGAAATATCCTCCGCCAACCGGTAAGGATTGCTGCGCAAGATGGCCATCGCGCCGTCGCCGTACACCTGGTAAATCTTGACCGCCTGCGACGGCGTGATACCGTGGCCCTGAAGGAAAATCATGATGGATTGAACGGCCCGCTGGGAGGCCCAGCCCTCGCGGATCTGCGCGGCCCGCTTCTTCCCGATGCCCGGCACCTTCTGGAGGCGGTGGGGCTCCTCGTCGATAATGCGCAGGGTCTCCACGCCAAAGGCCGCGACCAGCCGCTTCGCATAGGTGGGACCGATGCCCTCAATCAGGCCCGAAGCGAGATACTTCTCGATGCCGTCGATAGTGGACGGCACGACACTCTCGAACTTCTCCACCTTAAGTTGGGGGCCGAACTTCTTGTCGTTGATCCAGCGCCCCGTAAGCCGAACGGTTTCACCCTCGGACACGGCGAGGAGATTGCCCACGAATGTAACCGGCTCCGGCTCACTCGCCACATCAAGCCGCCCCACGAGAAAGCCCGACTCCGGGCTTTCAAACACGATGCGCTTCACCACGCCCTCAAGCAATACCGGCGGGGCAAGAGCACCCTGGGTCGTCTCGGCGCCGTGGTGGGGATGCATCGGGCCTCCGGTTGGGAATGGTGAATCGTGAATTCAGAATAGCGAATAAGATGCTGTGCACTGCTTCAGTAGGAACAGCTTAACACGCGCACAAAGCCCGTGCCAATGGGGAGGGGAAGGAGAGGAGCCCGCAAATGAACGCAACCACCCACCAGCCTCGTTACCACGGAGGACCGTGTTAACGAGCGGGTAGGTGTCCATTTGCGGTTCAGATCCGTTTCTCCTACTTATTCTCCTCCGCAATCCGCTCGATAATACTCGTCGTGCTCTGGCCCTCGACCCCGGGGATGATCGCGATGCTCCCCCCGTAGCCCTCCACCAGCTTACGCTCTTCCTGCACGATTGTGGCGATGGTATAGTCGCCCCCCTTGGCGTACACATCCGGCTCCAGCGCTTCGAGCAAGGGCATGGGGGTCTTGTCGTCGAAGAGCACGATATAGTCCACGCATTCCAGCGCCGACAGCACCGTGGCGCGGTCTCGCTCGTTCACCACGGGACGGCCCGGTCCCTTGTTTTCCTGCACGGACTTGTCGGTGTTGAGCCCCACCACAAGGGCGTCGCCCTCGCGGCGCGCCGCGATGAGATAGGTAATATGGCCCACATGGAGAATATCGAAGCAGCCGTTGGTCCAGACGACCTTCTTTCCTTCCGACTTGAGCTTGTCCATGATGGGACGGAGCTGCTGCACGGTCTTCAGCTTGGCCGGGCCCTGCTGGCCAAAGAGTACATCGTCCACTTCAGCGCGGCTGACGGTAACAACACCTTCCTGCTCCACGGCGATACCCGCCGCGATATTGCCCAGGAAAGCCGCATCGCGCAGGCTTGCACCCGCAGCGCGGGCGAGGATCACCATGGCGGCCACGGTGTCGCCCGCACCGGTCACGTCCACCGCCTTCACCGGGCGAATAGCCACGTTCTCTACCGTGCCGTCGGCCGCGAAGATCTCGATACCGTGGGGCCCGCGGGTAACGAAGGCGTTCGTTGCGGAGTTGAGCAGAAATTTACCCGCCTTCATGAGGCTGTCGGCATCGGTCACTTCGATGCCCGCAGCACGCCCGGCCTCGGCGTCGTTCGGGACGACAATATCGATGCCGCTGAAAAATCCGGCGCGCGCACGGGAATCGGCAACCGTCACCAGGTTGTATTTCTTCGCGCACTCCACGATGGCGGCTAGCACCTTGTCGGTGATGGTGGAAACGGCCTGGTCCCCGAGGAGGATGGCGTTCATCTTCGGGGCCAACTCATAGATCTTCGCAACCACCTGCGCTTCCACATCGCCTGTGATGAGGGTCGGCTTCGGCGTGTCCGTGCGGAGAATTTCCTGCGTCGGGGTGTTGTGACCGCCGGCGCGGAGCTTGCCGTAGGTGCTCGTGGCGCGATTGGGATCGACCACGATGTGGTCGGTATTCACGCCGCGCGCCTCAAATTCACGCTTCACGATGCCCGCGTTCACGTCGTCGCCGATGACGCCCAGCATGGTGACCTTGCCGCCCAGGGTGGCGGCGTTGCACGCCGCGTTACCCGCCGCGCCCGGATTGTACTTGCGCTTGAGCACTTCAAACACCGGAATGGGCGCTTCCAGACTGACTTCGACCACCCGGCCCGAAACGTTTTCGTCCAGGTAGATGTCACCCACGGCCAAAACCTTGATATCGTCGAAGCGGGCCATAAGCGCCCGGTAGTCGGTGTTTTCCATGCTGAAATCGAGTCCTGTGGTGAATTTTGGAGATGGGGCAGAGCGGGGAATTGTAGCGCAAGGGCCGGGGGGAGTTACAGTTGGCGGTGAACATGAGTCTGGAGTCTGGAGGGGTGAGTCTGGAGGAAGCCATCGGACCGGAGACCTCCAGACTACGGACTCCAGACTGACGTTCCATTGTCAACTGTCAACCGCTTCCCCTATACTATGCCCTTCCCCAATGCGGCTCCAACCTAAGGGACCCCTCATGGCCAAAAAGAAAATGATACCCCCGCGCAGCGACGTGAAGCTGGAAGACACCTGGGACCTGACCCTGATCTTTCCAAACGACGCCGCGTGGGACAAGGGCTATAAGAAGCTCGAAAAGATGATTCCCACCTTTGCCACCTTTCGCGGCAGGCTGGGCAAGTCGGCGAAGAATATT
>JBIJDL010000323.1:0-7420 GCA_044344195.1 Candidatus Hydrogenedentales bacterium
AACCGTAACCGTCAACCTGACCGCAGGCCAGGCAAAGGCCTACGGGAAAGCAATCGACAATCATCGAATACTTGAGGCAATTACGCAGCAGATGCGCGAGCTCTCCTTACAGATCCTGGATGCCACGACCGAGGGTGTCGCAAAACGGAAGCCTAGAAAATAGAGCCACTTACGCTTAAGTAAGTGCCATTCGGGACTGTACCGTTGTGACCCGAGTGCACTTGGAACGTTCAAGGTGCCCGTATCGAGGGGCAGTGGGGCGGATTGCGCGCGCGTTGCTGTATCTGATGCGTCTCCCTGACGACAGGACAGCCACGCCCTTCATGGTTCACTTTCCTACAAGAAGCTCCTTTTTAATCAACATCACGGGGCTCAACTCCGTTCACTTGGGCGCGTCAGTCCCTATGTGATCCCGTGAACGGTTACGGGGTTTGTAATCAATCGCGATCCCGGCTTACACTCAAGCAGCAGCCCAATTCTTCGCGGAAAGGGCGATTTCCCGTGTCCGAAGTGTAAAGTCTCTCATGCGAATCACCCTTACCTCCATAGCGTTCTGCCTGTACCTTCTCGCGGGCTGCGGGCCCGCTGAGCCCATCGCCCAGCCATCCCTTGCGCCGGGCACGTGGCGCATGATTTCTGTGGAGCGGGCTGACGGCGGGGACGCTTTGTTGCCCAATGGGGACTTCGAGGAATGGTTTGCGGGCCTGCCCGCGCCGACCGGCTTTTACGCACCGGCCGAAAATTCAGAATCCACCCTGGTTCGCGATGTGAAGGCCGGCCACCTCGGCGCCAGGGGCTACACCGCGCGCCAGACCTGGACGGGCCCCGGCGTCGCTGCGGGAGCGGCGGAAGGTTTCAGCGTTACGGTGAACCTCGCGCCCGATACGCAGTATCGGCTGGGGGTTATCGCATCGGCCACGACCGGTCTGGCGGCGGCGATCCGTGCGGTTGAAGTAGGGGTTGACGGGCAACTCCGCACCTTGGCGCGGAGCGTGGTCGAGGTGCGCGGCGAATCGCCCGCGCGCTTCGAGGGCTCCTTCACGACCCGTTCTGGTGGGCCCACAATCCTGACCAGCTATGCCCTCGCCGATAGCACCTTTCCCGGCACGGCGACCTGGTCTGCATGGCGCTTGGAAGAAAGCACGGAACCAATCGAGCCTGCGAATGTTGCGGATGCATCGCCGCGCCGTGTGCTGGTGGATCAAGCCCTGGATCAAATCAGGAATCAGGCGGCGCTCTACGGAGGCGTGGAGGCCTGGACCGAGGCGACGGCGCCTAACCGCAAGAACGCCGCCCGCATTCTGCGCGAGGAAGGGGCCAAAGGCGATAGCATTCTCGGCTATGGGCATTTCGTAACCACGCGGGAGGAGCTGGCCTGGTTTGAGCGTCACAGCGCCCCGTGCCTTCCTGACGCCTTCGGGCC
This sequence comes from Candidatus Hydrogenedentales bacterium, assembly GCA_044344195.1. Lineage (GTDB taxonomy): Bacteria > Hydrogenedentota > Hydrogenedentia > Hydrogenedentales > JAEUWI01 > JAEUWI01. The sequence continues at coordinate 1,424 of JBIJDL010000323.1, forward strand.
AGCCCGCGCCGCCCTACGCCGCGCGGAGCGGGCGCTGAACGCGCGCGGCATCCAGCTCGTGGTTATCCCGGTGCCCGAGCGCATCCAGCTTTCGTTTGACGCCGTCAACCGCCCCTCCGCCGATCTGCCGGTGAACCTCGCGGCCCATGCGGCTCTTGTGGAGCAGATGCTCGCGGAGGACGTGCTGGTGCTCGACCCGGTCCCCATGCTCTGGGCGATGAAGTCCACGGGGACCCCGATTTTCTGGAATGGCGACGGCGATTTGCCCAGCGCAACGCTCCAGACCCTGGCGGAATGGTGCGCGCCCCGACTGCTTGAGATGGGCCTGGTGGTGCCTGAAGATCAGCGACAGACCTACGCGGTGAAGGTGGACGAGATCCCGCTGGAGCAGCGCTTTATCGCCGGCTTGCCCGCCGAATTTCGAACGTCGATACCGGAAGCGGTGCATGCCGTGCAGAGCGTGCGCGACGCCCAGGGGCGACTTTTTCAGCCGGCGGCCGCCAGTCCAGTGCTTGCAGCGGGCAGCCTCGCAATCCAGCACCATCTGCGCGGCGCTTCGTTTGCGGCGCATCTTTCCAAGGCCCTCGGTTTTCCCGTGGCCCTGCCGGAGAAGCACCTGCCGGACACGGAAATCCCCGCCTGGCTCGCGGCGGGCAAGGCTCCCGAGCTGGCTGCCTCGCGTTTTGTCGTATTCTGCGTGCCGCAGCGCGCCCTGGTGCTGGATGGCTGGAAGTGAGCGTGCCTCAGGGCACCCGTCTCAGCTTCGCCATCTCCTTCAACAACCATTCCGCTATCATGGCGTGGCCACGGTCATTCGGGTGCATCCCGTCCAGCAGCAGGTCTTCCGCCGCCTGACCCGCCACGTTGCCATAGTCGTAGAACCCCTGATAGACATCGATCAGCGGCACGTCCAGATCCGACGCGAGGGTCCGGACCGCCTCGCCATACTCCCGGTTGGTCAGGTTGAAGCCCCAGGGGTCGTTCACGTCGTAGGGCGCGCTGCCATAGAGCTTGAGGAGGGGTTCCGTCCAGCGCATGGGATTGGCCGTCATGAGGATCACGTCGCAGTCCCTTTTTCGCAATGCTTCCACGAAAAAACGCAGATTGGCGGCATAGGTCTCGCGCGAGATCCGGGGGCGGTCCCTGCCATCCCAGAGATCGATGCAGGAATCGTTGAGTCCGAACTGGATGATCACCAGATCCGGATCATGCGCGAGCACATCGGTTTCGAAGCGGGCCCGCGCCTGATCTGTGTTGTTTCCGCCCACCCCGGCATTAATGACCGTCCCGTGTACACCGCGCCGCACGAGGTCTTCCTGGATAACATTCGCATAGACCCGGAGCGGCTTGCCGTCCACCTCGCGCGGGGCCGTGGTGGAATCGCCGAAGGCCACGAGGGTGAAGGGCTCCGATGGATCGGGCTTGCGCGGCACCGAGGCGCAGGCACCGAGCAGAAGGGAGACGATACAGGCGAGAATGACAGGGCGTGCGGTCATGGAATTGGAAATCACTGGGAAACTCCGGCGGTTGGTTTTCTTCATTGAAGCAGTTTCCCTCCGGTGCTGACAAGTTTGTGGAAAGCATGGAGAGGGGGCACTCGTGCCCCCTTTTTATGAATTTCAGCATCCGATGAAAACGCAGTCACTTTGCCAGTGCAACTGCGTTGCACTGATCGGGGGCTGGAAAGCCCCCTATCATGTCCCCGAAATATCTTTGGCTGAAATGCGAATTCCCGGCGCACCAGCGGCGCCAGTCCATTCGCCGAATTCCCATGTGATACCATCCTCTTCGAAGCCTTGGGCAAACAGGGAACCAACATGGACACTTCCAAAATGACAGGCCGTATTGCCGGTTGGATCATGAGCCTTGCGATGAGGCTGCCGGGTGCCGGCGCGGCCCTCCGTCACCTTTTCCTGCGCAACGATGCCGAGCTTTTTCGTTCGCTGGCGGTGGTGTCGGAGTGCGCACCGTTGAAGGCCTTGCTCTTCGACGAGGACTACCGTCTGCTCAAGAATATTCTGTCTTTGCGCGGCCACGCCGCGCTAAAGGCGGTTATGCTCGAAGGCGATTCGGCGTGGTTTTCCATGATCGCCCGGTCGCAACACGGGGTCCCGCTGACGGAACTACTCTTTGAGGACAACGCTGCATTGTTGCGCCACGTCTGCCGGACGCGTGGCAACGAAGCACTGGCACCTGTGCTGGCGTCCCTTGGTGCGTCGGATCGGGTCGCCCTGGCCCGTGTGCTGCTCTTCGCGGGCCGCCCGGGCCCCCTGGAAATGCTGTCGCGCATGGATGGTTTTCACGAGGAAGTGCTGGCCGAGCCCCGGCTCCATGCCATGCTGGAACTCTGGAAGGCCTGGGAGCGCCTGCGCCCGATCCTGCCTGCGGATTACGGAGAATTGGATGCGCGCATTCTCGCCTCAATCGAGCTTGTCGCGCAGCCCGAGCACGTGCGCGGGCGCATCCTCGATGTCATCACGGACGGCGATGTAGTCCGGCTTGCCCACGGCACCTTGCGCTTCCCCTGCCGCCATTCCTTGTGGACGCTGCTGCACGAGATATTGCTTAACGAGGACTACTACTTCGCCTGCGATTCCGAGCGCCCCACCATTGTTGACGGCGGCACCCACATGGGTATGGCGATCTATTACTTCAAGTCACTCTATCCCCAGGCGCGGATTACCGCCTTCGAGCCCCATCCGGCCCTTCGTGTGATCGCGGAGGAGAACAGGTCGCGCAACGGCTGGGACGATGTGGAGATTCTGCCCTATGCCCTCGCGGCGGCGCGCGGAGAGGCCACCTTCCATGTATCCGAGAACTGGAGCATGGCGGGGTCTCTGGTGGAGCGCCGCGCGGGCCTGGGTGATGAGGTGACGGCCATCACGGTGCCGTGCGTGCCCCTGAGCGACTATCTCCGCGGGCCGGTGGACTTCTTGAAGCTTGATATCGAGGGAGCGGAGTGGGAGGTGCTTGAGGAGGCCTCGCTCTGGCTCCCAAACGTGGGGCAGATATTCTGCGAGTTTCACCAGGGGGGCGGGTTGGGTTCGGAGCGGCTTGCCCGGATACTCGCCCTGTTGGAAACTGCCGAGTTCGAGGTGCAGGTGGCCAAGTCCCACAACTACGGAGAGACTTCGCGGCGTCGGCCCCTTGCCCATTTTGACGGCACGGCCTCGACGGTCATCTGGGCGCGGAACCGGCGGCGCTATTCCTGAAGTGCTTCCAGGAAGTGGCGGATGCGTCGGGCGTTCGCGCCGAGATCGCCCTTGCCTTCGCGGGAGCGGGACCGGAGGTCCACCACGCAAGCCCCGTCACCGTCGGGGCGGATGCGGACGACCACGTCGTCCTTCCACTTGAAGAGCCGCGTTTCGGCGATAGCCTCGAAGCCGCTGTAGTTTTCGCCCTCTTTTGTAATGGTCCAGCCGAATGGTTTCGACGCGGCGATGGCGCGCGCGCGCTGGTGCACCTGGAGCGGGGCCTCCTTGAGGCGAAGGGGCTTCAGTTCTGGGTAATGTTCGGCGACCACTTCGGCGTTCCCGGCGGGAAAAGCCAGATCTCGCCCGGCCAGTTCAGGGAGAGTTGCGGCGTGCGCCAGCGCGGGGGGATCGGCCAGATCGGTGGCGACATCGTTGATGGGCGGGTAGCGGAGTCCGTCGATGGTGCCCGCAGTCACGGCGATCAGGGGCAGGCAGCCAAGCATGCCCACCAGGGAGGGAAACCACGCGCGAAAGCGTAGCGCGGAGATGGCTGATGCCACGATCGCTGCCACGCCCATCAATCCGCTCAGGGTAAAGAGTGCGAGGCCCGCGAGGGGCGGCAACAGGCCGACATGCGCGAGGCCGGGGCCGGCAATCATGCATGCGACAGAGGCCAGGGCGATGGTGATCGTGGCTTTTCCAAACATTATTCGACTCCGCTTCGGGTACACGCCATGAACAAAAAACGGCAGCCGCGCATTCCGCGGCTGCCGTTCGGGGCATACAATTCGATTACTGCTTCGGGGCCGCCTCGGGCGCCACGATTTCGATCAGCTCGACGTCGAACAGCAGCACGGCGTTCGGGGGGATCGAGCCGCGGCCGGGGCCGTAGGCCAGATCGGAGGGGATGGCAAGCTGCCACTTCGAGCCGACCTTCATCATCTGGAGGGCTTCGGTCCAGCCCTTAATGACCTGTGTCACGCCGAACATGGCGGGTTCGCCGCGATCAACGGAGCTGTCAAAGGTCTCGCCGTTGGTGAAGGTGCCGGTGTAGTGGACCTTGACCGTGTCTGCGGCGGTGGGAACCGCGCCGGTACCTTCGGTGACGACCTTGTACTGGAGGCCGCTTTCGGTAACCTTCACGCCTTCCTTCTTCGCGTTCTCGGCGAGGTAGGCCTCACCCTCGGCCTTGGCCGTGGAGCCCGCTTCTTCCATTTTCTTCTGACCCGCGGCCTGGGCCTTGGTCTGGAGCGACATCATCGCGGCCTGGATCTCTTCCATGCTCATGGACAGTTCCTGCTTAGCGTAGGCGGCCTTGAAGCCGGCAAGGAAGGCGTCCATGTCGAGTTCGATGCCGGGCTCGGCAATGCTGCGACCGATATTCGCGCCCACGGCGTAGCTTTCCTTGGAGATTTCGGATTCCAGGCTGGGGGCCGGTGTGGCGGCAGCTTCTTCAGCCGCGTTTGCGGACATCGTCAGGGTCATGACGACGGCCCCCGCAGTAAGGGAGGCCAGGCGCATTGCGTTTTTCATTCATGTGTTCCTTAGGGTTGATGGAATAGGGGAGGTTTTCGATACCATGTCGCGCTCTGCAGCCCGGACAATCGGAACAGCTTATCGTTTACGTGGGAGGAAAAGCAAAATATAGTCTGGAGTCTGGAGTCCTTCAGAATTCATCCTTCAGAATTCATCCTTCCTTCATCCCGCCGGCAACACGCAGCGAAAACCCACGGTGGCCAGTTGGGATTCCGGGAAGATACCCCTGCGGACGCTGGTGAGGAGTTCGTCGGCGGCGGAGTTAAAGCAGCCGCCGCGCACGGCGCGTCGGGGCGCATCGAGAATAATGTCGGGCTCCTGACGGATCTTCTTATAAGGGATAAAGGGGTCCAGGGTCCATTCCATGACGTTGCCAGCCAGATCATAGACGTTTTCCGGCGTGCGCCCGTCTTCGTGCATGGTCACGATCGACGGCATGCCGAGATAATCCGCATAGTTGCAACGGGTCGTGTCGGGCGACAGATTGCCCCAGGGGTACTTGCGGTTTTCTTTGCCACGGGCGGCAAATTCCCACTGCGGCTCGGTGGGCAGCCTTTTTCCGGCCCAATCGGCATATTTATGGGCTTCCTGCCAGGTCACGCCGATGACGGGCTGGTCGGGACCATTGTAGTTCGGGTCCCGCCAGTATTTCGGCTCGGGAGCGCCGGTGGCCTCCCGATAGGCCTGAAACTGTTTCACGGTAACGGGATAGGCATCGATCCAGAAGGGGGCCACATAGACTTCCGCCTCGGGGGCCGATTCCCGGTAGGCGTCGTTGCCCATGATGAAGTTACCGCCCTCCATGAACACCATGTTTTCGGTGGAGATGGCACCCCGTTCGGTATTGACTTCAATCTGCTCGGTCAGCCGCCGGTAGGACTCGTTGAAGGCCCCTTCCAGCGCGCGGCGGAATTCCCGGGCGTTTTGCCAGCGATGTTCTTTCTCTTCATGGAGCGACTTTTTCAGCACCATGAGGAGGGAGGGGGCCACGTCTTCCCGGACGCGCTCCACGGTGACGGGTTCGTCCATCGGGGTTCGCAGGGTCAGCAATTCGTGGAAGACCAGGCCCACGGAATAGATATCGGTGCGGGGGTCGACCGTCATGCCGCGGCGTTGCTCGGGGGCCGCATAGGCCAGGGTGCCAATGACCTGGTTGGGCTGTTTCTCGTCGGCATCGTGTTTCAGGAACTCCTCCTGCACGGCCTTGGCGAGGCCGAAATCGAGTACCTTGATACGCTCACCCGGCATGAGAATGAGGTTTTCCGGC